>JBJMNL010000171.1:0-11705 GCA_045804285.1 Gemmatimonadaceae bacterium
CGGCGGCAGCTCCATCACCGAGAGGGGCGCGCCGGCGGCGACCCGGATCTGCTCCTTCACGAGGTCCACGCCGGTGAGCATCTCCGTCACCGGGTGCTCCACCTGGATGCGGGTGTTCATCTCCATGAAGAAGAACGACCCGTCCTCGTCGAGCAGCATCTCGATCGTCCCCGCGCCCACGTAGTCGATCGACTTCGCGCCGCGCACGGCGGCGTCGCCCATCCGCGCCCGCAGCTCCGGGCCGACGGCGGGCGACGGCGCCTCCTCGATCAGCTTCTGGTGGCGCCGCTGCACCGAGCAGTCGCGCTCGCCGAGGTGGATGACGTTGCCGAACTTGTCGCCGAGGATCTGGAACTCGATGTGGCGCGGGCGCGTGAGGTACTTCTCGACGTAGACGTCGCCGTTGCCGAAGGCGGAGAGCGCCTCCGAGCGCGCGAGCTGGAAGGAGCGCGCGAAGTCGTCCGGGTCCTTTGCGACACGCATCCCCTTCCCGCCCCCGCCGGCGGCGGCCTTGATGATCACCGGGAAGCCGATCGAGCGCGCGAACTCCAGCGCCTCCTCGACGTCCTCGACCGGGCCCGGCGTGCCGGGGACGATCGGAACGCCGACGCTCTGCATCTGCTTGCGCGCCGCGGCCTTGTCGCCCATGACGCGGATCTGTTCCGCCGTCGGCCCGATGAAGGCGATGTTGGACGCGGCGCAGGTCTCGGCGAACTCCGCGTTCTCGGCGAGGAAGCCGTACCCGGGATGGATGGCGTCGGCGCCGGTGATCTCGGCGGCCGCGATGAGGCGCGGGATGCGCAGGTAGGAGTCGCGGGCCGGCGCCGGGCCGATGCAGACGTCGTCGTCCGCGAAGCGCACGTGGAGCGACTCGCGGTCCGCCTCGGAGTACACGGCCACGGTCTGGATGCCGAGCTCGCGGCAGGCGCGGATGACGCGCAGCGCGATCTCGCCGCGATTGGCGATCAGGACTTTCTTGAACATAAGGGCGAAGCGAAGGCGTGCGGCGGGGCGGGACGGGCGGTGGCGCGCGGCGAGGCGGCGCGCCGCCGGGGGCGAGTCAGGGCGCGGTCTCCTGCTGGAAGCCGTCCCAGCTCGTGTCGCTCGAGGCCGCGACGCCCTGCACGCGGAGCGCGAACTCGCTCGGGTTCGTGGCGTAGAACACGGCGCTCTCGTACGAGATGATCCCCTGCGAGTACCAGCCCATGAGCGACTGGTCGAAGCTCTGCATCCCGTACTGCGTCGTCCCTTCCTTGATCAGGTCCGGGATGTTGAGCGCGGTGGTCATGTCGCGGATCTGGTCGCGCACCGCGGCGGTGTTGATGAGCACCTCGCACGCCGGCACTCGGCCCGGCTTGTCGGCGCGGGGCACGAGACGCAGCGAGATGACGGCGGCGAGCGCGCCCGAGAGCGCGAACCGGACTTCCGCCTGCTGGTGCGGCGGGTAGAACGAGAGCACGCGGTTGATGGTCTGCGTCGCGTCCGTCGTGTGGAGCGTCGAGAACACCAGGTGCCCGGTGTCCGCCGCCTTGAGCGCCGTGTCGAGCGTGTCGAGGTCGCGGATCTCGCCGAGCAGGATGACGTCCGGGTCCTGGCGCAGCACGCGCCGCAGCGCCGCGCCGAAGCTCGCCGTGTCCGTCCCCACCTCGCGCTGGTTGATGTGGCAGTTGATGTCGCGGTGCAGGAACTCGATCGGGTCCTCGATCGTGATCACGTTCGCGCGCCGCTGCTCGTTGATGTGCTGGATCATCGACGCGAGCGCCGTGCTCTTGCCGGAGCCCGTCACCCCGGTCACCAGCACCAGCCCGCGCGGCCGGAGCGCGATCTGCTCGACCACCGGCGGCAGGTTCAGCTCGGCGACGCTCTTCGCCTGGTACGGGATGGCGCGCAGCGCGTACGCGATCGTCCCGCGCTGCTGGTAGACGTTGACGCGGAAGCGGCCGATGCCCGGGACGCCGATCGCGAAGTCGGCCTCCTTGTGCTCGGCGAACTCCTTCACCTGCTTCGGCGTCATCACCTGCTCGGCGAGCGACTTGAGGTCCTCGGGCTTCATCGCCGGGAGGGCGAGCGGCACGAGGTCCCCCTGCACCCGCAGCGTCGGCGGGCGGCCGACCTTGAGGTGCAGGTCGGACGCGTTCTGCTGCACGAGCTGCTGCAGGACGCCCTTGAAGTTGAACGGCGCGGCGCCGCCCGGAGCCGGCGGCGCCGCCTCGGGCGCGCGGCTAGCCATTGGGGTCGACGCGGTAGAGGACCTGGCCGTACTCGACGGGGTGCGCGTCCTGCGCCAGCACCTCGCGCACGACGCCCGAGAACTCGCTCTCGATCTCGTTCATGATCTTCATCGCCTCGATGATGCAGAGCACCTGCCCCTTGGCGACCCGGGCGCCGACCGAGACGTAGGGGGGCGTTCCCGGCTCCGGCGCGCCGTAGAAGGTCCCGACCATCGGCGACTTGACCTCGAGCAGCCGGCTCTTCGCCGCCTCGGCGCGCCCCTCCCCGTCGCCGACCGCCAGCGTCCCCTCGGCTGGCGTGCCGCGAGCGCCCACCGCGCCCGGCGCCGGGGCGCCCGCCGCGGGGGCCGGCAGCATCGCGGGGGCCATCATGCCGGGCATCGGCGCCGCCATCTGGACGGTGCCGCGCTGCGTCGGCGTCTTCGAGATGCGGATCTTCATCCCCTTCTCGGAGGAGATCTCGATCGAGTCGACGGTCGAGCCGTCGAGCATGTCGATGAGCTTCTTGACGTAACGTAGGTCGATCATGGGAGGGGGGGAGAGTCGCTCGGCGTCGGTGACGGCGGACAGGCGCCGGGCGCCGGCGCGCGGAGGTCGCTCAGCCGATCTCGATCAGGTCGCGGGTGAAGTGCGTCAGTACTGCGGGACCGGCGGGACCCAGGTGCACGTCGTCCTCGATCCGCACCCCGCCCCACCCGGGGCGGTAGATGCCGGGCTCGATCGTCACCACGGCGCCGGCGGCGAGCGGCGCGTCGGCGGTCCTCGCCAGCCGCGGCGCCTCGTGCACCTCGAGGCCGAGCCCGTGGCCTAGGCTGTGGCCGAACGCCTCGCCGTAGCCGTGGCGCTCAATGTAGCCGCGAGCGAGCGCATCGGCATCCCGGCCGCGCATTCCGGCGCGCACGCCGCTCGCCGCGGTCTCGTTCGCGGCGCGCACGATCTCGTAGACCGCCCGCTGCTCGGCGTCGGCGCGCCCGACGACGACCGTGCGCGTCACGTCCGCGCAGTAGCCGCCGCGCTGCGCGCCGAAGTCCAGGAGCACGAAGTCGCCCGGCTCGAGCCGCCGCTCGGAGGCGCGCGCGTGCGGCAGCGCCGCGCGCGGACCGCTGGCGACGATCGTCTCGAACGGGAACGACTCGCTCCCCAGGGCCCGCAGCGCGTGCTCGAGGGTCCCGGCCACCTCGAGCTCGGTCATGCCGGCGCGGAGCTGCCCGAGCGTCCGCTCGAGGGCGCGCGTCGCGACGTCCGCCGCCTCGGCGATCAGCGCGACCTCGTCCTCGTCCTTGCGCTCGCGCAGCGCCTCGACGACGTCCGCCGTCGGGCGCCACTGCCACCGGGCGCCGGGGTCGAGCAGGCGCTCGAAGTCGCGGTGCACGAGGTGGGGCGACTCGAAGCCGGCGACCTCGACGTGCGGGTACTGCGGGAGCGTCTGCCAGAGCCCCGCCCAGAGGCTCTGCCCCTCGACGCTGACGCGCGCGAAGTCGCCGATCTCCTCCCCGACCTGCGTCTGGTAGCGGAAGTCGGTGAAGAACAGCACCTCGCCCCGCGCCGTCACGAACGCGAGCGCGCTCGAGCCGGAGAAGCCGGTGACGTAGCGGATGTTCGCGAGGCTGGTAAGCAGCACGCCGTCGAGCCGCGAGGACTCGAGCGACGCGACGAGCGCGGCGAGCCGCTCCGGGCGGCGGTCAGCCACGGACGGCGAGGGAGTGCACGAGCCCGCGCAGCGCGAGCTCGTAGCCGTACGCCCCGAAGCCGCACAGAACGCCGCGCGCCCCGGCGGCCAGCGCCGAGTGGCGCCGCTCCGGCTCGCGGGCGTAGATGTTCGTGAGATGAACCTCGACGAACGGCACCGCGACGGCGGCGAAGGCGTCGCGCAGCGCGAGGCTGGTGTGGCTGTAGGCGCCGGCGTTCACCACCGCACCCGCGCACCGCCCGCGCATCGCGTGCACCGCATCGATGAGCTCGCCCTCGCCGTTACGCTGCACGCACTCCACCTCCACTCCGAGCTCGAGGGCGACGTGCCGCAGCCGCTCCTCGATCTCCGCCAGCGTCGTCGTTCCGTAGAGCGCGGGCTCGCGGGTGCCGAGCAGGTTGAGGTTCGGGCCGTTCAGGACCGCGATCCTCACTTCTTCTTCAGCCCCTCGAGCCACGCGTTGAACTGCTCGATGTCCGCCGGCGACTCGTCGGCGCCCGCGCCCCCGGCGCCCGGCGTGGCGTTCGCCGAGGGGTCCCCCGCGCCCTCGCCCCGCGCACTCGCCTGGGCGGAGGACGTGTCGTTGAAGAACTGATCGAAGGAGAAGCCCGGCGTGGACCGGCGCTGGCCGGCCGACCGACGGGGCGTGTCGCGGAAGACGTGATCGAGCGAGAGCTCACCGCGCGCTACCTGCGCCGCCCGTGCCCCGACGGCCGCGCGGGCGCCACTCGCCCGCGCCGGGGTCGCCGCGCCGTCCCGCGCGTCGCGCGCGTCGCGCGCCGCCGGACCCTGCTCCTCGTCGGGCGCCGCGTCGCCGAAGGCGCCCGCGAGCGCCGCGGCCGCGGCGTCGTCGTGCGTCTGCACCGGCGCCCCCTGGAAGAGCGTATCCACGGTGCCAGCCGGCGGCGTGCCCCGCTCCGAGTAGCCGCCCGACGCGCCTCCGTCGTCGAGCAGCACGAGGCCATCCGTGGGGGACGACGGCGACTCGTGCATCGGGAGCTCGGCGGGCGCTCCGACCTCGTTGGCGAGGTAGTCGAGCGTCGCCGGCTCGAGGGCGCCCCCCTCGCCCGCCGCATCCTCGACGCTCGGCGCGCGCCGCTCCGACGACGCCGAGTGGGCCGGGAAGCCGAACTCATCGTAGTCGACGGGTGCCGCGCCGGCGTGACCCGTCGTCGGCGTCGCATCCCCGACGGCCAGCCCGGGCACCGCGTCGGTCGCGCCGTACGCCTGATGGTCGGTGGGCACGTCGGGCGCCGGCGACCAGCCGCGCGTCGGCCGGCGCGCCGCGAGGGCGCCGAAGAAGGCTCTGACGTTCGGCGACGCCGTCCGCCCTCGGGTCTCCTGCCGCTGGCGGGCCGCCTCGATCACCTCGTCGGACAGCGCGGCGACGCCGACGCTCGACCGCGAGCCGCTCTCGAGCTGCGCGACGCGGTCGCGCAGGCTCTCGTCCTCGGGGTGCTGCACGAGAAGCTGCCTGTACACCGACAGGGCCTCGTCCCGGAAGCCCTGCTGCAGGTACAGCTCCGCCATCGTCTCGGTGACGAACGTCGTCGGCGTGGCCGCGGCGGGCTCGCCGTCGCGTACCGTGTGCCCAACCAGCGGGTCCGCGCTCTGCGCGGCGCCGCCGCGCGAGGGAGGCACGAACTCCATCGTCTCCAGGCCGAGCACGCTCGACGGCGGCTCCGGCGCGGGGCTCGCCGCGGCCGCGGAGCGGGAATCCGTGGCGATCGCCTCGGGCGCGGCATCCTCGATCCCGGACGCCGCCGGCGCCGGAGCGTCGTGCGCGCCGGCGGCGTCCACGCCCTCCGGCGGCATGTAGAACGCTTCGCCGAGCGAGGCACCCGGCACCTCGGCGGGGGTATCGGAGCTGCCGCCCTCGCTCGCGGGGGCGATAGCGGCGATGTCGGAGGGGACGTCGAGCGTGAACGCGCCTTCCGTCTCGAGCTGCGCGAAGAAGTCGATGCCGTCGGCGGCGCCCTCGCGGGACGCGGGCGCCGGCGGCGGCGTCGCCGGTCCGCTGTCGAGACCACTCAGGTCGAGGTCGAGCGGCGCGTCGATCGGCTCCGGCTCCCGACCCGGCTCGGGGCGGAGCGCGCGCATGCCGTGGGGGGGCGTGTCGGCCGACGCGCTCGCCGGCTCCGTCGCCGGCATGACGAAATCGCTGGTGGTGAAGTCGGTCGTGGCGAGCTGGTCCGCGGCGCGCGCCGCCTCGGCGGCGCCGCGCGCCGCGGACGCATCCAGCGGGGCGACGGCATCGAACGTCGTCGGCTCGATGGCGAGCGGCTCAAGCGGCTCGAGCAGCGAGATGTCCCCGACCCCCGAGAGCGTGTCGGTGTGCCCGCTGTTCCCCGCGGCGCCGAGATCGGGCGCGATCGTGGCGGCGGGCTCGGCGGCAGCCTGTTCCAGCGCCGCGAGATGGGCAGCGATCTCCTCGTTGCGCGGGTCGGCGTCCAGGACGCGCTGGTACCAGTCGCGAGCGCCCGCGACATCGCCGTTGTCGCGGGCGATGTCGCCGAGGTGGCGGAGCGCGATCAGGTTCTCCGGATCGAGCGCGAGCGCGGCCTCGAACACCTGGCGCGACTCGTCGAACCTTCGCGCCTCGAAGAGCGCCTGCCCGAAGACGATGTGCCCGCTCATGTGCCCCGGCTGCTGGGGCAGGTGCTCGCGGCAGAGCTGGATCGCCCGGTCGACGTCGCCCGACTTGCGGTACTCGTTCGCCAGGGGCGCGAAGTACCGCCGCGGGTTCTCGTCGAACTTTTTCAGGAGCTCGTCAATCCGGGCGGAGCTGGCCATTCGTGCCCTCTGGAACACCACAGTCGAGCCCCCGGCGTCCGGGGGCGGCAAGGGGGAGAAGATACACAGTGCTGACGAGCGAAGTCAATCAGAAGTGACATGCGAAGTGCGTCTGTCTCTTGCTTTTAGGCGCCGAAGCCGTCTAGCTTATCCGGCTGCACTTCCCCCTCCCCGGCTCCCCCCTCCCCCGTCCAAGTCTCAGGAGTAACGCGCCGTGCTGTCATCGATGCGGAGCGCCGCAAAGTGGATCTGGCTGATCATCGCCATCGTGTTCGTCGGCGGCTTCGTGTTCTACGAGAGCTCCGGCCTCTTCGGCCGGTCCGCCGTCACCAACTCCACGGCGGTCGCGACCGTCAACGGCCAGGACATCCTTTACACGACGTGGGCGCAGGCGCGCGAGAACGCCGTGCGCGAGCAGGAGCAGCGCACGGGGCGGAGCCTCTCCGGTGAGGAGCGCGAACGCGTCGGCGAGCAGGTGTTCAACCAGATGGTCACCGACATCCTGCTCGAGCAGGAGTACCGGCGCCGCGGGATCGCCGTCTCGGACGACGAGATCCGCGAGGCCGCCCAGTACCTGCCGCCGCCGGAGCTGATGCAGAGCCCGGAGCTCCAGACGGAGGGGCGCTTCGACCCGGAGAAGTACCGGCGTTTCCTGTCGAGCCCGGTCGCGCGCCAGGGCGGGCTGCTGCTCCAGCTCGAGGGCTACTACCGGTCGGAGATCCCGAAGCAGAAGCTCTTCCAGCAGGTCGCGACCGACGTCTACGCCTCCGACTCGCGTCTCTGGCAGATCTGGCGCGACGGCCACGACTCGGCCCAGATGACCTTCGCCGCGCTCCGCCCCGAGACGGTGCCGGACAACCAGGTGAGCCTCTCCGACGAGGAGATCCGCTCCTACTTCAACGCGCACCGGAAGGACTTCCAGAGCCCGGCGCGCGCCACCGTCTCGGTCGTCGAGATCCCGCGCACGGTCACCGCGGCGGACAGCGCGGCGGCGCGCGGCCGCGCGCAGGCGCTCCGCCAGGAGATCCTCGGCGGCGCGAAGTTCGAGGACGTCGCAAAGCGCGAGTCGGCCGACTCCTCCTCGGCGGTGGCGGGGGGAGTGCTGCCGCCGGGCGGCCGCGGCCGCTTCGTGCCCGAGTTCGAGAAGGCGGCGTACGCGCTCGCGCCGGGACAGCTCTCGGAGCCCGTCCTCACGCCGTTCGGCTACCACCTGATCCGCCTCGACCAGCGCAAGGGCGACACGCTCTCGCTGCGCCACATCCTGCTCCGCATCGGACAGAGCGACTCGGCGGCGACGGCCACCGACCGGAAGGCCGACCAGCTCAGCCGCCTGGCGGCGGGCGCCACCGATCCGCGCAAGTTCGACGACGCGGCCAAGCAGCTCGGCCTCAAGCCGATGAAGGGGCTGGTGATCGAAGGGCAGCCGCTCACGATCGAGGGACGCTTCATCCCGAACGTCAGCGCCTGGGCACTCGGCGGCGCTCGGACCGGCGAGACGAGCGACCTCTTCGACACCGACGACGGCTACTTCCTCGCCCGCCTCGACTCGCTCGTCCCGGGCGGCGAGCCGACGGTCGGGCAGAACCAGGAAACCATCCGCGCGATCCTGCTGCGGCAGAAGAAGCTCGATAAGCTCGTGCCGGTCGCCCAGCAGATCGCCGCGGCGGCCGCTGGCGGTCAGTCGCTGCAGGACGCCGGCAAGGCGCACGGGGCGGAGGTCGCCACCACGCCCATGTTCACCCGCGTCGCCCCGGTCCCCGGCGTCGGCCAGCTCAACGAGGCCGTCGGCGCCGCGTTCGGGCTGCCCGTGGGCGCCATCAGCGCTCCGGTGAAGACGGCGAACGGCGTCTACGTCATCAGGGTGGACAAGCGCGTCCCGGCCGACAGCGCGGCGTTCGCGGCGCAGAAGAAGGCCATGCGCGAGGAGACCACGCAGGCGATGCGGGAGCAGCGCGTACGCGACTACCTCGAGGCGCTTCGCAGGTCGGCCAACATCAAGGATCGCCGCAAGGAGATCGAGAGCACCGCCCGCCGCACCGGGGTGTAGCCGGGAGCGAGGGCACGAGGCGGACTCGGCCAACTGGCACGGACGGGGCACGGAACGGAATCGGGACGATCCTCGCGTCGAGGATCGTCCCGATTCCGTTCCGTGCCCGTTGCGTCTCCGTGCCGGCTGCGTCCCGGGCTACCGCCAACTCAGCTCAGCAGGCGCTTCGGCTCCGGGCGGTCGTCCTCGCCGTCGCCGCGCACCGGCACCGCGTCGCGGGGAGCGCCGAGCCGGTCCGCCTGGCGCGGCTCGTCGACGCGGGCGTCGCGCACCTCCTCGCGGATGGACCGGTCGACGTCGTTCACGCTCTTCTTGAACTCGCGGATCCCCTTCCCCATCGAGCCGGCGATCTCGGGAATGCGCTTCGCCCCGAAGAGCAGGAGCACGATGAGGAGGATGACGAAGATCTCGCCGAAGCCGAGGTTGCCTGGGAACATGGTGGTCTCCTAGAACAGCGATCGCGCGATGAGGTAAGCGACGAGGACCCCGACGAGGCTCAGCAGCGAGACGTCCAGCGCGACGGGTCCGAGCGCAAGCTTCAAGATAACCAAATCGATGTGAAGTGGGCCCACCGAGGGGGTGACGCCGGTGGTCAGGAACTCCTTGACCGCTCCCAGGGGGAGGAATCGGCGCGCGAAGACGTTCATGAATCCACCCACGACGAAGCCCGTGCCGAGCACCAGGGCATGAAACATCGGGCGGTGGCGAGAGGAGCCGGAGCGCGTGGCCATTACCACCGCCGGTCCATGACGTAGGTGATCGCGTCGCCCAGCGCCGTCCGCGCCGGCGTGTCGGGGAGGCCGGCCAGCGCCGCCTCGGCTTCCGCCGCGAAGTGGTCGCCGCGGCGGCGCGCGTAATCCAACCCCCCAACTTCGCCGACGATCCCAATGACGTCCGCGATCGCCGCGTCCGTCGGCTCCGCCGCGGCGAACAACGCCTCCACTCGCTCCCGCGCCGCCGGCGTCATCTCACGCAGCGCGGCGATGAGCGGCAGCGTCACCTTGCGCTCGCGCAGGTCCAGCCCCGTAGGCTTTCCGGTCATTTCCTGGGCTTCCGTGTAGTCCAGCAAGTCGTCGGCCACCTGAAACGCCATCCCGAGGCGCTCGCCGTAGCGGGCGAGCGCCGCGCGGTGGCTCGGCGCGCCGCAGAGCGCTCCGACCTCGCAGGCGGCCGAAAAGAGGGAGGCGGTCTTCGCGCGGATCAGCGCGTCGTAGTCCGCCTCCGTGAATCCGAGCCGGTCGACCGACGCGAGCTGGCGCAGCTCGCCGAGCGTCATGTCGTTGGCCGCCTCGGTGAGCACGCGCAGCGCGTCGATGTCGCCACCCCTGACGATCTCACGTAGCGCCCGCGTGTACAGGTAGTCGCCCATGAGGACCGACACCTGGTCGCTGAAGATGGAGTTGATCGTCGGCATGCCGCGCCGGAGCGCCGAGTGGTCCACGGCGTCGTCGTGCACGAGCGTCCCGAGGTGGATCAGCTCGGTCACGGCCGCCAGGGTGACGGCGCGCGGCGAGGGACGCTCCTCCACCTCGTTCGCGAGCAGGACCAGGGTCGGCCGGAACATCTTCCCCTTCATCGCCATGAGGTGGTGGTTCACCTCGTCGATGAGGGAGCAGTCGTCGGCGACGATGCGCCAGATCTCCTCGGACACCCTGTCGAGCCCCGGCCGCACGGGGAGCTGGATGTCGCTCAGCGGCGACGAGACCCTCGAGCGGGCGCGGAAGGTCATGCTCATCGGGTCACCTTCTCGAGGGCGGCCAGGCGGTCGTTCACGTCGCGGAACTGAATGTCGACCGCGAAGACCCGCTGATAGTGCACCAGGGCCTCGTCGTGCTTCTGGAGGGCCTCGCAGGCGTAGCCCAGCAGGTAGAGCACCCCGATGAGCTGCTCGTCGCCGGCGCCCGGCTCGGCGAGCGCGCGCTGGAGGATCGTCGCCGCGACCTGGAACTGGCTCTTCTCGAGGAAGCACTGCCCGAGCGCCTCATAGGCGCGCACCCGCCTGCCCGGCGCGCGCAGCGCCTTCTGGAACTCGGCGATCGCGTCGTCCACGAGCCCCATCTCCTTGAAGGCGACTCCCAGGTCGTAGTGGCTCTCGTGGTCGTCGTCGTCGATGTTCTCCGCGATCCCCTGCTTGAACTTGCGGAGCATGTCCGCGAAGTCGGCCTCCTCGTCGCCCGTCGGCTGCTCCTCGGCCACGATCATCCGCGTCGAGCGCGGCACCGCGTCGTCACGGAGCATGTCCCCGAGATTGACGAACTGGTCCACGCCGGCGGCGGCGCGACGCGCGGGCGTGGGGCGCGGCGCCGCGGCCGGGCGGGGCGCGCCCGCCGCGGGGAGCGAAGGCGGCGTCGCCATGGGGGCCGTCGCGTCATCGTCCACGAACGCCTCGAGCGCGGCCTGGGCGCGGGTGTCGCTCGGGTTGAGGTCGAGGACCCGCTTGTAGACCGCGCGCGACTTCTCCGCCTGGCCGGTGCGGAAGAGCGCGTCCGCGAGCTGGAGGTAGGCGTCGCACAGGCGCGGCTTGTCGTTCGTGCGGAAGGCGTACTCGACGCGCTTCTGGTGGTGCCGCACGGAGCTCGGGTTGATGCGGATGATCTCGTCCGCGACCGAGCGCGCGCCCTCGAGGTCGTCGGCGCGCTCGAAGCCGATCATCGCCAGCTCGAGCTCCTGGAGCCCGGCGTCCCGCTCACCGGACTCGAAGAGCGCCTCGGCGTATCGGCGCCTGAGCGCCCCGTTGTGCTGGTCCTGATGGAGCTGCCGGCGCAACGTGTCCAGCGCGCTCGCCGGCGCTGGATGACATCCCGCTGATGGATCTCTCGCTTCCCGCGCCCGGCGAGGCGATGGCGAGCATCACCGGTACGCCCCCCACCTCGAGCCCGACGATCGACTTCCTCGATCTCGAGGACGCCGGGATGCCCGTGCGCGGCAACGAGGACGTCGTCGA
>JBJMNL010000172.1:0-69232 GCA_045804285.1 Gemmatimonadaceae bacterium
CGCCTCGCTCCGGCGAGGTCGGCGGCTGCTCCCGGTCTGGTGGGTCACGACGGTGCTGCTCGACCAGCGCGCCGGCTCGACGTACGCCACCATCCCCCTGGCGATGCTCGCGGGGATCGCGGTGGTGGAAGTGATCCTGCCGCTACTCACCCGCGGCGGCCGACCGGCAGACGCCGCCGAGCTCCGCGACGAGCCGGATGGCGCGTGGCCCTCGATGGCGCGGCGTCGCCAGAGCCCGCCGCCGACGCTCCACGGCCGGGCCCTTCCGATGGCCGTGCTCGGCGGCTTTCTCGCCTTCGCCACCTGCTCCGCCCTGCTCCGTCACCCGAACATCGAGGGGGAGCTGCCCGACCTGGGGAGCCTCTCCCGGGCCGAGCGTGGGGCGATGTACTGGGTGGCGAGGGGCACGCCGGCCAGGAGCCGCTTCCTCGTGATCGCGGAGACGTCGTGGGAGATCGACCGCACGGGGGAGTGGTTTCCCGTGCTCGCCGAGCGCGTGAGCGTCGCGACCGTGCAGGGAACCGAGTGGCTGCCGAACCGGACCTTCAGGCGCAAGGAGCGCGAGTACAACGCCGTGCAGGGGTGCGGCGGGTGGCTCTCGTCCTGCCTCGACGACTGGTCGCGGGCGACGGGCAACGGCTTCACGCACGTCTACGTCCCCAGGATTGCGGGGCGGGAGTGCTGCCGGGTGCTGCTCTACTCGCTCGCGCACGACCCGCGCTACGAGCTGATCTACGATGGGCCGGGCGCGCAGGTGTTCGCCAACCGGGCCGCGGTCGCCGCCCTCACCGGTGGGACGGCGAAGCGTCCCTCGCGCTACACCAGCCGCAGCGGGCGGCAGCCACGCGCCGGCGGCATCGCGCCGGTGCGCGGCGTGGTCGAAGCGCGCTAGCGCCGGCGAGCGCCGGCGCGCGCGATCACCAGGCGCCGCTCAGACGTCCGCCGCGGCGGTCTGGTCGTGGATCGTCGCCAGCTCGACGATCTTGAGGCGGCGGGCGCTGGCGGGGAGCTTGAGCATCGCGACGTCCCCCACGCTCTTGCCGACCAGCGCGCGGCCGATGGGCGACGCCATGCTGACGTGCCCTTCCTCGAACTCCACGGAGTCGCCGAAGACGAGGTTGTACGTCTCGCGCGCCTGGGTCGCCTGATCCTCGACGACCACACGCGAGCCGAGGCCGACCCGGTCGTTGGGGATCTGCGCGAGATCGATCTGCGAGAGCTTGCTGAGTCGCTGGCGGAGCTGCCCGAGACGGGCCTGCACGAACTGCTGGCGCTCGAGAGCAGCCTTGTACTCGCTGTTCTCGCGCAGGTCACCGAGCTCGACGGCCTTCCGGATCTCGTTCGGGAGCACGACGTTGAGCTCGTGCTGCAGCTTCTCGACCTCTGCCCCCAGCTTCTGCTTCAGTTCTTCGATCATGAATCGCCCGCTGTGAAACGCACAAAAGGGGGGCGCCCGACCTTTGCGGGGCCGGGCGCCTTTTCAAGTAACCTATCGCCGGAGACTGGACAGCGCAATTCGCGGGCCGTGCTCGAGCCCGTCAGGGCGGCTCCGGATGCTGCTGGGGTCGTAGATTCCCGCGCATGATCTCCATCACCCGCCACGGCGACGTCACGCGCCTGCGGATGTCGACGTGGCGCAGCCGGCTCGTCGGCTACGACGTGAGCGCGTACCTCGTGCGCGGCGTCCTCGTCGACACGGGCTTTCCGGCGATCGGGCGCGAGCTGGAGCGGGCGCTCGACGCGCTGCGGCCGCAGGGCGTGCTCCTCACCCACGAGCACGAGGACCACGCCGGCAACGCCGCCCGCCTGGTGCGCCGCGGGCTCCCCCTCGGCGCCGGCCCGGCCACGCTCGACGCGCTTCGCTCCATCGCGCCGCTCGGATTCTACCGCCGGTACACCTGGGGCACGATGCCGCCGCTCGACGGCGCCGCGCGGGAGGCGTTCACGCACGACGCGCTCCGCCTCGTCCACACGCCCGGCCACTCGCACGACCACCACGCCGTGTGGGACGCCGAGCGCGAGACGCTCTTCGGCGGCGACCTCTTCCTGGGCGTGCGCGTTCGCATCGCCCACCCGGGCGAGGATCCGCGCCGACTCGCCGTCAGCCTCCGCGCCGCGGCGGCGCTCTACCCGGCGCGCCTCTTCGACGCCCACCGCGGTCCGATCACCGACCGCCCCGCCGCGCTGCTCGCCGCGAAGGCGGACTGGATCGAGGAGACGGTCGCCGCCGTGGACCGGCGCATCGCCCAAGGGTGGAGCGACGACGCGATCCGGCGCGAGGTGCTGGGGCGCGAAGGGATGGTGGGATTCTTCTCGCTCGGCGAGTACTCGAAGGTCAACTTCGTTCGGGCGGTCAGGAGGACGTCGGGCATCGCGACCGCGCTGAACTAGGGCCGGGGACCTGGGACGTGGAGCTGGGGCGGGGCCCGGGGACGGATCCGTAAGGACCGGCCGCTCCCGCGACGCTCCCGGTGAGGAGTCCGTCCCTGGTCCCGGCCCCCAGTCCCTGACGTCTCATCGCGCCTCGCGCGCGGCCTCCGACTCTGGCGTCCTGTGCGCCGGCGGCACCGCGGCGCCCGTCGCGCTCGCCGCCGCGGCTTGGTCGGCCGCCTCCCCACCCTCGCCCGGCAGTGCCTCGAGCGCGGCGAGGATCCCGTCGGCGCCCGGGTTCACGCCGACCGGCGAGCAGTAGCTCCAGCGGACGATGCCCTCCTCGTCGATCACGAACAGCGCCCGCTCGGCGAACCCATCCCCCTCGCGGTAGGCGCCGTACGACCGCGCGACCGCGCCCTTCGGCTCGAAATCCGAGAGCAGGGGGAAGTGCAGGTTGCGCTGCTGCGCGTAGGCCATGTGGCTCCACGCGCTATCGACCGAGATCCCCACGAGCTCGGCGCCGAGGCGATGGAATTCGGGGAGGATCTCGTTGTAGAGCGCGAGCTGGTCCCCGCACACGGGGCTCCAGTCGCCGGGGTAGAAGGCGAGGACGAGCCGGCGCCCGCGGAAGTCGTCGAGCGTCACGGCCTGGTCGGGGGTGGACTTGAGGCTGAAGTCCGGGGCCCGCTCGCCAGCCGGGATCACGTGCGGCTCGTGCCGCTCGTGCCCGTAGTGCCCACCCTGCCCGTGCTTCGGCGAGGGGGTGTCCTGCGTCCTCTGTTTCGCCATCGCGTCGCCCTCCGAGCGATCCGCCCGCCGCGCTGGCCGGTCGGCCCATCGCTCGCGAACGGAAGTCCGTCGCGACTAACCCGCAGGGCGCATTCCCGGTGCCCCGCCTTCGAGCCGCGCGACGACGGCGGGGGTGCTACTCGACGAGGAGGTCGAGCAGCCGGTCGACGCCGACGAGCATCCCGAGCACCACGACCGCTCCGGCGAGAGCGCAGGCGACCATCACGCCGAGCGCGGCCCCGCTCGCCACGCGGAGCCACGCCCGTCGGCGGAGCGACGGGTGATGCACGATGTCGAGCCGCTGCCGCTCCTTCGCCGCGACGCCGTAGAGGCCGAAGGCGCCGAGCGCCGCGGGCCAGAAGACGAGCCACCAGGCACCCATCCGCGGCAGCGCGATCACCCCGCACGCGCCGATCCACACCGCGGCCCACAATCGTCCCAGCGACGCCTGGCCGACGCCGGTCGCCTTGATGTTCTGGAGCGTGCTGCTGGGGAGGGGGTGGGCGCGGTCGAAGGGCACGGCGTCGGGATTGGGGAGCCGGGAGCGGGCCGCCGGGCGCGGTCGCGCCCGTCGGATGCAGACTCGCGTTGCCGCGCCCTGGTCACGCGAAACGCGAGTGGGGAGCCGGCCACGCCGGCTCCCCACTCGCGACTCCCCGCTCCCGCCGGGCCTACCGGTGCATCGGCAGCTTCGTGTCCGTCTCCTCCGCCTCGACGGGCTCGTGCCCGGCGCGCTCGAACTCGCGGCGGAGGACGTCCATCATCTCCTCGCGGCGGGCGAAGAGGCGCTTGAGGGGGCGCCGCTCGTGGCGGGCGTGGGCGTAGGCGGTGAGCAGCGGGAGCGCGACGGTCGAGTCCATGTAGCAGACGACGGCGTCGGGGAGGCGGTCGGGGTCGATCTTCCCCCAGCTCACCGCCTCGGCGGGCGTCGCGCCGGAGAGGCCGCCGGTGTCGGGGCGTGCGTCGGTGACCTGGAGAAAGTAGTCGTGCCCCCGCTCGTCGATCCCGAGCACCTCCTGGATCTGCGGCTCGGTCTGGAGCATGAAGTTCTTCGGGCTGCCCCCGCCGAGGATGAGCACGCCGCTCTTCCCGCCCCCGTGCTTCGCCGAGAGGACGATCGAGGCCGTCTCGTTGACGTCGGCGTTGGGGTCGATCACGCACTTGTTCCCCTCGAGCGCGAGCGCCGCGACGTTCATCCCGATCGACGAGTCGCCGGGCGAGGACGTGTAGATCGGCACGCCCGCCCGGTACGCCGCCGAGAGCAGCGACTTCTGCCCGATGCCGAGCGCGCGCTCGCGCTCGGCGACGTACTTCCCGCACAGGTGGTGGAACTCCGCGCTCGACATGCTGCGCTGGAACTCCGGGCCGGCGATGACCTTGCGGAAGAAGGCGTCGGTCGAGAGGAGGACGTCGTAGTCGAAGAAGATGTCGTAGATGCGGACGATCCCCTCCTCTCGCAGCACCGTGTCGGACTCCTGGGCGTTGCCGCGGTGCATCGCGAGCCCGAGCCCGAAGTGCGTGTCGTGGTAGAGGTTCGCGCCGGTGGAGATGATCCAGTCCACGAACCCGCTCTCGATGAGCGGGATGAGCGCCGCCATGCCGAGGCCCGCCGGCGTCAGCGCGCCGGTGAGCGTGAGGCCCACGGTGACATCGGGCTCGAGCATCTTCTGCGTGAACAGCATGCACGCCTCCTTGAGGCGCGCCGCGTTGTAGGCGAGGAAGGCGTTGTCGATCAGGTCGGCCGCGCTCTCGCGCCCGTCGATCGGCCGCGGGTCGATGCGCTGCCCGCGCAGGAAGCGGCTCCCCTCGTGCGAGGTGTGCTGCCGCCCGGCGCGCTCGCGCTCCTCGGCGGCGCGCTTCTGCTCCGCCTTGTTGCCGGCCGCCGAGGCGCGGGACGCATCCTTCTTTTTCGCGTCGCCGTGCCGGCTCGCCTTGAAGCCGCCGCGGTCGCGTCCCGACTGGTCGCGCTGGTCGCCGTTGTCCTTCTTGCTCGCCATGGTGCTCTGGAGGGATTCGGGTGGACCTGGAACGTTAAACCTGGACGACTGCCGACAGTAGGGACCGGCCACCCCCGGGCCGCACGTCGATCAGACTTCCGCCCGCTCCTGCGCCGCGCGCATCTGCGCCTCGAACGCGGCGATCACGGCGTTCGCCGCCTCGGCGGGGTCGTCGGTGAGGAGCATGAGGTCCATGTCGCCGGGCGAGATCTTCCGCTCGCTGAGGACGCGCGTCTGGAGCCAGCGCACGAGCCCCGCCCAGTAGTGGCGGCCGAAGAGGATCACCGGGAAGCGGTAGATCTTGCCCGTCTGGATCAGCGTCAGCGCCTCGAACAGCTCGTCGAGCGTGCCGAAGCCGCCGGGGAAGATGATGAACGCCACCGAGTACTTGATGAACATCGTCTTCCGCACGAAGAAGTAGCGGAAGTTGACGAGCGTGTCGACGTACGGATTGGAGCCCTGCTCGAACGGAAGCTCGATGTTGCACCCCACCGAGTACCCGCCCCCCTCGCGCGCACCCTTGTTCGCCGCCTCCATGATTCCCGGGCCGGCGCCGGTGATGATCGAGAAGCCGGCCTCGCCGAGGAGGCGCGCCGTCTCCTCGGCGGCGGCGTACTGCGGGTCATCGGGCCCGGTGCGCGCCGAGCCGAAGATCGAGACCCCCTTCTGCACCGAGTGCAGGACGTCGAAGCCCTCGACGATCTCCCCCATGATCCGCATCACGCGCCACGGGTCGGTGCGGGTGAAGTCGCCCCGCGGCCCGGGCTGCTGGAGGAGCTTCTCGTCCTCGGTGACCGGGAGCAGGTAGTCGCGGATCGAGGTGTCGACGGGACGCTCGCGCGCCGGGGCGATCTTCTTCGCCGCGCCGGCGCGGCGCGCGTCGTTGACCTGCGACGGCGGCATGCGGCCGGCCAGCAGGTGTCCCTCCTCCGTGCGCTCCTTGAGCCCCTCGCGCGACGCCTGCTCGGCGTCGGCGAGCAGCGTGGCGTTCATCTTCTTGCCAGAGGCGGTGCGCGGCCCCCGCGGCCGCCCGGGCTTCGCGGCCGCCGACGTCGCGGCGCCGCCGTTCCGCGACCCGGCCGCCCTCTTCGCGACCTTCGCCACCTTCGTCGCCGAGCGGCCGCGCTTGCCGTTGCCGCCGTGGGCGGCGCCGCGGGCGCCGCCGTTCGCGCCGCCGGTGGTGACGCCGATGCTGGACGGCTCGGCCGCGGCGGGGCGCACGCCCTTCGCCGTCTGCTCGGCGGCCGCGCGTGTCCCGCGCGTCATCGCCATTCGTCTGCTGTTCGCCATCTGTGCCCGATTGCTGGGTGTCTTCCCGCCGTGCATCGCGCGCCGGGATCTGGAGTCTAACGATGCGGCGCTCGCGCGGCGACGCGCCGGGTGCCGCCCCGGCCGCGGCCGCCTGGCCGCGCCGCACGGGCGGAGGGAGGACGCGTGGCCGCGCTCGCGCGTGACGCCCGCTCCCCCTGCGACACCCCCGCCGAGGCCTGGGTCGCCCGGACCGGCGCCACGCCGCGGGGCGCCGTGGTACTGGCGGGCGAGCGTCCCCACGGCGCCCTCGGCGTACTCGAGGGGGGCGAGCATGCTGCGCTCGAGTCCGCGGTCGGCCGCGCCTCCCCCGCGTCGCCCGCCACGCGCGGGTGCGGCGACGTCGGACGCACGCCCCGGGCCGCGGTGACGGTCAGGCCGAGGTTCGCCATGAGGTCACCGCCGCGCCGCGCCACCGCGGCTCAGAAAGGCGAGGGTGACCGGCTCCGGGGAGCGCGAGTCGATCATTAGCCGAGGCGGCGTCCTTGTAGATTCCCCGCCTGGCGGCGCACGCGCCGAGGAGCGAGCGGATCACGGAGTCGAGGGTGTCGTGAGTGAGGTAGTCCACGAGGGAGACGACGGCCCGGCCGACGCGGACGACGCGTCGCCGGCGCACGGAACGGAGGAGGCGCGGGGGGCGCTCGGCGATCGCGCCGACCCGCGCGGGACGGAGCGCGCGCGCGCGATGGTACAGCCCGCGCGCCGCGCCGCCATGCCGCGCGTCGTCAGGCGTGTCGGCGGTGCGGCCGGCGCGGCGCCGAGCGTCGTGATCCTCGTCGCCGACGGCGTGCGCCCCGACACGCTCTCCGCGGCGCTCGACGAGGCCGCGCTGCCCGCGCTCGCGCGACTGCGCGCCGAGGGGGGACTGCACGCCGTCACGTCGGTGTTCCCGTCCGTGACCGGCCCCGCGTACGCGCCGTTCGTGATGGGGCGCTTCCCGGGCCCCGTTGGGCTCCCGGGGCTCCGCTGGTACGACCGGGCGCGGGGGCGGCGCACCTTCCCCGACCGCACACGGAGCTACGTGGGCGCCGAGATGCGCCACGTGGACGGCGACCTCGACGCCGCCGCGCCGACGCTGTTCGAGCTCGCCGCGCGCGGCGGCGTCGAGGTCGCCGGCCGGCGAAGCGTCGCCGCGCTCAACGTCATCGGCCGTGGGCTCGGGCGCGGCGACGTGGTGGGTCGCGGCGCGGGCTTCATCCTCCGCGCCGCGCGCACCCACTTCCGTGGCGACGTCCGGGGCTGGCTCGACATCGACCGGGACGTCGGCGCCGAGGTCGCGCGCCTCGTGCGCGAGCGGCGGCCGGCGGTGACCTTCGCCGCGCTGACCGGGGTGGACAAGACGTCGCACAGCGCGGGGCACGCGGCGCCGGTGGTGCGCGAGGCGCTGCGCATCGTCGACCGGACGGTCGAGCGCCTCCGCGCCGACGCCGAGCGCGACGGCGCGTGGGAGGGGATGCGGCTGTGGGTGGTGAGCGACCACGGTCACTCGCCCGTGGCGGCGCACGACGACCTCGCCGCGCTGCTCCGCGGCTGGGGGCACCGCACGCTCGCCCACCCGTGGGTGTGGTCGCTGCGCCGCCCCGACGTCGCGGTGATGGTGAGCGGGAACGCGATGGCCCACCTCTACCTCGAGCCCTACCACCGCGAGCGCCCCTGGTGGCCCGCGCTCGCCGGCCGGTGGGAGCCGCTCGTCGCCGCGCTGCTCGCGCGGGAGTCGGTGGACCTGATGCTCCTCCCGCACTCGCCGGCGCGCTGCGAGGTGCGCGGCGCGGGCGCGCGCGGGCGCGCGATCGTCGAATGCACGACCGGCGCCGGCGCGGCGGAGGGCGCGCGCTATTCCTACCGCCCGCTCGACGGCGACCCGCTCGGCGTCGGCCCGCACGAGGCGCTCGACGCGGGCGCGGCGCACGCGGCGACGCTGGCCAGCGACTACCCGGACGCGATCGTGCAGATCGCGCACCTGGCCGGCGCGGCGCGCGCGGGCGACGTCATCCTCTCGGCGGCGCGCGGGTGGGACTTTCGCGAGCGCTACGAGCCGATCCCGCATGTGTCGTCGCACGGCGCGCTGCACCGCGATCACATGCTCGTCCCGCTGCTGCTCGACCGCCCCGCCACGCGCCCGCCGCGGAGGACGGCGGACGTGATGCCGAGCGCGCTCGAGGCGCTGGGGCTGCCGGTGCCGGCGGGGTTGGACGGGGAGAGCTTTCTCTGACGAGCGCGGGGCGGCGCGGGCGGCGCGGGGCTGCTTGACGGCCGGCCGGGCCGGGTGAAAGATGCCTGAGCGGGCGCCGCCGCCACGCGCTGCAGGCGCGGGCTCGGCCGCTCGCCGGCCGGCTCCGACACAGGAGGGCACCATGGAGAGTCGCGTCAAGCTGCTCGGGCACCCCGTACACCCGATGCTCGTGGTCTTCCCCCTCGGGTTGCTCATCACGGCCGCGGTCTTCGACGTCGTGCACCTCGTCACCGGCGCCCCCGTCTGGGGCGCCGTCGCATTCTGGCTGATCACGGCCGGCCTGATCGGCGCCGTCGCCGCCGCCGTCGCGGGGCTGGCCGACTACCGCGCCATCCCGCCCGGCACCCGCGCCAAGCGGGTCGGCATACGACACGGGTTCGGCAACGCCTTCGTCGTCGTGCTCTTCCTGCTGCGCTGGTTCCTCGGCCTCGACGCGCCCGCGGTTCCGTCGCCGTACGCGACGGCGCTGAGCCTGCTCGGCGCCGCGCTCCTCGGCGTCACCGCATGGCTCGGCGGGGAGCTGGTGGACCGGCTCGGCGTCGGGGTCGACGACGGCGCGAACCTGGACGCCCCGAGCTCCCTGCGAGCCGAGCGTCCGCGTTAGGGCCCGCGCGGGCGGCGCGGCGAAACCACCCTCCGCCCACGGTCGTCTCCTGGCGTGGCCGGGCGCCCCAGCGGCGCTCCCCACCCCCGTGTCGCCAGGAGATACCGTGAGCCGGTCGCGTTGTGGGCCGCCGTCGTGGTCAGCCTCCTGCGCCGGATGCGGCGCGCGCGGCGGGAGCTCGCGAGCGGCGCCGAGCAGGTGGCCGGCTCCGGACCCGATCGTTAGCGCGACCACACATACGGCGGCGCGTTAGGGGGCGTGTGCGGGTTCACGGAGGAAATCCGTGATCCAGCGCACACGCCCTAACGCGTCCGGCTGGCGGTACGCCGTTTGCGAGTCGTGGCCCCGTTCGTCGACGCAGCCGTCCACCTGGCCGCCTGGCCTCGTGATGCGTACGGTGGCGAACACCCCGCTGGTGCCGTTGGTCACGTCCGCTCCTCCGCGGACGTGTTAGGCTCTTTCCGAACCACTGACCGCAGGAGCCCCCGTGAGACCCGGACCACCGCGCCTGCTCATCCTCTCGGCCGCAATCGCCGCGGCCACCGTGTCCTGCGCCGGCGGCGACGGCCCGACGGCTCTGCCGCGCTCCACTCCGCGGTCCAGCGCCGGCTCGCTCGTGGACGGGGTACTGGCGCCGACGGTGGGGAGCCTGCTGTACTGCCCGGCCTCGCAGACCGAGACGACGGCCGCCACGATCGGCCCCGAGGGGGGGGTGTTCGGCGTCGCCGGACATCGTGTCTCCGTGCCGGCCGGCGCCGTCCCCGAGTCGACGACCTTCGTCCTGACCGCGCCGGCCGGCCGGTACCTGGAGCTGGACGTGTCGGCGATGGGGGTCGAGCACTACACCTTCCTCGCGCCCGTCACCATCTCGGTCGACTTCGGCCGCTGCCCGCTCTATCTCGGGCCGTACCACGTCTGGTACATCGACGAGACCACGAAGAGCCGGCTCGAGGACATGGGCGGCGTGACCGACATCCTGTCGCACAGGCACACGTTCCAGACGTCGCATCTCTCGGGCTATGCCGTCGCGACCTGATGCGGTACCGCACGCGCCCGGCGTCGTCGCTACGGTCGGGGCGGTGCGCGCCACCCCGCTCGCCGGCGCGTACACTGGCGCGGTGATGCCCACGTCCCCCTCGGCCCGCGAGCATCTCGACCGCGGGGTGATGCTCATGCGGAGCGGGGACACGGGCCGTGCGCTCGAGGAGTTCGGCGTCGCCGCGGAGAGCGCGGCGACGGCGTCCGAGCGGACGGAGGCGCACCGTCGCATGGCGGACGTCCACCGCGAGATCGGCGCCTACGACGAGGCCGTGAGCGCCGCGCGCACGAGCGCCGCGATCGCCCGCGGCGCGGAGCTCACCGAGGCCGTCGCCGAGGCGGTGAACGCGGAGGGAGCGGTGCACCTGCTGCGCGGCGATCTCGACGCCGCGCGGCCGCTCCTCGAGGAGGCGCTCGCGCTGGCGACGGAGCCGCGCGTGCGCGGCAACGTGCTCCTCAACATCGCGACGATGGCGGCGCGCGCCGGCGACCTGGCCACGGCGGCGCGCTACTCGGGGGAGGCGGTGGCGAACTACGAGCGCGCGGGCTACGAGCGCGGCGTGCTCATCGCCCTGAACAACGCCGCCGCGTCCACGATCGAGCACGGCGACGCGGCCGCGGCCCTCCCCGTGCTCGATCGGGCGGGCGCGCTGGCGCGCCGGCTCCAGGACCTCGATCTCCTGCTGCTGACGGTGCGGAACGCGGCGGAGGCGCTCGTCTCCTGCGGCCGCCTCGAGGAGGCCGAGGCGAGGGTGGGCGAGGCGATCGGCTTCTTCGTCAACGCGTCGAACACGCTGCGCCGCGCCGAGTGCCTCGTCATCCTCGGCGACATCCACGTCCGGCGCGGGGGCGAGGCGGAGCGGGACACGGCCGCTCAGTGCTACCGGCGCGCCCGGGAGCTCGCCGGGTCGATCCAGGCGCCCGTGCTGCTCGAGCGGATCGACGGGCGACTCGCGGCGCTCCGCGCGGTCGCGCCACGGGGGTAGCGGGGCGCCGGCCGGCTGACCCGGCCGAACCGCGCGCCGGACCCGGATTGCTCGTGTCGCCGTCGCGCCGGGCTCGGCGGCGCCACGGCCCCGGTCGGTGACGAATCCGTTGCTTGACGCACCCGCCCGACCGTCCTAGCGTGGGTGGCCGGTGCCGACAGGTAGCCGCTCCCCTGCAGCTTCGCCTCTGCGACGTCGCGCCCGAGCTGCGAGCACGCACACGCGCGGAGGCTTCCATGCGACTTACGACCATCTCGACGCTGCTGCCACTCACCGTCGGCGCGCTCGCGCTCGGCTGCAGCGACCCCTCGACGGCGCCGACCGCAGCGGCGCCGCGCGCCGCCGTGGCGAGCTCCGGCCGCGTCGGATTCGGCTTCAACGGCACGGTGAGCGGCTTCCCGACCGGCGCGGTGCGCCTCACGGGCGGCGGCTCCTACGCGCCGGCGACGGCCACCAACACGCTCGACGCGGAGACCACCGTCAAGTCGGCGGGCGGCTTCGACTGCGTGGAGAGCATCGCCCAGGGTCCGCTCTCCGGCTGCGCCGCCGGGGAGGGCGTGCGCTGGGACACCGTGCAGCTACTCGCCTCGACGACCTTCAAGTGCACCGGCTCCGCGGCGGAGGCGCCCAAGGTCGCCGTCACCGACGACGACACGGCCGTCCTGCTGGCCGACTTCTACCGCGCGGGAGACGGGATCGACGAGTCCTTCACCGCGCAGATGATCGTGTCGGCGACCGACATCGCGCCCGACATCCCGGGCGACCAGACGCTCTGGGTGCAGGGCGTCGGCTGCGGCGACGCGAACGCGCACTTCAGCGGCTGACGGGCCTCGGTAAGGGGCACTTTCCGCTCCACGCTCCCCGCTCGCTCTCCGGCCACCGGAGCCGGAGAGCGAGCGGGGAGCGTGGAGCACGTAGGGAGCCCGGTCCTCCTCCCCGCCCTCACCGATCTCCGAGCGCCCCGAGCAGGTACACCAGGCTCGCCGTCCCGTCCATGATCGGCTCGTTCGTCGAGTAGTCGCCGGCGTCGTCGTGGTAGACGACGGCGCCGGTGTTGAAGCGCGCGTACTCGTCGGCGTCGCGCAGGGCGATCCCGCGCAGGCTCTCGAAGATCGAGCGCTTCACCGGGCCGTCCACCAGCCCGCCCGTCTGCGACTCGGGGCCGAACTGCATCGCGACCACGGAGTGCGGCGAGCGGGCCCAGGTGCCGCCGCGCGGGTAGCCGATCACCATCGACGTCCCCCAGGGGTTCGTGCCGAAGAGCCAGTCGATCGCCGCCTGCTCGTACGCGACGAAGCGCCGGTCGCCGGTCATGCGGCGGTAGAGGCGGGCCTGCGTGGCGAACGAGGTGACGAGATCGTTCGAGCACCAGATGAAGGGGACGCCGATGCGGAAGCCGTTGGCGTCGGCGCGTCGCGCGACGGCTTCGAGTCCGCGGCGGTAGTAGCCGGCGGCGGCCGCCCGCTCCGCGGGGCCGCCGGTGCGCCAGAGCGCGTGGTGCCCCCTGTTGTGCCACGGGTACCACTGGTAGTGGCGGGCCGTGTCGGCGCCCATCCAGGGGGTGACGGGCTCGCGGGCGGCGTACTCCGCCGCCTCGCGGCGATAGCGCGCCGCCCCGGTGAGCGCGTGGAGCTCGGCGGCCGCGAGCTCCATGTCGTCCACCCAGTTCTCCTCCTCGTAGAAGTACGGCGCGCGGCCCGGCGCCGTCTGGCAGACGCCCGGATGCTTCCGGCCGAGCGCGTAGGCCGCGGCGGCCTTCGCGCGCAGCAGCCGCGCGAGCGCCGGGTCGCGCGGGGCGTACACGCGCGCCGCGAGCGCGAAGGCCGCCGCGTACTTTCCGGCCGTCGACGCGTAGCCGGTCGAGCGGTTGCGGTGCCCGAACAGTCCCTGGGGGCGCCCGGTGCACGGGTAGACCGGGCGCTCGCGCCCCTTCCCCCAGCCGTAGTCGGCGGAGTCGGTGGTCGGGAGGTCGAGGTAGCTGTGGTCGCGATCGTCGCCGAGCTGGTTGTAGAGCTCCGTGTCGCTCGGGAACATGCGCAGGAGCCAGTCGAGCCCGTGGCGCGCCTCGTTCAGCACGTCGGCCGTGCCGTCGGCGCCGGGGAGCCCGTCCGCGCCGAACGCGTCGGCGAAGGGGCGCGGGTGGTCGCGGTACGCCGCGAGCATGTCGTACGTGGCGGTGGCGGAGGTCGCGACGTACTGGAGGTAGTCGGCGGCGTCGGCCCAGCCGCCGCTCACGGGCTGGAACTTCACGACGCGCCCCGTGTCGTCGACCACATTGCCGTCGCGCCGGTGGACGGAGTCGCGGAAGAACGGGTTGTAGCCGGAGCGCTGCTGGCGCATGTACCGGAGCAGCGTGTCCGCGCCGCCGGCCCAGACGTCGGCGCCGACGCGCACCGCCGGCGACCGCGCCCCGCCCGTCTCGACCACGTAGCGCCCGGGCGCGCGCACGGCCGAGAAGTCGAGCCGGAGCGTCGCCGCGCACGGGCCGAAGCCGCCACCCGACGTCGCGCGCCGCGGGCCGAGCACCACGCGCCCCGTGGCCGCGTCGCGAACGACGAACGTCGCGCCGCGCAGCCCGGCGTCCGCCGAGTCGAGGGCGCACAGCACCGCCACCTTGGGGGCGTCCGGCAGGTAGCCGACCTGGTTGACGCGAATGAAGCGCGTCGAGTCGGCGGGATCGATGGCGACGGAGGCGGCCAGGGCGGCGACGAGTGACAGCATGCGCGACGGATGGGCTGGGGAAGACCGGAGCCTAACGGCGGGTGCGGCGAGCAGGAAGCCGGGGCGGGACGCCGCTTCGCGGGGAGCGCGGAGAGCGCGCGCGAATGACCACGGAGGCATCCCGGAACGCGCGACGCCCCTCCCGGCCGGGCCGGGAGGGGCGTCGCTATTGTGGGCACGGATCGGTGTGAATCCGTGGGTCTTCCATTTCCGCGCTCATCCGCTCGGGCGCTTCAGGTCGTGCACGCGCGGCGCGTCCCGAGCGCGGTTGCACTACGTCAGAAGCAGCTCGCCACGGCGGACGAGGGCGGGCTCGCCGGCTCCGGGTCGGCGGGGACGCTCGAGTCGGCGTTCCGCTGGTCGATGGGGTACATCAGCCAGCAGCGGCGCGCGATGAGCGCCGGTCCGACGGAGCCGAGGCGCCGCGCGTCCTCCCAGCGGAGGCCCGTGCCGAACAGCTCGAGCTTCCGCTGCCGGTACACCTCGGCGAGGATCTTCTCCTTTGTGTCGAGCTCCGTGGGGAGCAGCGGCTGGAGACATGCCTGCGGCGTCGCCGCGCCCGCGGCGCACTTCGTCCGCACCGAATCGACGGCCGCCGCGGCGGCGGAGAGCTGGCCGAGCTGCGCCTCCGCCTCCGCCCTGATGAGCTGCACCTCACCCGGGTAGTAGACCGGGACCGAGGCGGCCGCGTTGGCGAACTGCGCGAACGGGTGCAGCGTCCGGTTCAGGTCCCCCGCGACCGCGCTGTCGAGCCGCTCGTGGTAGGCGACGCGCGCGTCCCCCGTCTCGGCCGCGAGCTTCAGCGTGTCGAGTGGGAGCGCGTACGCCGCGAACCCCGAGGCGACCGGGTTGACGACGCTCGCGCTGTAGGAGAAGCGCGAGAACGAGGCGAGGTCGACCTGATTGGCCGCCGCGAGCGCCGCCTGCCAGTCGTTCGCGAGGCGCGCGTAGCGCGCCTGGAGCGCCGGGATCGTGCTCTTCAGGTCCAGGCGGCTGTCCTTGATCTGCGTGGTGAACTCCGCGCCCGGGCGGAGCGTCGCGTACTGCTGCGCCGCCTTGTCGAGCAGCGAGCGCACCTCGGCCAGCGCCGCGGCGCGGTCCACGTAGACGTTGGCGCCGGGGGTCGGGTGGATCACGATCTGCTTGTACTGCTGCAGCAGCTGGCCGAGCGCCTCCGCCTTGGCCACCATCGCCAGGACCATGACGCCGCTGCGCGTGGAGTCCGACAGCTCCGCGACGTTCGGCGCGTTGGCGAGGATGTCGTCGGCCGTGGCGACCGTGCGGTAGTGCGACAGCCAGGAGAGGCGGACCGCGTCGTAGGTCGGGTCGAGGACGCCGGTCGCGGCGTCGCGGTAGGACTGGAGGGCGCCCTTCTTCGCCCCCAGCTCGTCGGTGATCAGTCCGCCCGGAAAGATGAAGTCGTCCTGCTGCTCCCCCCACCGGCTCTGGACGCCGACGGCGAGGCGCACGATCCCCTCGCGGGTGGTGAAGATGGCGTGCTGGTTGGCCTGGTTCGGGTTGGTGACGTCGACGTTGCAGCCGGCGGCGCCGAGCAGCGCCAGGGCCGACGCGGCGACGGCCACCGCCTTACGCGTGTGGAATGGCATGGATCGGTGGCGTGCTCAGTAGGTGAGGCGGATGCCGGCGGTGAACGTCCGCGGGACGGGGATCGTCCCGAAGTCGTTGCCGCGCGAGAGCGTGCTCTGGCCGAAGACGTTGACCTCGGGGTCGAGCCCGCCGTACTTCGTCCAGGTGTGGAGGTTGCGGCCGGCGAGCGTGACGGCCGCGCCGCTCAGCCGCGTCGAGCGGACGAGCGACCCGAGCTCGTAGGTGAGCGAGACCTCGCGCAGCTTCACGAAGCTGCCGTTCTCGATGTACTCCTCGAACACGCGGCTGCGCGCGTTGAGGTAGCCGGCCGGCAGCTCGCCGCGCAGCTCGCGCTCCTTCGCCTTGCTCGTCCCGAAGATCTCGGTCGCGCGGCGCGTGAAGTTGAACACGTCCTGGCCGAAGGTGCCGTCGAGGAGGACGCGCGCGGTGAGCCCGCGGCCGACGCGCAGCTCGTTGAGCAGCGAGCCGCTCCACGCCGGGTTCGGGTCGCCGATCTTCCTGTTCGGCGGGAGCGTCGGGTCCTGCGCCGCGCGGAGCGGCAGCCCCGTCGGGCCGGTCTTGATCTTCCCGCTCGCGTCGCGCTGGTAGTAGGAGCCGTAGAAGAAGCCCACCGGCTCGCCGGCCGCGACGCGGTTGGCGTACCCGCCGGCGTCGGTGAACGGCGCCGTCACCGACACGACGTGATTGCGGTTCGCCGCGTAGGTCGTGGTGGTCGTCCAGTTGAGCGACGGCCGGTCGAGGTTCACCGTGCGGAGCAGGAGCTCGACGCCCTTGTTCGTCATCTCCCCGGCGTTGGCGAACTGCGTCATGTAGCCGGTGGTCGGGCTGACGGGGACCTGGAGCAGGAGGTCGCTCAGGTACTTGTTGTAGTACGTCGCCTCGAGTGAGACGCGGTTGCGGAGGAGGCCGAGGTCGACCCCGCCCTCGAACTCGCGCTGCCGCTCGGGCTTGACCGACGGGTTGCCGAGGGTGAGCGCGTTGACGACGCCCACGCGGCCGTCTGCGACGGCGCGCGCGTAGTTGCTGAACTGCGCGAAGGCGTTGGTGATGGAGGGCTGGTTGCCCGCGTAGCCGAGCGCGGCGCGCAGGCGCAGCGTGCTGAAGGCGCCGCCGAGGCGCGAGTCCTTGAAGAAGGGCTCGTCGGAGAGCACGTAGGAGAGCGAGGCCTTCGGGTAGTACTGCCGGCGCTCGCCGGCGCCGAAGGTGCTCGCCTCGTCGGAGCGCAGGGCGCCGGTGAGGAACAGGCGGTCGCGGACGGAGACGACCTCCTGCGCGTAGAGGCCGAACGTCTTGAGTGGCGTCTCGGTCTGGCCCGGCAGGAGCGGCACCGCGCCGCCGCCCGGGAGCGTCACCGTCGGCACCAGGTCGCGCGACGCCGCGTACGTCGTCACGAGGCGCTGGTCGGTGTAGTTGAGTCCCGCCGACGTCTGGAGCGTGATCGCGTCGGCCGGCCGGCTGGTGAGCGTCGCCACGGCGTCGCTGTTCACGATCCGCGACTGGCGGATGATCGACTGCGCGAGTCCGGCCGCGTCCTGGTTGGCCAGGCTGCCGCGCGGGGTGTACTGGTTGAGCCGCTGGTCGTAGCCGTCGTAGCCGAGCGTGTACGCGACCGCGAGCTTCGAGAGCGGCGCGTAGTCCGCACGCACGCTCCCCGTGAAGCGGTTCACGTCCTGCGGCGCCTTCCAGTTGGCGATGACGTCGAGCGGGTTGGCGTAGTCGGCGCCGACGAAGCTCTGCGGGTAGACGCCGTTCTTCGGGTGGAAGTCGTACGTCGTCGGCGTGAGCCAGATCCCGCCCAGGACGCCCGCGCTCTGCTCGCCCTCGGGCTGGAAGTCCACGTGCGAGCTCGCGAAGCTCCCGGTCGCCGTCAGGCGGAGCGGCGCGAAGAGCTGCTGCGTGAGGTTGAGGCGCGCGCTCCGGCGGTCGGAGCCGCTGTTCCTGATCACGCCCCGCTCATCGAGCATCGAGCCGCTGACGAAGAACGTCGTCCGCTCGTCGCCGCCGGAGAGGGAGAGCGTGTTCTCGGCGACGCCCCCGGTCCGGTACACCTCGTCCTGGTAGTCGTAGCGCGTGACCGGCGTCGTGCTCCCCACCGAGTCCGCGGTCGGGTAGGCGTTCACCGGGATCCGCCCCGTGACCTCGTTGCTCGAGTAGCGGCTCTCGAGCGAGACGCGCGTCCGGCCGGCCTGGCCGCGCTTCGTGAAGATCTGGACGACGCCGTTGTTGGCGCGCGACCCGTACAGCGCCGCCGCGGCGGCGCCCTTCACGACCTCGATGCGCTCGATGTCGTTCGGGTTGAGGTCCGCGAGGCGGTTCTGGAGCGCGCCGCGGGAGCCGAGGTCGATGAGCTGGTCGGAGCTGTTGTCGACGATGACGCCGTCGATGATGTAGAGGGGCTCGGAGCCGGAGATGATCGAGCTCGTGCCGCGCAGCCGCACCGAGATCCCGCCGCCCCCCGGGTTGCCGGAGTTCTGGGTGATCTGCGCGCCCGCGATCTTCCCCTGGAGCGCGGCGTCGATCGTCTGCGGGCGCGCGCCGCCGGTGAGCGTCGCGCTGTCCACCGTCGCCAGCGTCGTCCCGAGGGCGCGGCGCGACGTGGGCGCCGCGGTCCCGGTGACGACCACCTGCTCGAGGCTCACCGCGGCCGCGCGAAGCGCGACGTCCACCGTCACCGAGCCGCCCGCGGGCACGGCGACCGCCTGCCGCGCCGCCGCGTAGCCGATCCGCCGCAGCGCGATCGTCTGCGCCCCGCCCGGCACGGCGGCGATCGCGTAGGCGCCGTCGTCGCGCGTGACGGCGCCCAGTCGAGTGCCGACCACCTCGACCTGAACGCCGGCCAGCCCCGCGCCGTTGGCCGCGTCGGTCACCCGGCCGCGGACCGTGCCCGTGCCCCCCTCTCCCTGCGCCGCGAGCGCGGCCGGGTGTCCGGTCGCCCACGCCGCGCCGAGCAGCGCGGCGCGCACCAGCCACCGTCGAATCCCGAGATGCATGCCTGTCCTGATCCTCCCTGGGTGGTCCCGAGGCGTCGTCGCCGGCGCTGGAGCTCGGCGACGCGCGAAGACGTGGCCCGCCTCGGGGGCGCCAACCTCGGCGCGCGCGCCCGCACTGTCAAGCACCTGCGTCACCGCACGGTCGGCGCGGCATGTTATCGTTGATCGACCCACCCGTCACCCGCGCCCGACATGCCGTCACGCTCCCTCCGCTCCGTCGCGCTGGCGTCCGCGCTCGCCCTCGCCCTCGCCACCCCCGCCGCCGCGCGCGCGCCGCATGCGCCGCCCTCGTCAGGCACGCGGGTCACCGCCAGCAAGGCGACACGCGGGCGCCTCCTCACCGTCACCGTACGCGTCAGCGATTCCGCGAGGGGAGTCACCGGCACGCTGGCCGGGGAGCCGCTGCACTTCGCGCGCGCGGCGGCCGCGAAGGCGGCGCCGGGGGCGGGCCCGACGGCGAGCGGGCGTGAGCGGCGCTGGACGGCCATCGGCGCCGTGCCCATCGACGCGCCCGACACGCTCCGGCTCACCGTCGTCGTCGGTGCCGCCGACACCACCGTCGTGCCGCTCCCGGTCGCGGCCGGCCAGTACCGCATCGAGCGGCTGCGCGTCGCCCCGGAGTTCGGCCGCGAGCCCGACTCGGCGCTCGCCGCGCGCATCGATCGCGAGAACGCGCAGGCGCGCGCGCTCGGCGTGGCGGCGCACGACACGCCGCGCCTCTGGCGCGCGCCCTTCGTCGTCCCGCGCCCCGGGCGGGTGACGAGTGGCTTCGGCACCGCCCGCACCTTCAACGGCGCCGTGCAGTCGCGCCACATGGGGGTGGACTTCGCCGGCGCCGTCGGCGCCCCGGTGCGGGCCGCGAACCGCGGCGTCGTCGCCCTCGTCGCCGACTTCTACCTCGCCGGCACCGCCGTCTACGTCGACCACGGCGGCGGCCTCGTCAGCGGCTACTTTCATCTCAGCCGCGCCGACGTCGCCCGGGGCGACACGGTCGAGCGCAACGAGATCGTCGGCCGCGTGGGCAAGAGCGGCCGCGTCACCGGGCCGCACCTGCACTGGGTGATGCGCTACGGCGGCGTGAGCGTGGATCCGCGGAGCGCGATCGGCCTCGACGCCGCTAGCGGCTTCTCCTCCGCACCATCCCCGGCACCGAGAGCAGCGCCCAGGTCCCCTCGAGGAGGATGAAGCCCCACCGGCGGTCCAGCACCGCGACCCAGGCGAGCAGCGCCGAGCCCACGAAGTTGATCGCGTTGAAGAGCCGGCTCTCGCGCTTCAGCGCGCCGCTCTGGAGCCCCGCGTAGCCGGCGAGCACGAGCAGTGCCCCGACGACGGAGACGACCTGAAAGAACAGCCCGCCACCCGCCAGTTGCTCGTGCATCCGTCTTCCTCGAGATTGCGTGACATGGGTTGGTTCCGCCTGAGCCTGACGCTCGCGCGCCGCGCCGCCGTCCGCCCCGCGCTCGCCGCGGACCTGCTGCGCGTCGCCTGGCGCTTTCGCGCCCGCCGCTGGTACCGCCACTTCCCCTTCCTCCCGCTCCCGTCGGCCGAGTACGTGCGATGGCGAATGTACACGGCCTACGGCGAGAGCGGCGCCGTCCCGCCGGCGGCGGACGTGGAGCGGTACGCGCGGTGGGCCGGCAGACAGCGCTGATCCGGCTAACTTTCGCTCATGCAGTCGCCGTCACCGCTCGAGCATCACCTCAAGGCCCAGGCCTACGCGCTCGGCTTCGACCTCGCGGGGATCGCCAGGCTCGGTCCCACCGAGACGGCGGCGGCGTTCGAGGAGTGGGTGGCGCGCGGCTACGCCGGGGAGATGCACTACCTGCCGCGCGGCGCCGAGAAGCGGCGCGACACCCGGCTCCCCTACGACGGCGCGCGGAGCGCCGTCGTCGTCGCCCTGAGCTACGGCGGGCGCGAGCCCGCCGGCCCCGTGGCGCGCTACGCCCGCGGCGACGACTACCATGATCTCATGGTCGAGCGACTGCGCGAGCTCCACGCCCGGGTGGACGAGCGCGTCGGCCGCCCGGTGGCGGGGAAGGCGTACGTGGACACGGGCCCGATCCTCGAGCGCGATCTGGCGCGCCGCGCCGGGCTCGGCTGGTTCGGCAAGAACACGAACCTGATCAACCCCCGCCTCGGCTCCTTCTTCTTTCTCGGCGCGCTGCTGCTCGACCTCGAGCTCGAGCCCGACGCGCCGTTCGAGGCCGACCGCTGCGGGAGCTGCACGCGCTGCCTCGACGCCTGTCCCACCGGCGCCTTCGACGGGCCGCGCACGCTCGACGCGACGCGCTGCATCTCGTATCTCACGATCGAGCTCCGCGGGGCGATCCCCGAGGCGCTGCGCGAGCGGATGGGGGGGCTCGTGTACGGGTGCGACGTGTGCCAGGAGGTGTGCCCATGGAACGTGCGGTTCAGTGAGGAGCTGAAGGAGCCGGCGTTCGCGGCACGCGAGGCGGTGGCGGGGATGGACGCGCGGACGCTCGCGCGGGAGCTGCTGGCGATGACGCCGGAGGAGTTCAGCCGCGCCTTCAAGGGCTCGCCGATGAAGCGGGCGAAGCCGCGGGGGCTCAAGCGGAACGCCGCCGTGGTGCTCGGCAACGTCGGCACCCCTGAGGACGCGGACGTGCTCACGCGCGCGCTCGATGACCCGGAGCCGCTCGTGCGCGAGTCTGCCGCGTGGGCCCTGGGCCGCGTCCGGTCGCGGGCGTGCTAAACTCGCCCGTTCACCTACTGCTTCCGCCCGGCCTGTCCACCGCGCGCCGGGGAGCACCAGCTCCATCGGGCTGCCGCTCTGCGAACAGGCGCTTCGGAACCACGACGTGTGCGCCCATGGTGCCGTCCACGAGCTGCGTGATGCGCACGTCCCCCGCCGCACTCAGCAACTGGTAGGCATCCTCGCGCGACAGACGGTAGGTGTCGCCGAGCAGCGCGATCGCCTGGCGGGTGGCGATCTTCGTCGCCACCGTCAGGTTCGAGTCCGCGCCCATCGCGATCCAGGCGGTTGGCGTCTCCGCGCGGGGCCAGTCGAAGTGCAGGTCCTTGCGGACGATGAGCTGGAATCGACCGCGAAGCGCGGTCTCGAGCGCGGTGATGTCCACCTCGCCGTCGCCCTGCGCCGCGTGGCCGTCGCCGATTTCGAGCAGTGCGCCGCGCGTGTGCACCGGGATGTAGAGGATCGCTCCGGCGACGAGCGCCCTGTTGTCGAGATTCCCCGCGTGCGTTCCGGGCGGAGCGCTGTTGATGCGCCCCTGCTCGGGTGCCGGGGCGACACCGATACTCCCGAAGAACGGATGCAGCGGAATCGTGATCCCGAGCGAATCGGAGAACCGCGCCACCATGCGCTGCAGGTCGAGCGGGATCACGCGGAAGCGCGACTCGCCCGGGAAGTCCTCGGGCAGGAAGCCGCCGCGCGGCCCGAAGCCGTTGCACGCATACGGCAGGTCGACCGCGATCTCCTCGATCCGCACCTCGAGCACGTCCCCCGGCTCCGCTCCGTTCACGTAGATCGGGCCGGTGAGGATGTGCCCACCCGGGCCACGGCGGAGCGTCGAGTCGCGTACCGCGGCCACGATCGCGCGGTACGCCGGCTCGATCGTTCCGGTGTCCACGCCCGGCTGGAGGAGCCTGGCCCCGCACGTCGAGACCGCGCCGACGATCACCTCGTCACCGGACGCGACGCGTAGCGCCGGCGCTGCGGCGGGATCGTAGCCGCCGTACACGACCGTCGTCGGGGACGGCATCAGCGTGTGCACGGAGCCGACCGGGTACGCGGGCCAGAACTTCGCGCCGGCGGCGGTCGTCAGGGGCGGACTCGTGGACGCGGCGCAGCCGGCGAACGCGATGGGGACGAGCGGGATGATCGTGAGCGGGAATCGACGCATGGGAGCGGGGACGAGACTCGCTCGGCGCGCCGTGGTCACCTGGCGTCCACCCGCCGCGTCAACGCTGGCGCGCTGCACTCCGTAGTTCGGTGGCAGCCGCGTGGCTGCCTCACCTCCGCTTCCGGCCCCGCTGCCATGTCCTCGCCCGCCACCGTCCGCCACCTCCGCTGGTCCGACCTACCCAAGGAGTCCGTCACGGCCCAGCTCTCGCGCCGCCTCGTGACCGGCGACCGCATGATGCTGGCGCAGGTCTACCTGGACAAGGGATGCATCGTCCCGCGGCACTCGCACGAGAATGAGCAGATCACGTGGATCGTGGAGGGGGCGCTCAAGTTCTGGATCGGCGAGGACGGCGCCGAGGAAGTGGTCGTCCGCGCGGGCGAGGTGCTGCACATCCCGTCGAACGTGCCACACATGGCCGAGGCGCTCGAAGACACGCTGGACGTGGACATCTTCAGCCCCATCCGCCAGGACTGGCTCGACCACACCGACAGTTACTTCCACGCGAACGGGGAGCGCTAGAGGTGGACCTCGGCATCCGGGGGAAAGTCGCGCTCGTCGCCGCCTCCAGTCGCGGCCTGGGGCGCGCATCGGCCGAAGCGCTCGCCGCCGAAGGAGTGGAGCTGGTGCTCTGCGCGCGCGGTGAGGCGGCGCTGCGCGCGACGGCCGACGACATCCGCCGCTCGGCCGGCGTGCGGGTGGTGGACGTCGTCGCCGACGTCGCCAGTCCGGCGGGGATTGCCAACGTCCTGTCGGCCGCCGACCGCGCGTTCGGTCGCGTCGACATCCTCGTCACCAACGGCGGCGGGCCGCCGGCGGGACCGTTCGAGACGCACGCGCCGGCGGCGTGGGAGACGGCCGTGCGGACCACCCTCACGAGCGTGGTGGAGCTCGCACGCGGCGTGCTGCCGGGGATGCGTGAGCGGCGGTGGGGACGCATCGTCAACGTCACGTCGATCGCCGTCAAGCAGCCCGTGGACAACCTGATTCTCTCGAACAGCGTGCGCGCCGCCGTGACCGGCTTCGCGCGCACGCTGGCCAACGAGGTCGCGCCGCACGGCATCACCGTGAACAACGTCATGCCCGGCTACACGCGGACGGCCCGCGTGGAGGAGCTCGCTAAGCGCACCGCGTCGCTCCAGCGCACCACGTCCGATTCGGCCTTCGCCGCCTGGGAGCGCCAGATCCCGATGGGTCGCCTCGGTGAGCCGGCGGAGTTCGGCGCCATGGTCTGTTTTCTCTGCTCCGTGCACGCGAGCTACACGACCGGCGCCTCCATCCCCGTGGATGGCGGCTGGATCCGCAGCCTCCTCTGACGCGCCGATGTCCGATACCCTGCCCTCCGCCACCATCGCGACACGCGACGACCTCCCGCCTCTCGCGGCGCGCGTCGAGCAGCTCTCCGGTGAGGGCGCGCTCGACGTGTTCCGCCGCGCCACGGAGCTCGAGCGCGCGGGCCGTTCGATCGTGCATCTCGAGCTCGGCGCGCCCGACGTAGATGCGCCCGCACACGTGGTGGACGCGGCCGTTGCCGCCCTGCGCGCGGGCGACGCCCGCTATGTGGCACCGCAAGGGCTGCCCGAGCTGCGCGAGGCGATTGCTGCCGACGTGCGCTCGCGCGGGGTCGCAGCCGATGCCGATCAGGTGATCGTCACGCCGAGTGCGAAGACGGCCGTCTTCTACGCGATGCTGGCGGTGGTGGAGCCCGGGAGCGAGGTGCTCGTCCCCGACCCCGGCTTCCCGATCTACCCGTCGATGGCGCGCTTCGCCGGCGGCGTGCCGGTCGGCTACGCGCTCGATGCCCACAACTCGCCGGACGTGGACGACATCGCGATGCGCATCGGCCCGCGCACGCGGGTGCTCTGCCTCAACTCGCCCAACAACCCGACGGGCGGCGCGCTCGCGGCCGCGGCCATGGCGCGGCTCGCCGAGTTGGTCGCGCGCCACGACCTGCTGCTCGTCACCGACGACATCTACTCGCGCCTCGTGTTCGAGGGCGGGCGTGCGCCGACCATCGCCGCCTTCGACGGGGCGGGCGCGCGCACGCTGCTCGTGGACGGCTTCTCGAAGACGTACGCGATGACCGGCTACCGGCTCGGCTACATCGTGGTGCCGGGCCGATGGGTGGCGCCGCTCGTGACCATGTCGATCAACGGTCACACCTGCGTGCCACCGTTCGTCCAGCGCGCGGGGATCGCGGCGCTGACGGGTCCGCAGGACGTGGTGGAGACGCAGATCGCCGCGTACCGCGCGCGGCGCGACCTGCTCGTGCGAGGCCTGAATGCGCTGCCGGGAGTGCACTGCCCGGTCCCGGCCGGCGCGTTCTACGTCTTTCCCGACTTCTCCGCGCTGCTCGCCGAGCACGGTCTCACCTCGCGGGCCTTCGCCGACCGGCTGCTCGAAGCGCACGGGGTGGCGGCCATCGACGGGGCGGCGTTCGGCCGGCTCGGGGAGGGGCGCGTGCGCCTGTCCTTCGCGTCGGCGCAGGCGGACCTCGACGCGGCGGTCACGCGGATCGGCGAGGCGGTGGCGAGCCTGGCCGGGTGAGACGCGCCGGATCGCGCTACGGGGCCTGAGGGCCCAGGCGAGCGTGGCGACCCTCGCCGAGACGCGCGGCTCGGACAGCGACCCCGTCGGCACCGATCCCCTTCGCGCGCGCGGCTCGCCGTGGCTGTGTTCGCGGGAGCGGCCTCCTCGTCGCGCCTGACCTCCTCGGCCCGGTCCGGCCGGCGCCGTGAACGCCCGGCACCACGTGGACCGTGCTCGCCGTCGGCATGGTCGGTGGCGTCGCCAATCAGGTCGCCCGGTGCCGGCCAGCTCCGTCCCAGGGCCGCGCGCCGCCGTCGCCGCCTCGGCGGACATCGGGACGACGTCGATCGACAATCGCTGCAGCAGCGCGTCGAGCGCGATCTCTCCGGAGGCTCCCTTCCTGGCGAGCAGGATCGCCGCCGCATCCACTCCGGTTCGCGGGCACTTGGCGCGAGTATCGCGGATCTTGGCGTGGCCGCTCGCGCCACCTCGACGGAGAACTACGGGTCGGATGAATGCCCGTCGGCTCCAGTGCCCACCTAGGTGGCGCCGCGCGGGGGGGGGCGTGCACCGCCCCCGTCAGGTCGCCTCAGGCTGGATCTGCGTACAGTGCTCGGCGAGCACCCGCCACGCCGGGGCGACCTTGACCAGCACAAGGCTGTAGCGCTGGTCGTCGTTGCAGCGGCCCCCGGGGTAGGTGACGTGCCCCTGCCAGCGGCTGCTGACCACGGCCGCGCAGGCCGCGCGCACGGCACTCGCGGCGCTGCGGGCGAAGGGTCGCGTGAAGGGAACGCCGCGGTCTCGGGGGAGCTCCTGCGCGCCGACACCGCGCTGGAATGCTGGATGGGCCAGCCTTCGACGGGGAGCGCTCATCAGCTCCCGCGTCCTACCGACGTTTCAGCGTCATCTCGAAGAACTTCGTGATCCGCCCGTTCGCATCGGGTGCGATCATTTCGCCGATCTCGTTCCATTCGCCGGTCGCCGTCCGCCGGATCGTGAACCGGATGCGCCCTCCGCGCCCCCCAGGGCCGAGCTCCATCCCCCAGACGAGCGTGTCGCGCTCGACCATCGGCTCGGCCACCGTCTCCTCGCCAGTGGCGCGGTACGCGCGCCAGCGCAGCTTCGCCGTCGCACTGTCGTACGTCACTACCGCGAACGCCTGGTGAACGGTCTCGCCCTCGCGCCCGGCATCCGTGCTCGTGCCCAGCCCGTCGATCACCACCACGGTGCCGCCCGCGGCCGACCGCACCGTCTCGCGCTGGTGAAACGTGCGGCGCTCGCCGCGACCCAGCATGATCCAGCCATCGCCCTCCCACTCACCGAGCAGGAAGTCGAGCCGGCCCAGGGCCGTCACGTTCACGGGGATCGCGCGCGGCGCCTGCGCCCCGATGGGCGTGGCGGCGACGAGGAGCGACAGGCAGAGGCGGCGTGCGGCGGAGACGACGGTCATTCGGGCGGGCTCTCGATGGTTGGGGGAGGATCGCGGAACTCTCCGGTCGATGATAGCGCCACGACACCGGCGTGGCTTGGACAAAAGCGACACGGAATCCGACACCATTCCCCTGACGCCTCGCACCCGAACGCCGTCAGGAGCCACCATGGGTGGCAACGAGACGCACGTTTGCGCGTTCACAAGTCGAGCGGTCCGTGCTCGATGAGTTCCAGGCGCTCGCGCAACGCGCCCGGCGTCAACCCCATGAGCACCCCGACGTCGCGGACCAGGTGCGCCTGGTCGGCGTATCCGAGCGTCGCCGCGACGACGGACCATCGGTCCTCGTCGCGCAGCGCCGCGGCCAGCGCGGCGCGCCCGCGACAGACGCGCGCATACTCCTTGGGCGTAAGGCCGACGGCCGCTCGGAACCGACGCTGGAACTGGCGCGGGCCGAGGCCAACGCGCCGGGCCAGGGCGCTGACCGGCAACTCGCCCCGTGCGGCGATCAGAGACTCGACCGCGTCACGCACCCGTGTGTCGAGCGGCCCCGCGCCGGCAAGGCGTCGCGACAACCACGCATCGAACACGCGGGCAGCCTCTTCAGAGGAGGGTGCGGCGGCGACGCCACGCGCGACCATCACAGCCTCCCCGCCGAGGAGCACGGCCAGCGGCACGATGCGGCCACGGAGCGAGGCGGGATCGACGTCCAGCGCCATACCGCCAGCGTCGGGCCAGAAGCGCACACCGCGATACACGGCGCCGATCTCGAGCGGGACCCGTTGCGCCCGCGTTCCCGGCCCCAGCACCGAGGCAGCGATGAGCCGCCCCCCGATGCTCACGACCACGAGCGAGATGCACCCGTCCGGCCAGACATGGTGCACGAACCCCTCGGGCAGGCCGAAGCGCACCTCGAGCGACCAGTGCGCGCGCACGTGGCCCGCCAGCTCTGGGCCCGGCGGGCGCTCGGCGTACTGGAGCGGCCGCTCGGGTTCTGCGGTGGGGCTGAACAGAGGGGCTGGCGTCTGTGGTTGGACGGGACGATCGACGAGAGGCCATGCGGTCGCCGACGCTTGGCCCGGAGCCCCTCGCGCGGGGGAACCGCTGGCGCGTCGCGGTTGCGGAGCTCGGGCTGGCGGAGAGTGGCCCCAATGATAACACCCTCTCCACGCCGAAGACCCGGCGCCCCGGTGGCGCACACGACCGCCGGGCATCGGCACGGAGCAAGGGCCCTCGTCGCTAACCCCGCGCCCTTTCGAGAGTTCTACGGCCTGTGGAGAGCGGGATCCGGAAATGGTTATTCCGGCACACCTCCCAATCGGTCTGTCCCTGGAACGTTCGTTTCAGCCAGGAGCTGAGGGAGCCGGCCTTCGCGCCGCGCGTCGCGTTAGGCGGGACGGACGCGCGCACGCCGGCGCGCGCGCTGCTCGACATGACGCAGGAGGAGTTCAGTCGCGCCTTCAAGGGCTCGCCGATGAAGCGCGCCAAACTACGGGGCCTGAAGCGCAACTCGGCCGTGGTGCTCGGCAACGTGGGGTCAGTGGACGACGTGCCGGCGCTCGTCGCCGTGCTCTCCGACGAGGAGCCGCTGGTGCGCGGACACGCGGCGTGGGCGCTGGGGAGGATCGGCTCCCCGGCCGCCACGGAGCCGCTGCGCGAGCGCCTCTCGTCGGAGGGCGACCCCTGGGTGGCCGGAGAGCTGCGGTCGGCGCTGGTGGCGCTCGGCGGCTGACCCCTCACGGCTTCGGAGCTACCTGCAGGTCGACAGCCCGCGCCTCCGGTACGCGCTCCACATGCTTGGGGCGCCTAGTTCGCCCGCAGCGCGACCCCGGGGTCGATCCGCGCCGCCCGCAGCGCCGGAAGCCAGCACGCGCCGAGGCCGATCGTCGCCATCAGCAGGGCGACGCCGGCGAGCGTCAGCGGGTCGTGCGGCGCGACGCCGAAGAGTAGCCCGCGCGCCAGCCGCGCCAGGAGCAGCGCCCCGACGGCGCCGAGCGCGAGTCCGACACCGACGAGCAGGCCGCCCTCGGAGAGCACCATCCGCCGCACCGTCGCCGCGTCGGCGCCGAGGCTCATGCGAATGCCGATCTCGTAGGTCCGGGCGCTCACCGAGAAGGCGAGCACGCCGGCGATGCCGACCGCCGCCACGATCATCGCGAGGATCCCGAACGACGCGACGAGCAGCGCGTTGAGCCGCCGCGGCGCGACGCTCTCGTCGCGGATCTGGTCGACGGTCAGCACCTTCTCGATCGGCTGGTTGCGCGCGATCGACCGCACGATGCGCGTCGCCGCCGGGGCGAGCGCGGCGGCGTCCGACCGGGTGCGGATCACGAGGCCGCCCGACGGGAAGGGCTCCTGCGCGAACGGCATGAAGGTCACCGGCATCGACTCGGCGTCGAGCCCGCCGTCCTTCGTGTTGCCGACGACGCCGACCACCGTGCGCCAGTCGCCCGAGACGGGGATGAACTTGAGCACCTCGCCCGTCCACGCCACGCGCCGGCCGATCGGGTCCTGGTTCGGGAAGAGCCGGTCGGCGAGCGCCTTGTTGAGGACGACGACGCGCTCGGTGCCGGCGCGGTCCGTGGACGAAAATTCGCGGCCGCGCAGCATCGGGATGCCGGAGGCGCGGAAGTAGCCGGGGCTCGCCGTGCGATACTCGGACCGCGGCATCGGCTCGCCCGCGTTCGCCACGCGCCCCTCGGCCTTGATGTCGAGCATGAAGCCGGCGGCGCGGAGCGGCATCGTCGACCCGTAGGCGACCTGGCTCACGCCGGGCAGCGCGGCGAGCTCGTGCTGCATCTGCTCGTACTGCGACGACGCCGCGACGTCGCCCTGGCCGAGGAAGTCGCGCGGGACTTCCATCGTGAGGACGTTCTCCCCTGTGACGCCGGCGTCCACCACCGACAGCCGCTGCATCGTGCGGGTCAGCAGGCCGGCGCCGGTGAGCAGCACGAAGGACACGGCGACCTGCGCCACGACGAGCGACTGCTGCACCCGCTGGCGACGGAGGCCGCCACTGGCCCGCTTCCCGCCCGCCGCGAGCGCCGCGCCGAGCGTGTGCTCGCGGGCGAGCGTCGGGGCGAAGGAGAGGATCACGGCGACGACGGCGGCGAGGGCGAGGGTGAAGCCGAGCACCGCGCCGTCGACGCGGATCTCGCCGGCGCGCGGGCTGTACCGCTCGGTGAACGCCTTCAGCATCCCGACGCCCGCGAAGGCGATGAGCAGCCCGAGCGCGGCGCCGAGCAGCGCCAGCACCACGTTCTCGGCGAGCAGCAGCCGGCGGATGCGGCCCGTGCCCGCGCCGAGGGCCGCGCGCACCACTAGCTCGTGCTCGCGGCGCACGCCGCGCATGAGCGTCAGGTTGACGACGTTGGCGCAGGCGATGACGAGCACGAACGCCGCCGCGCCCATCAGCAGCCAGAGGGTGAGCTGCGCCTTCTGGCCGAGTACTTCGTGGAAGGGAGTCAGCGTCACCTTGTAGCCGGACGCCGCGTCGTACGCCTCCGGGTGCTCGGCGTGCACGCGCTCGGTGATCGCGGCGACCTCGCTGCGCCCCTGCTCGACGGTGACACCGGGCGCGAGCCGCGCGATCATCTCCGTCATCCGGTGAGTGCGGCCGGTGACCATCGTCGCGCTCAGGTGGTGCTCGCTGTTCACCATGTTCATGAGCGCGTCGATCGGCGCCGGGAAATACGGCGCGGACTGCAGCACGCCGACGACCCTGACGGCCTTGCCGTTGACGAAGAGCGACTTGCCGACGATGGCGCTGTCGCCCCCGAAGCGCTTCTGCCAGTACTCGTGGGTCAGCATCATCACCGGCGCGGCGCCGGGGCCGTCGTCGCCGTCGCGGAAGGCGCGCCCGAGCACGGGCGAGAGGCCCATCACCGAGAAGTAGTTCCCGGTCACGAGGCCGACGTTGATGCGCACGGCGTCGCGCTCGCCGACGAGGGTGAAGGTGATCGGCGAGTACTCGGCGATGCTGCGCAGCGTCTTCGACGACTCGCGGAAGTCGTTGATCTCGGGGACCGAGAAGCCCACGTTCTCGCCGCCCACGCCCTCGACCGACTGGCGGAGGTACATCAGGCGGTCGCCGTCGCGGTGCGGCAGCGGCTTGAGCAGCACGCCGCGGACGACGCTGAAGATCGCCGTGTTGGCGCCAATGCCCAGCGCCAGTGTCAGCACCACGGCGACGGCGAAGCCACGAGCGCGCGAGAGGCTGCGGAACGCGTAGCGGAGGTCGAGCATCGGAAGGCCCTGATGCGCTGGAGGTGGGAGCGACACGGCGAATGGACAGCCCGCGTCGCGAGGTGGAATTAGCGCCTGACGGTCGACTCCGCCAGACGCCCGACCGTCAGAGTCGGGCGGGCGGGGGCGAGGTCGACACGTCGAGCCGCCCTGCTTTGACGCACGACTTCAGGACGTGGGCACATCACCACGGCGCGCGCATGGCGAGCATCGGCCGGTAGGCACCGCGGTATCCCCAGGCGAGGTAGAGCTCGAGCGCGCAGACCACGACGGCGATCGGGCGCCCGCTCGGCTCGAGGAAGAGGTGGAAGGCGAAGATGTTGATGACCACCGGCGCGAGGAGGGCGAGCGCCAGCGGCACGAAGCGGTTGACGAGCAGCAGCAGGCCGACGATCGCCTCCGTGGCCGACACCAGCGGCATCATGTAGCCCGTCTTCGCCAGCGCGGCGGCGAAGGCGTCCGTGTGCGCGGAGTCGTTGGTCATCGCCTCGGAACGCCGAGACGCTCTCAAGCCGGACGATACACCAGCGCGATCGCGCCACCGCCGAACGTCTTGGCGCTCACGAGTTGCAAATCGACTGCTTTGGACAACTTGGAAAACAGGGGGATCCCTTTGCCCAGCGCGACCGGACAAACCAGAAGCCTGTATTCATCGATGAGACCACTGGCAACAAGCTCCTGAGCGAAGCTGGCTCCGCCGTGCACCCTGATGTCCTTGCCGGGTTGCGCCTTGAGACGCGCGACTTCGTCGGCAAGGTCACCACTCGCGACAATGGGGTTCGCCCAGGAGCCCTTCACCGGATCTGCCGTCGTCGCCTCGCCCCCCGGCGTATTTGTGAGGCCTTTCCTCGTGAACACGACCTTGGGGATTTCGTTCATGGGCGCGGCGAATGGCAGGTTTGAGGACGGCCAAAAGGCCGCCATCTCGTAGTACGAGCGGCGGCCCATGGCATGGACGCCCGCCTGCCACAGGTTGTCGACGATCCATTCGTCAGTCGCGTCGTCCCCGGCCCTGAAAATCCAGTCGTTTTCCCCGTTCGGGCCGCTGACGAAGCCATCGAGTGAAACGAACATGCCTAGAACGAGCTTTCTCAACGCCGCCTCTTTTGGTTGAGTTTACGGGATCGGTCAAACAAACCGCTCAGATAATTGCGCAGATGTTGCAGGCTCTCGCGAACGACTGCGGGGCTTTGCTTCGTCTTCGCGAAAATGAAGGAGCCTTGGAGGACGGCTTGCATGAAATAGCCGACGCTTTCCGCGCTCCAAGTCGCCTCCGGAGCGTACAGTTGCTTGGCAGCTTCGACATCGAGGGTCAGTTCGGCGACATGTGAGGACATGCCGCGGTCGCAGGCCGCGCGTATTTCCGGATGCGTCGCGTAGACCTCCTGAACCAGCGTGCCGAGCAAGCAGGTGTAGTCAGGCAGCTCGCCGGTCAGGATCGCCGCGCGAAAGTCCACATACCCGAGCAGACGGTCCAACGGGTCTTGCAGCCTGCGATAGGGCGCCGCCGCGAACAGTTCTTCCGTCATCGCTTGCCAATGCGCGACGGCGCTGAGCGCGAGGTCGTCCTTGCTCTTGAAGTGGTGGAAGAAGCTGCCTTTGGTCACGCCCGCTTCGCGGCAGATGTCATCCACCGTCGTGGCCGCGTAGCCGTTGCCCCGGATGGCGTGAAGGGCGGCGTCCAAGAGTTTGGTCTTCGATTCGTGCCTGCTTTGGGTTGACATCAGGGTCTCCATCATACCGATGAGTCGGTATCATACCGTCTAGTTGGTATGGTGTCAACGCGGGAATGGCGCCGTGGAACGGGTGCGGCCGGACGCCGCCGAGGACGGCTTTGAGCCAAATGGGGTCGCCGATGTGGGCGCTGGCTAACAGCCGCGTTGGGTCGCCCTCTGCCCTGAGCCCGTTTCCTGAGAGCAGCCGTCGGCATGTCGGCTTTCGGGCTTGGCGCGCACCGCCGCTCGTGGCGCCGTCAAGGCCGCCCGTCGACCGGAGGCGTTCTCAGAAACCCTGGTTTACGGGACGTTATCAATGGCGTCTCCAGGCTGACGCCGACGTTGCTTGTAGGGCTAAGCGTTTGCCCTGCCGAGTGTTCGCGCTCCCGTCCCGAGCGGGATCGAGAAATGGTTATACGGGCACATCTCCCAAGACGTCTGTCCTTGGAACGTGCGCTTTTCAGCCGAGCTGAAAGAGCCGGCGTTCGCGGCACGCGAGGCGCTGGCGGGGAAGGACGCGCGGGCGCTCGCGCGGGAGCTCCTGGCGATGACGCATCCGGACCGGGACCTCCCTCCTCTTTCACCCTGGCACACTCGCCCGGCCGCGACTCCTCTTTCCAGGGAGCATTCCTGAAGGTGCGCGCCCTTCCATCAGGTGTTGCCGTATACGGCAACACCTGGCGATGTATTGTTGCTCTATAGAGCAACAAATAAAGTAGTATTGTTGCCATATGATGCACCGCGCCACATCTTTTTGTTGCCCTATAGGGCGACCAGAATACCCTCGACTGGGATCTGCCATGGACGCCAGCTTCCAGCGCCTTGCCCGGCGCCAGCTTTCCGAGGCTCTCGCCCGATACGCGGCGGCCGCCGTCACGCCACGGCCACGGAACGGCTGGATTGCGGCCCTCCGCGAGGCCCTCGACATGACAGCCCGTCAGTTCGCCGCGCGGCTCGGCGTCACACCGTCCAACGTCGTCCGCCTCGAGCAGCGCGAGCGAGACGAGGCGATCTCGCTCGGCGCTCTTCGCCGAGCGGCGGACGCGCTCGACTGCGATCTCGTCTATGCGGTCGTGCCGCGGCGCGCGGCTGTGACGGAGCCCGAGGACAGCTTGCTCGATGCGCTGATCGAGGCGCGCGCCCGCGAGGTCGCCGCGGCGGAGCTCCGCCGCATCGCCCACACGATGGCGCTCGAAGATCAGAAAGTGCGCGCCGCCGACCTGGAAGCGCAGATCGACGAACGGGCGGCCGTGCTCGCCGAGACACCGCGGCGCCTCTGGGATCCGGACGTCACGCCGCGCGCGAAGCAGCGGTCCAGCCAGCACGGACGCCCGGCGTGAGCCGCACGAGCACGCCCGCCTGGGCGGAGGGCCCGGCGGACTCCACGCCCCTCGACCCAGACGAGGCCGAGGGGCTCCTGCCCTCGCATATTTCCACGCAGGGCGAGCTCAATGCATGGGAGCAGCTCAACATCGCGCGCGCCGATGCGTGGGCGATATCACGCCGACGGCGGCCGGTGACCACTGTCCTCACGTCCAGCTTCGCCGAGGAGCTGCACCGCCGCATGTTCGACCAGACCTGGGCATGGGCGGGTACATACCGACGGACTGGCAAGAGCATCGGCGTCCCCGCAAGGCACGTCCGCATCGCGCTCCGCGAGCGTCTCGCCGATGCCGCGTTCTGGCTCGTCAAACAGGTCTACGAGCTCGACGAGGTCGCCGCGCGGCTCCACTACCAGCTCGTGCTCGTTCATCCGTGGCCGAACGGGAATGGACGCTGGTCGCGGCTCATGGCCGACGTGGTCCTGCACGCCGAGCGACAGCCGCGGTTCTCGTGGGGCGGCGGGGATCTCGTGCGCGCCACCGACGTGCGCACGGACTACCTGGCGGCCCTCAAAGCCGCCGACTGTGGCGACTTCACCCCACTCCTCGCCTTCGTGCGGCGCTGACACACCCCGGCGCGCAAACATCCTCAGGATGTTCAGCATGATGAAGACGAAGAGGCGCCCACCGCGGGCGCGGGCACGCGGCGTGGCCGCGACAGCGGATTCGCGGGGTGCCCACCGCCCCGAACGCCGGGTGAACGGATAGCAGGCGATCCGCGATCAGCCGGCGCTATCGAGCTCCCGCGTCATCTCGATCATCGTCCGCCGGAACCCCGCGCGCGCGAAGAGGCGCTGCGCGGCCTCGTTCCGCTCCGCCGTCGAGAGCACGACCCGGGGCGCGCCCCGCGCCGCGAGCGCGGACAGCGTGGCGTCGAGCAGCAGCCGCCCCACTCCCTGCCCGCGCTGGACGGGATCGACCGCGATGTCGTGCAGCACCCCCGCCGGGCCGCGCAGCGACACGTAGTCAGCCCCCTCGACCGCGGCATAGGAGTAGCCGATCACCTCCCCGCCCCGCTCCGCGACGAGCACGAGGACGTCCGGCTCCCCGAGCTGCGACCCGAGGAACGACGCGTACCCGCGCTCGGTCCGCGGCGTGGCCGCGATGAAGCGCTCCGGATCGAATTCGTGGTGCGTCCGGACGAGGAGCGCGCCGAGCCGGCCGATGGCCGGGAGGTCGGCGGATGCCGCGGGGCGGATGGCGACGGACGGCGCGAGCCGCGTCGACGCCGGGACCGGCTTCATCGCTCCACCCGGTAGCGCAACCAGAGGACGTCGTCCGCGCGGCGCTCCACCGCCTCGAGCGCGAGCCGACACGGCGCGGGGGCTTCGTCGACGTCGAACAGCGCCGGCGTCCCGACGCGCCCGTCGGCCACCGGCGCGACGAGGAGGCTCACCTCGTCGATCAGTCCCGCGCGCAGCATCCCGCCGTTGATCCGCCCCCCGCCCTCGAGCATCAGTGTCCGCACGCCGAAGCGCTCTCCGATCTTCTCGAGCGCCAGCCGAAGGTCGACGTCATGCGCCCCCGCGAGAAGGTACGACACGCCGCACTTGCGCAGGAAAGCGAGGTACTCGTCCGACACGCGCTCCGCGAGGATCGCCACGACGTGGTCCCCGCTGATGTCGCCGGACTCCCAGGCGAGCCGGCCGCTTGGGTCAACGGCGAAGGCGAAGGAGTCGTGCTCCCCGGGCGCGACGAAGTCCTCGCGCGACGCGCCGCCCGTGTGCTCGCGCTGGACCTCCGTTTCGGAGCGCACGCGCTTCGCGAACGGCTCCATCGTCACGCGGCCGCAGATCCACCCGTCGGCCTGGTAGCCGGCGTGCACCTCTTCGTAGTGGCGGCGCACGGCGTCGGAGACCGCGGCCGGCCACCCGTCGACGACGATGCGCCCGTCGAGCGAGGTGGTCATGTGGCAGATGACGCGTGGGCGCGTCATGCGCCCGTTCCGTAGAGAACGTGGGGCACGATGCGAGAGCATTCAGTATCTGTCATCGACGCTCCTGGTATCGGGATGATGAAGCGGAGTGCGCTCAGCGGCCGCTCAGGTGCCAGCTGGGCGCCAGGCATCCGTCACTCGCGCGGGGCGTACGCGGGTTCCTTGTAGAGCCTCTCCCGGTTGGCGACGATGTCCGGTTCGTAGACCTTTTGGTCATCGTCGGTGCCTGCTACTACTCGATGCGTTCGATGGTCACGCTCAGGGACCCTGGCCGCTGCAGCGCCTCGACGCCGGAGTCGATCCTTCCCAGCGTCACAAGCCCCGTCGAGTAGCCGAAGTCCCGGTAGAACACGGCCAGGTTCCCCCAGGGGGCGTAGTACGCGATGTCGCCGACGTCGGGGTCGCTCCCCAGGGGCGCGCCCTCCGTCGAGAGCCGCCGCGGCAGGTCGCTGATCCTCTCCGTCGCCGCGTAGTCCTCGAGCGTCAGACTCAGTGGCAGCAGGGAGGCGAAGTCCCTGGCCGACTCGCTGTCGTCGAGGGTCGCCGTGAGCGGCGTCCCCTCGACGGTCATGCGGATCTTCATGGCCACGCGCCTCACGGCAGCAGCAGGGTCTTGATCGCGCGGCGCTCGTCCATCGCCCGGTAGCCCTCCGCCACCTGGTCGAGGGGGAGCGTCAGGTCGAACACCTTCCCGGGGTTGATCTTCCCCTTCCACACCAGGTCGATCAGCTCGGGCAGGTACTGCCGCACCGGGGCGGGGCCGCCCATCAGGTGGACCTCGGCGAAGAACAGCTCCTGGCCGGGGATCTCCACGCCGTGCGAGATCCCGACGAAGCCGACGTGCCCGCCGGGTCGGGTGGAGCGGATGGCCTGCATCATCGACTCCTGCGTGCCGACCGCCTCGATCACCGAGTGCGCGCCCAAGCCGTCGGTCATGTCATTGATGCGCGCCACGCCGTCGTCGCCGCGCTCGGTCACGATGTCGGTCGCGCCGAATTCCAACGCGAGCTTCTGCCGCGACTCGTGCCGGCTCATCATGATGATGCGCTCCGCACCCATCTGCTTCGCCGAGAGCACGCCGAGAAGCCCGACCGCGCCGTCGCCGACGACCGCGACCGTCTTGCCGGGCGCCACCGCGGCCTCGTCAGCCGCGAACCAGCCGGTGCCCAGGACGTCGGAGGTCGCGAGCAGGCTCGGAAGCATCTCCTTCGGCGGGACGTCCGGCGTGGCGACGAGGGTGCCGTCCGCCTGCGGGACGCGCAGGAGAGGCGCCTGCGCGCCACCCGGGCAGGCGTACTCGCTCTTCACGCACCGGCTCTGATAGCCCGCCTGACAGATGGGGCAGCTGTTGTCCGAGGCGAAGAACGAGCCGACCACGAACTGGCCGGGCCTGACGTTCCTCACCGCGCTCCCGACCTCCTCGACGATGCCGCAGTACTCGTGGCCCATCGGGGTCGGCTGGCCGGGCACGTCGATGCCGCGGTAGGGCCACAGGTCGGACCCGCAGATGCAGGTGACGGGCAGCCTGATGATGGCGTCCGTCGGCTCGATGATGCTCGGATCGGGGCGCTCCTCCACGCGCACGTCACGCGGCCCGTACAGCACAGCTACTCGCATGGTCTCTCCTTGATCTCGCAGTGGCAACGCGCGGCCGTGGTCGTGATCGGGGTGGTCCTCTCGCATCGAGTCCTCCCGTCCCGGTGACGCCGGTGGCGGTCGACGTGAGAGGAAATCAACGGCGCGCGGCCTCACCGATCTACTCGACGGCGCTGCACGAGCCCGTAAGCGTTACTTCACAATGCCCGATGGGCCGCTCGATGTCCGCAGCACCGCCTGCGCCGCGCGCGCTCGGTCATCGCGCGCAACGAGTGACGGACGGCCGCGTCGCAGCCGCCGACGATCTCCGTTGCGGGCGCGTCGCCTCGAGGGCCTCGTCCGGGCACTCACAGCAGCTTGTCCGGCGTGACCGGCAGCTCGCGGATCCGCTTGCCGGTGGCGTGGCAGATGGCGTTGACGATCGCCGACGCGACGCCCACGATGGCGATCTCGGCGAGACCCTTCACGCCGAGCGGGTTGACGTGCGGGTCATGCTCCTCGACGAAGATCGCGTCCATAATCGGCGGGCAGTCCGCGTGGACCGGCACCGCGTACTCGGCGAGGTTGGCGTTCGGCACCCGCCCGTTGCGGGCGTCCACCACCGAATGCTCCATGAGCGCCATGCCGATGCCGCCGATCATGCCGCCGATGGCCTGGCTGCGCGTCGTCTTCGGGTTGACGATCCGGCCGGCCCCATAGGCGCCGACGATCCGCCGCACGCGCGTCTCCCCGAGATCCGGATCGACGGCGACCTCCACGAACACGCCCCCGAAGGCGTGCATGGAGAATCGCTGCCTCTCTTCCCCCGGCCCCGCCGTCGTCGTGGCCTCGACGGGCTGGCCAATGCGGCGCATCGCCGCGCCGAGATCGTCGCCACCGCCACCGCGCGCCAGGGCATCCTCTCGCACCTTGCGACACGCCGCCTGCACAGCGCTGCCGACGCTCGCCATGGTCATCGAGCCGCCTTGCTGGGGCGCCCTCGGCAGCCGGCTGTCGCCGAGCGTGAACTTCACGCGCTCGATCGGGAGTCCGAGCGCCTCGGCCGCCACCTGCGTCATCGACGTCCAGGTGCCCGGCCCTATGTCGCTCGTCGCGCACGCCACCTCCGCGCTGCCGTCGGGGAGGAGACGCGCCCTCGCCGACGCCGGCGCGCGTTGCATCGGGTACGTCGCGCTCGCCATGCCCCAGCCGAGGAGCCAACGTCCATCGCGCATCGAGCGCGGCTCGGGCGTGCGCCGGCTCCAGCCGAATCGCTCGGCGGCGACCCGGTAGCATTCCCGCGTCGAGCGGCTCGAGAACGGGAGCTTCTTGAACTCGTCCTGCTCCGGCTCGTTGCGCAGCCGCAGCTCGACGGGATCGAGCTTCAGCGCCACCGCCAGCTCGTCCATGGCGCATTCGAGCGCGAAGACGCCGCTCGCTTCCCCCGGAGCGCGCATCCAGGTCGGGGTGTGCACGTTCATCGGCGCGAGGCGATGGCGCGTGTAGACGTTCGGGCAGGAATGCAGGAACCGGCTCGCGTCGACGACCGCCTCCGCATACTCCTCGTACGTGGAGGTCTCCTGGTAGGCGTCGTGCACGAGGGCCGCGAGGCGGCCGGCACGAGAGGCGCCGAGGGCGACCCGCTGGACCGTGTGCGGGCGGAACCCCGTGCCGTAGTACATCTCGCGCCGCGACAGCATCACCTTCACCGGCCGCCCCGCCACGCGCGCGCCGAGCGCGGCGAGCGTCACGTGGGGCCAGGTGCGCAGTCCCGAGCCGAAGGCGCCGCCGACGAAGGGTGAGAGCACGCGGACGTTCTCCGCCGGAATGCCGAAGACGGCGGCCATCTCGTCGGCCACGTTGTCCACCCACTGCGTCTTGTCCCACAACGTCAGGCGGTCCCCGTCCCAGGCGGCGACGGTGGCGTGCAGCTCGATCGGATTGTGGTTCTCGCGCGGGATCACGTAGGTCTGATCGACCCTGACCTCGGCCGCCGCGAGGGCTCCTTCGGGATCGCCGCGCCGCGTCTCCGCCGGCCGGCGCTCGCCCTGGTCGGTCTTCTGCACGGTCGGCAGGACCGGCTCGACCCGTGTGACGTCGGTGATGGCGGCTTCTGGCGCATAGGTGACGCGCACGAGGGTCACCGCATGGACGGCCTCTTCGAGCGTATTGGCGATCACCAGGGCGATCGGTTGGCCCTGCTGTCTCACGCGGTCGTCCTGGAGCACGTGCAGCCGCTCCCCGACCTCCGGGTCCGACGAGGCCTTGTGCGGGCGATAGGCGAGCCGCGGTGCATTGAGGTGCGTGAGCACCGCGACGACGCCAGGCGCGCGGGCCGCCGCCGTGCCGTCGATGGCGGCGATGCGGCCACTCGCCACGGTGCTCCGCACGATGGCGCCGTGGGCCAGGCGGGGTGCGTCGTGCTCGGCCGCATAGGTGGCGGCGCCGGTGACCTTCTGCCGGCCGTCCACGCGGCTGATGGGTCGTCCGATGTACGGGGTCGTCATGCGCGCGCTCCCGCGGTCTCGACGGCGCGCACGATGGCGCGCTGCATCAGTTCGATCTTGAAGTCGTTGTGCCCGTACCCCCGGGCCCCTTCGGCGGCGAGCGCCGCCGCCCTGCGCAGCGCCGCCGGCTCCACGCTCGCTCCGGCCAGCGCGGACTCGACCTGACGCACCCGCCACGGCTTCGTTCCCACGCCGCCGAGCGCCACCCGCGCCTGCCGGATGCGAGCACCGTCCATCTCCAGCGCCACCGCGGCCGCGACGACCGCGAACTCGAACGAGGCACGGTCGCGCACCTTGAGGTAGTGCGAGCGCCGCGCCGCCGCGCTCGCCGGGACCGTGATGGCGGTGATCACCTCGCCCGGCTCGAGCACCGTCTCGATGTGCGGCGTCTCGGCCGGCAGGTGGTACAGGTCGTCGAGCCGCACCGTGCGCTGCCCGCGCGGCCCGCGCACCTCGACCGCAGCATCGAGCGCCACCAGCGCGACGGCGAGATCCGAGGCGTGGGCGGCGATGCAGTGGTCGCTCGTGCCCAGCACGGCGTTCCACCGGTTCTCGCCGCCGATCGCGGCGCACCCCGAGCCCGGCGCGCGCTTGTTACAGGCGGCGTAACCGACGTCGCGGAAGTACGGACAGCGGGTGCGTTGCAGGACGTTGCCGCCCATCGTGGCCTGGTTGCGTACCTGCGGACTCGCCGAGTTCAGCAGTGCCTCCGCGATCACGGGAAACTGCTGGACGACGGCCGGGTGGGCCGCCACCTCCGCCATCGTCGCCGCGGCGCCGAGCCGGAGGCCCTGCGGTCCGACGTCGATGCGGCGGTCGAGGAGGCCCGCGAGGCTCACGAGCCGCTCGGGCCGGCGCACGTACTCCTGGAGGAGCTGGACCATGTCGGTGCCGCCCGCGATGTACTCGACGGGCGCGTCGTTGCGGCCGGCCTGTGCACGCAAGGCGAGCACGGCGGCCAGATCCTTCGGACGTTCGAGGACGAAGGGGTGCATGGCTCAGCCTCCGCGCGCCGAACTGGTGACCCGGGCCGCGTCCTGGATCGCCGCGACGATGTGGTCGTAGGCGCCGCAGCGGCACACGTTGCCGCTCATCCAGTCGCGGATCTCCTGTGCCGAGCCGGCGTGGCCTTCGGCGATGCAGGCGACGCCGGCCATGATCTGGCCGGACGTGCAGTACCCGCACTGGAAGGCGTCGCGCTCGATGAAGGCGGCCTGCAGCGGATGCAGCCGCTCGCCCTGCGCCAGCCCCTCGATCGTCGTGATCTCGCGTCCGTCGACGAGGGCGGCGAGCGAGAGGCATGCTTTCACGCGCTTGCCGTCCATCAGCACCGTGCAGGCGCCACACTGGCCGAGGCCGCAGCCCTTCTTCGATCCCGTCAGATGGAGGTGCTCGCGCAGCGCGTCGAGCAGCGTGGTGCGCGGATCGAGCGTCAGCCGGTGCTCGGCTCCGTTCACGCGGAGTAGAACGCCGACCGGTACGGCGGCCTCGTCGGCGCCTTGCGCGGCCGCGGGCGGCGCGTCCCCGGGCAGCAGTCGGCCCGCGGCCAGAGCGCCGCCGGCCGCCGCGGTGAGCTTCAGCAGCTCTCGTCGTGTCAGATCGAAGCCAGACTGCTCTGAGCCGCCGTCGTCGGTGTCCATCGAGGAACCCTCCTCTCGGGTGCGCCGTGATCTACCGGGCACACTTCGCGAGCCCTCGTCTGCAAGCGGCCGGCCGCACGTTGTCGTCCGTCGCCATTACACCGTCTGTCCACCGTCGACGACAAGCTTGTCTCCGAGGACGAAGGATGCCGCGTCCGAGCACAGCCACAGGACCGCTGCGGCGATCTCCTCGGGCCTCCCCATCCGGCCGATGGGCTCCTGCGAGATCACCCTCTGCTGCCCCTCGGGCGTGCCCCCGGTGAACCGTTGCATCATCGGGGTGGCGATGATCCCGGGCGCCACGGCGTTGACGCGGATGTTCGACTGGGCATAGTCGAGCGCCGCCGACCTGGTCAGGCCGATCACGCCGTGCTTCGACGCGGCGTACGCCGCCTGACCTCTGAAGCCCTTGACCCCGGCGCCGGAAGAGGTGTTCACGATCGCGCCGCCCCCCTGCCCGAGCATCAGCGGAATCTCGTGCTTCATGCACAGGAACACCCCGCGGAGATTTACAACGACGATCCGGTCCCACTCCTCGTCCGTGATGTCGGCCATCGCCTTGATCGGCTGTTCGACACCAGCGTTGTCGAGGGCACAGTCCAGCCGCCCGTAGGTCGCGATGGCGCTGTCCAGCGCGGCCTCGACGTCCTCGGTGCGCGTCGCGTCGCATGTGACGGCGAGCGCGCGCCCGCCGAGCTCTTCGACCAGGCGCGCCGTTTCCCGGATCTGCTGCTCTGACTTGTCGGCGGCCACCACGCTGGCGCCCTCGCGCGCGAACGCCAGCGCCGTCGCGCGGCCGATGCCGCTCCCCGCGCCGCTCACGAACGCCACCTTCCCCGCGAAGCTCCCATTTCCATTCGTTGGCATTGGCTGCTCCTGTAGGACGGCGCTGCCGCGCGGTCACCCTGCACCACGGTTCGCGTCAGTTCAACGGGCGCTACGCCCGGCACCGTACTGCTCATCAGTCACCTTCTCCAACCAGTCGACGGCCTTGCCGTCGAGCGACTCCTGAATCGCGATGTGCGTCATCGCCGTGGTCGGCGACGCGCCGTGCCAGTGCTTCTCGCCCGGTGGGAACCACACGATGTCCCCCGGCCGGACCTCCTCGATCGGGCCGCCCTCGCGCTGCACGAGGCCGAAGCCATCGGTCACGATCAGCGTCTGCCCCAGCGGGTGGGTGTGCCACGCCGTGCGGGCGCCCGGCTCGAATGTGACCTTGCCAGCCCCGGCGCGGGCCGGCGTCGGTGCCTGGAACAGCGGGTCGACGCGGACCGTCCCGGTGAACCACTCCGGGTTGCCCTTCGCGGACGGCTGCGAGCCCGCTCGCTTGGTGTCCATGTTCGGTCTCCTGTGCAGAGAGTCCTGGAGAGCTCAGCATTCCTTGCGCGTGGGCCGCAACAGGATCTCGTTGAGGCGCACGTCGTCGGGCACGCTCATCGTCCGGCGTCGGCGAAGACCTGCCGCGCGATCCCGACGGCGGTGCTGGCCGGCGGCCAACCGGCGTAGAACGCGAGATGGGTGATGACCTCGATCAGCTCGTCCTTCGTCACCCCGTTCTCGAGCGCGCGCTCGAGGTGGAAGGGCAGCTCGTTGGTGCGGTACAGCGCGATGAGCGTCGCCACCGTGACGAGGCTCCGGTCGCGCCTGGAGAGACCCGGGCGCTCCCAGACCTCGCCGAAGAGCACCTTCTGGGTGTACTCGTCGAACGCCGGGGCGATGTCCGCGTACGGACCGCGGGCGGGCTTCGGTTCGTTGGCCATGGTCGTGCCTCCTCGGGTTCGAGCGCGGCAGCGGTGGCCGCACGCACGGTGCCGCGTGTCACGCTTGCGGCCGCCGAGCCCCGCGAGGAGCTCGGCGACCGCGCGTCTGGAATGCAATGAAGCGTTTGCCGAGCCTCCGATCTACTTGACGGAGGTGAACGAGCCTGTAAGCGTTACTTCACAATGGCCGATGACCTGAACGCGATGTCGGTGTTCGTGGCGGTGGCGGATGCGAAGGGTTTCCGGGCCGCCGGCGAGCGCCTGGGGGTGAGCGCCTCGGCCGTGAGCCAGGCGCTGCGGAAACTCGAGGAGCAGCTCGGCGTGGTGCTCGTGCAGCGCACCACGCGCAGCGTGCGTCTGACGGAGGCGGGCGAGCGGCTCTACGCGTCGGTGCGGCCGGCGCTCGAGGAGGTGCGGGCGGCCGTCGCTGCGGTAGGAGAGCTGAGTCGCGAGCCGCGGGGCACCCTCCGCCTCCTCGTGTCCGCGGGCGGCGAGCACTTCCTGCGAGAGCAGGTGCTCGCGGGCTTCCTCGGCGCCCACCCGCACGTCCGGCTCGACCTCGCCGTGAGCAGCGAGACCACCGACATCGTCGCCCACGGCTACGACGCCGGGGTGCAGCTCGGCGAGGTGATCGACCGAGACTTGATCGCGGTGCCGGTCTCCGGGGACCTCTGCCTCGCCGTCGTCGGGGCGCCGTCGTACTTCTCGCGGCACCCGATGCCGACGCACCCGCGCGACCTCGTCGAGCACGTGTGCATCAACTGGCACCCCACGCCCGATGCGCCGCCGTATCGGTGGGAGTTCACCGAGACGGGGCGCGACTTCTCCGTCGCCGTCCCGGCGCGCGTGCTCACCACGGATCCGCTGCTTCTCGTCCGCCTCGCCCGTGCGGGGGTGGGGTTGGCCATGGTCTACGAGAGCCAGGTGCACGACGACATGGCGCGCGGCGAGCTCGTGGCGGTGCTGGAGGAGTTCTCGACGCCCTTCCCAGGGTTCTACCTCTATTACCCGCAGCGGCGCCACGCCTCGCCCGCCCTCCGTGCGCTCGTCGACTACCTGCGCGCCTCTCGACAGAACGAGCGACGAGCCCAGAGCCCGCAGCGCCGACAGGGGGCATCGCGAAGCACCCCGCCACTCGACTCCCGGGCTTCGGGCGCGCGCCGGTCATCCCGGCCCTCCGAGCGCTAATCGGCGACCGACGCCCTGCCCCAGACAGCCGCTAACTCTTTCGCCTTGCGAGCGTCAGCCAGCCTGTCGACAGCGGGATATCAAAATGGTGATACCGGCAGATCGCCCAATCCGCACGCCCCTGGAACGTCAGCTTCAGCCAGGCGCTGACGGAGCCGGCCTTCGCGCCGCGTGAGATCGTCGCTGGGAAGGATGCACGGACGCTCGCGCGGGAGCTGCTGGCGATGACGCCGGAGCGGTTCTCGGCGGCGTTCAAGGGCTCGCCGATGAAGCGCGCGAAGCGGCGGGGGCTCGAGCGCGACGCGGCCGTCGTGCTCGGACGCCCGGTGATCGAGGAGCTACGATCCGCGATCTCCGCGCTTCCGGGCTGAGCGCCCTTCGGGTCGCGGCGCGAACTGCGTCTGTAGCACGCCGTCGGCTCTGCTTGCCTGCCCACACCGAGCGCCGTATCGTCGCCCCTGCTCGCCTTGCCCGCCCGGCCACCCGCGTGAGCCCTCCGCCGCCCGAGCCGCCTCGGCGCGGGTGTGACTACCGGCGCCGCGAGTGCCCTCGCGGCGCCGGGGGTGTGCGACATCCACCACACCGACGAGCTGCCGGCGCTCGTGGAGATCGCCCGCCGCCGGTGACGGGGAGGAATGCCGAGCGAGCCGTCCTCCGGTGCACGGGAGCAGTCATGAACGCGACGTCGATCGCCCCGATCACTCCCACCGACGTTCACACGCAGGAGTTCCGCACCCCGGCCGCCGTCCGGCGCGGCATCATCGCCGGGGTGGCGGGGAACGTGCTCGAATGGTACGACTTCGCGCTCTTCGGCTTCTTTGCCCGGCAGATCGGCGCGCACTTTTTCCCTGCAGGCGACCCGACCGCCTCACTCCTCGCTGCGTTCGGGACGTTCGCCGCCGGCTTCTTGATGCGGCCGGTGGGCGGCGCACTGTTCGGGTGGGTCGGCGACCGGTTCGGCCGCAAGCCCGCGCTGATCGGCTCGGTCATGGCGATGGCGTTTCCGTCGTTCGTCATCGGAGTGCTGCCGGACGCAACGCACATCGGCGTGGCGGCGCCCGTGCTCCTCGTCCTGATGCGCATGCTGCAGGGAATCGCCGTGGGGGGCGAGTACACGGCTTCCGCGGTGTTCCTCGTCGAAGGCGCCGAGCCGGGCCGTCGAGGATACATGGGAAGCTGGGGGCCGTTCGGCGCCACGGCGGGAACTCTGCTCGGTTCGGCAGCCGGGGCGCTCGTCCACGCCACCATGTCCCCACAGACGGTCATGGCGTACGGATGGCGCATCCCCTTCGTGGCCGGCCTCCTGGTGGGGCTCGGTGGGCTCGCGATCCGACGCCACTACGTCGAGCGCGTGCCGCATCAGGCGCCCGCCAAGTCTCCCCTCGGCGAGGCGTTCGGCGTACACTGGCGGACGATGGTCCACCTGATGGCGCTCGCCGCGGCGATCAGTGTCGGGTTCTACATGACGTTCGTCTACTCCGCCACGTGGCTCCCCCAAGTCGCACGGGTCTCGGCGGGCACGGCACTCGAGATCAACACGGCGGCCATGGCACTGACGCTCGTGGCCATCCCGCTCGCGGGAATGGCGAGTGATCGCGTTGGCCGCCGCCCAGTACTCGCGTGGGCCGCGGGCGGGCTCGCGGTGCTCGCGTATCCGCTCATGGCGCTGATGGCGCAGGCGAGTCCCGCGGCGATCTTCGCGGGTCAGGCAGGGCTGGCCCTGCTGGTCGCGGGGAACGGCGGCGTACTCCCCGCGGCTATGGCCGAGCTGGCGCCGTGGCGGGTCCGCTGCACGGTGCTGTCCGTCGGATACAACGTGGCGCTCGCCCTGCTCGGCGGGAGCACGCCAATAGTCGCCACCTGGCTGGTCGCCCGCACCCGACTGGATCTTGCGCCCGGCCTCTATCTTGCGGCGGCCGCCGCGATCACGTTCGTCGCCGCCCTGCGGCTCCCGCGCGTGGCCCGGCACCGGGTGACCGAAGAGTTCCGGGCCGCGCCCCTCGGCTGATCGCTCGCCACGGTCGTCATGGCGAGCCGGCCCCGGCGCAGTCCCTCACGCGGGCGCTCGACGACCCCGAGCCGCTCCTGCGCGAGCACGCCGCGTGGGCGCTCGAGCGCATCGCGACACGCGCTGAGTAGGCGGCCCAGCCGAGGCGTAAGAACGATGCCCCCGGCCGGCTGGCCGGAGGCATCGTCCCGCCACCGTGCGATCACGCCGACTTCTCCACCTCGTCGGCAAAGAGCCGCAGGATGCCGCCCCAGCCGTCCGGCGCATCGACCGCCGCGCGCATGCCGCCGGCGCCGGTGCCGTGGCGCTCCAGGTGGCGGTGCTCGAGATCGACGCGAGTCTTCCCCCCCGGCTCGGCGGTGAAGCGCACCTCCACCTCGCTCGATCTGGCGAGGTCCGGCTCGTACTGCCAGTCGCCGGTGATGCTCCAGGAGAAGACGAGGCGGCGCGGCGGCTCCCAGACGAGCACCGTCCCCCAGTCGCTCTCGCTGCCATCCTCGTGTTCCGAGTAGCAGCGCCCCATCGTGCGACTTTCGATGATGGTGCGCGTCATCGGCGCCTTGCCGATGTGATGGCCCCGCGGCCACCACGCGTCGATTCCCTCGGTGAAGACCTGGAACGCGCGAGCGGGGCTCGCCTCGACGGTGATGCTCTTGCGGACTGGCGCGACGGTCGTCGCCGCGACGGCGTCTGTCATCATCCCTCCCTCGGTTGACGGTTTTCCACGGCGTTCTTGAACGCCCCGAGCGCGCCGGCCCAGAAGCGATCCAGGTACTCGCGGAGTGATGCGAAGCCCTCGGGGTCGAGCTCGTACAGGCGCCGGTTGCCGACGGGCCGGTCCACGACGAGGCGCGCCTCCTTGAGGACGCGAAGGTGCTGCGAGATCGCCGGCCGGCTGACGGGGAAGGCGCGCGCGAGCTCCCCGACGGGCATCGGCCCCGCGAGCAAGCGGGTCACGATCGCACGACGAGTCGCATCCCCGAGCGCGTCCAGCTGGGCATCATGGTAAGTTCGCACTTACCGTAAGCTATGGGTTACATACTGCTGCGTCAAGATCGCCGACGGGCCGGAGGCGCGCGACGCGCCGTCGCGACGCCGCCGCATTGGGCCACCAGGGAGCGTGAGCCGGTCGCCCGCGCTTTCCCGCCTACTCCGTTGTCCCTACAGACCGTCGCCCCGATCGCGGCGTCGGGACGAGAGGCCCTGGCGCGCAAGGACGCGCGGACACTCGCGCGCGAGCTGCTGGCGATGTCGTGGGAGGAGTTCAGCCGCGCGTTGAAGGGCTCGCCAATGAAGCGCGCCAAGCTCCGAGGTGTGAAGCGAAACGCGGCAGTCGTGCTCAGCGGCGTGGACACGGCGGACGACGCCGACGTGCTCACGCGCGTGCTCGACGACCCCGAGCCGCTCGTGCGCGAGCACGTCGCGTGGGCGGTTCGGCGGGTCCGCGGCGTGCTCGTCGATCGGCACGCCGCCGGGTGACGGGCTGCCGACGCGCCGTCAGCCAGCGCGCGGGATGGGCACCCCGGTGGACCACACCGTCCATCGTCTCGCGCCTTCAGGTGCGGCAACGCCGCGGCGCTTCCGCAGAGCACGCCCTCGAGGTTCACGTCGATCATCCGGTCCCACTCGCCGACCTGGACAGCGCCTCGTGCGCCCGCAGCCCCTGGCCGCTCAGGTGGCCGGCGCCACCTGGAACTGCTCGAGCTTCCCCTCCGGCGTCTCGTACGTCCACACGCGCAGCGTGCGCCCGGGAAAGACGGCGCGGTACGACCGGAGCGTCATCCCACCGCGGGAGCGCGTGGCAGTCTGCTCGAAGCTCTGGAGCGCGCCGAGCGGCGCCATCGATGCCGCGAAGTCCTTGAGCGCCTCCGGGCTGAAGTAGGCGTTCGCGTTCGAGGTGAGGAGTGAGCGGTCGATCGTCCCCGCCCTCAGGCCCTCGAGGATCGCGCGCGCCTGCGCGGTGCGGCCCGCCGCGAGCGTGCCCTCGGTGGTGAACAGCGCCCGCGCGATCCCGTGCGCGATCGCCCCCGCCGCCGGCGCGGCGTCCTGGTTCGTCAGGACGACGACCGCCACGCTGTCCTCCGGGAAGACCATGTTCTCCGCGGTGAAGCCGGAGACCTCGCCACCGTGCTCGACGAGGAGGTGGCCGTCGCTCATCCCGACGTCGACGCCGAGGCCGTAGCTCGTCCCGGCGCCGTTCTTCAGGCGCACCTCCCGCTCCATCTCGCGGTACGACGCCGGCTGGAGGAGCGTCTCGCGGATCATCGAGCTGTCCCACCGCGCGAGATCGCTCGCGGTCATCGCGAGCATCCCGGCGGCCCACATCCACCCCGAGCCGGCGTCGGGCGCCGGATGCAGGGGACCGAGCGCGTAGCGGATGTAGCCGGTGGCGTCGGCGGCGCGTGCGCTCGCGTCGAAGTCCCGCGCACTCGTCAGCCGGAGCGGGTCGAGGATGCGCGTCTGCACGAAGCGGAAGAAGGGCGTCCCGCTGACCCGCTCGACGATCATCCCGGCCAGCGTGTAGTTCGTGTTGCTGTACTGCCAGCGCGTCCCGGGCGCGAAGTCGAGTGGCTGCTTTCCCCACCGGTCGGCGATCGCCTGCGGGGTCACGGACTGCCGCATCGGGGGCATGAGGTAGTCCTGCGGCCAGAAGTCCTGGTAGCCGGACGTGTGCGAGAGCAGCTCGCGGATCGTGACCTCGTCCCCACGCGTGAGTCCCGGGATGTACTTCGACACCGGGTCGTCGAGCGAGAGCTTCCCCTCCTGGGCGAGCAGCAGGATCGCCGCCGCCGTGAACTGCTTGCTGATCGAGCCGATGCCGTATCGCGTCGCCGGCGCCGCCGGCGCGTTCGCGGCGAGATCGGCCCTGCCGTACGCCTTCGCGTAGGCGAGCTGACCGTGCTGGACGACGGCAACGCTCGCGCTCGGCACGCCGGTGGTCTCGAGAACCTGGGTCGCGATCGAGTCCACGGTGCGGGCGAGCGCGGCGTCGCGCACCGGGACCTGCGCCCCGAGTGGAAGGGTGAGCGCGCAGATGGCGAGCGCCGTCGCCAGTGTGGAGTGCCGGCAGGTCATCGCTGTGTGTGTGAGGTCGGGAGGTGGCCGCCGCGGCCGATGAAGCGTGCCCGGGTACATTGGCGCGCGACTCCGGCACCCGCAACGTCCTGCGGCTGATGCAGGCGGGATGCGGCAAGCCACGACGCGCTACGTACCCGCCGGACCGCGCAGCGGGCGCGAGATGTGGCGGAGTGGTGCTGGACGCGCCCCGCGAGCGCGCCCGGCATCCCGCACCATCTCACCACGCGACCGACAGCGCCGCACGCGCGGGCCTGACGTCGCGCTCCCAGCGGGTCGTCGGGCGCAGGAGGCCGACCAGCCCGCCGACGAGCGAACCGGCCGCCGCCCCGATCGCCAACCCGACCACGGCGCGCTCGGCGCAACTCGCGCCAGACGACGACCCATTGACCGGCCCCTCTCGCGCGCGCCTATTGTCCCACGGCGCGCGCCCGTCGTCCTCTGGCCCGCCCCTCGGCCGCCCCGCCTCCGCCCCCGACTGCACCTCGATGTCGCCCACCCGCCGCGAAGCCCTCGCGCAGCTCGCCGCCCTCGTCGCCCCCTCGCTCGCCCTCGGGGCACGGCTCCCGCTTCCAGCGTGGGCCGCCGCCGGTCGTGACCCACTCGACGGCACCATCGCCGACTACCAGGCGGGCCGCCGTCGCGGAGCGTGGACGGCCGCCGAGGTCACCGCCCGCGCGCTCGACCGCTGCCGCGCCGAGGGGATGGCGTGGCGCGCCATCGACGCGCTCGCCGACAGCGCGCCCGCCGAAGCCCGCGCCGCCGACGCCCGCCGGCGCGCCGGCCGGATGCGCGGCCCCCTCGACGGCGTCCCCGTCTTCGCCAAGTCGATCTACGACATGGCCGGGCTCCCGACCACGGGGTCCAGCGCCGAGTGGGCGCGTCTCTTCCCCGAGCCGGTGCGGCGCGACGCGCTCGAGGTGGCCCGGCTCCGCGCGGCCGGCGCGATCGTGCTCGGGAAGACGGCGGCCGACGACTTCGCCTATCGCGGCAACGGCACCAGCAGCCACACCGGCCAGGTGCGCAACCCGCACGACCCCACGGGCACGCGCACGCCCGGCGGGTCGAGCGCCGGCTCGGCGGTCGCGGTCGCGAACGGAATGGCCTTCGCGGCGCTCGGCACCGACGACGGCGGCTCCAACCGCATCCCGGCGCAGTTCACCGGGGTCGTGGGGATGAAGCCGACGTTCGGGCTCGTGCCGCGCACCGGCGTGATCCCGACGTGGCCCTATCTCGACACGCACGGGCCGCTCGCGCGCACGGTGGCCGACGCGGCGCTCCTCCTCGCCGTCATCGCGGGGGCGGACCCGTCGGACCCGCTTGCGCGCGCGGGGACGTGGGAAGGCGCGCCCCTCGCCGCGCTGCGCGACGACACGCTGGCCGGGGTGCGCCTCGGGCTCGTCGAGGCGCACGTCCCGCGCGCGCAGATGGGCGCCGAAGCGCTCGCCGTGTGGGATCGCGCCGTGGGCGACCTGCGCGCCGCCGGCGCGACGGTCGAGCCCTTCGCCCCCGCGGTCACCCGCGTGGACTTCCGCGACGCCTTCGCCGCCGCCGCGCGCGCCCGCGGCGACGTGGCCGTGGATGCGCGCTCCCCGGCCCCCACCGCCAACGCCCTCCTCCGCTACTTCGCCGGGCGAACGGACGACCCGCGCGCCGCGGTGCGCCGCGGGTACGCCGCCTACCGGGCGTTCTACGACGTGCTCCCGGCCACCTTCGAGGAGTGCGAGCCGCTCCTCGACCGGCCGATGGCGGAGGATGCCGCGGGACGCTCCTTCGCGCGGTCGCGAGCCGAGGTCGTGGCGACGCTCGCCGCCTCGATGCGCGCGGCAGGCGTTGCGGCGATGGTCTACCCGACCATGCCCTTCAACGCCCCGCGCGCCGTCGATCCATGGCCGGACGTCCGCACCGCGCTGGGGTACGGCAACTGGCTCGGCCTCCCGGAGGTGTCGGTTCCGGCGGGACTCGGAGCGGACGGGATGCCGGCGCTCAACCTGTCGATCGTCGGGCTCCCGGGGGCGGACGCACGCGTGCTGGCGTTGGCGCACGCGTACGAGCGGCAGTCGCGCCGCTTCGTGGCGCCGCCGCGCGCGGCGTAGTCGTGGCTCCCGTCAGGTGACGCCGGAGCAGCTCACGGGCGCGCCGGTACGTTCGGCTCGCCCGATGTCGTCTCGTGAAGCAGCGGCCCGACGGACGACCGATTCGGCACGCCGAGCTTGAGCATCACCTGCTCGGCGTGGTTGCGCGCGGTATAGAAGCTGACCCCCAGCCGCTCCGCCACTTCCGCGTTCGTGCACCCCTCGGCCACGAGCCGCGCCACGGCGATCTGGCGATCGGTGAGGCCGTAGCGCTCCCGGAGCTCGGCGTCGTCCAGGATGCGCACGCCGCTCGGCGGCGTCGCCGGCGCGGCGCGACGCGCCCGGCGCAGCAGTGCCGAGACGCGCGCCAGCAGCTCCAGCGCACCGAACGGCTTCGTGACGTAGTCGTCCGCGCCGAGCCGGAAGCCCTCCACCTTGTCCGCCTCGAGCGAGCGGGCCGAGAGAATGAGCACGGGGGCGTCGAAGCCGCGCTCGCGCAGCTCGCGCAGCACGTGATAGCCATCCCGGTCGGGGAGGCCGAGGTCGAGCACGACCAGGTCTGGCGCATCGACGCGCGCGCGGACGATCGCCTCCTGCGCGCGCCGGGCGAGCAGGACCTGGTGCCCCTCGAGCGCGAGCGTTCGCTCCAGCGCCTCCGCGTACGCCGGCGTGTCCTCGACGACGAGAATCCGGTGCATGACGGCCGTCAGTCCTCCCATCGCGTCACCGCACCCGTCGGCGGGAGCGTGAAGTGGAAGATGGTGCCGGCGCCCGGGCGCGAGTCGACGCCGAGCGAGCCGCCGTGCGCCTCGACGATGGCGCGGGCGATCCACAGGCCGAGTCCCGCCCCGCGCCGGGCGTCGTCCACTCGCTGCAGGCGCCGGTCGCTACGCCAGAAGGCGGTGAACAGGTGCGGCAGATCGTCGGGCGCGATCCCCGGCCCGCTGTCGGCGACCGACGCGGTCACTCCCCCGGCATCCACGGCGTAACGCACTGTCACTGCGCCGCCCGGCGGCGTGAACCTGATGGCGTTGCCGACCAGGTTGGACAGGAGCTGCACGAGCCGCTGCAGGTCCACCGAGCCGGTGCGCGTCGCGGAGTCGCCCGACGCCTCGACCGTGAGCGTGAGCCCGGCCGCGTCGGCCAGGGGGCGCAGCATGCGCTCGGCCTCCTCGAACGCGGCGCCCACTCGCCGCTCGGTGCGGTGCACGCGAAGCGCGCCGCCGCGCAGCGACGCGGCGTCGAGGAGGTCCTCCACCAGCCGCTGCATGCCCGCCGCGCTCGCGTGGATGGTGGCCAGCGCGTCGCGCGTGTAGGGGTCGCTCTCGCCCTCGTCGGGTTGCAGGCTGGCCAGCATCTCGGCGTACATGGCCACGGCGCCGAGGGGATTCCGGAGATCGTGCGCGACCACGGCGAGCAGGCGCTCGCGCTCCCGGGTGGCGAGCTCCGCGGCGGCGAGCAGGCGCGCGTGCTCGGCGGCCATCCCGAGTCGTGCCGCCAGCTCATCGACCAGCGCCTGGTCGGCGACGAGCGCGCCGTCGCCCGGGCCGGTGAGCACGACCGCGCCAACGACGCCGTCGCCGGTGACGACCGGGGCGCTGAGCCGCCGTGCCGCGGCCGCGTCGTCCCGCGGCACGGCGGCCGTCTCGGGGGCACCGAACACCCCCTCGCACGCCGCCGCCCAGCGGGGCACCAGGAGCGCCGGAAGGTGCCGGGCCGCGATGACCGGGTCCAGCGAGGCGGCCAGGACGCGGCTCCACTCCGCGAGGAGCGCCGCCCGCGCCTCGGCCGCTTCGGCTCGCTCGCGTGCGCGACGCTCGTCCGCGTGGAGCACCCGCGCGTCGAGGAGGTTCTCCACGCGGAGCAGCACCTCGGCGGTGTCGAACGGCTTGGTCACGAAGTCACGGGCGCCGAGGCTGAGCGCGAGGTCGCGCGCCGCCGCCGTGACGTCGGCGGTGAGCACGAGGACCGGGCGGTACTCGCCGTCGGGGGTCGCCGCACGCAGATCGGCGAGCACCTCGAGACCGTGGCGGTGCGGCATGTGGAGGTCGAGCAGCACCAGGTCGGGCGCGTGGCGGGCGGCGAGCGCCGTCACCTCGCGCGGGTCGGGGGTGCGTACCAGCCGCGTGTAGCCCGCCTCGCCGAGCACCGCCTCGAGCAGGTCGAGGTTCGCCTCCTCGTCGTCCACGAGCAGGAGCGTGCAGGCCCGGAGCCGCGCGGCGCGATCCGCCGCGGCCGGGATCCACGCGGCGAGAGTCCCCGCCGCCACCGCGCCCCGAACTGCCGCGTTCGCGCTCATGCGGGCCTCGCCGTCCCGCCCTCGTGGGGCAGGAACCGCTCGATGACGCGGAGGAACTCGTCGACGTCGAGCGGCTTCGTGAGGTACGCGTCCGCGCCGGCCGCGCGGAGGCGGTCGAGCGAGGTGGAGGTGGCGTCGGCGCTCACCACGATCACCGGGACCGCGGCGGTGCGCGCGTCGGCGCGCAGCCGGCGCAGCACCTCCTCGCCGGGGATGTCGGGGAGGTGGAGGTCGAGCAGGACGAGGTCGGGGAGGTGCTCGCGCGCCAGCTCCACGCCGAGCTGGCCCTGGAGCGCCGGAATCGTGCGCCAGCCGGGTCGCGCGAGCAGGATCGTCTCGACGAGGCTCAGGTTCGCGAGGTTGTCCTCGACGTAGAGCAGCGTCACGTCGCGGTGCGGCGCCGCCGGGACCGGGTACGTCCCCGTGTCGTCGAGCGTGCCCAGCGGATCGTCGGCGCCTTCGAGCTCGACGCGGAACACGCTCCCGGACGCGTCACTGCTCTCGAGCGCGAGCGCCCCGCCCATCGCGTCGCAGAGGCGTTGCGACAGCGCGAGGCCGAGCCCCGTCCCCTCCACCTCCGTCTGCTCGGCCCCGAGCCGCGCGAAGGGCGTGAAGAGCTGATCGATCCGGTCGGCCCGGATGCCGCGACCACTGTCCACGACCCGGATCGTCCAGCGCGCCCTCGCACCGGCATCGGCCGGCGGGTCGGCGGCGGGGACGCACTCGACCCGCACGAATCCGCCGGCACGGTTGTACTTGATCGCGTTACTGAGGAGGTTGAGCAGGACCTGCACGAGCCGCTGCCGGTCGGCGTGCACGAAGGCGTGCTCCGGCCACGCGCTCTCGGCCAGCGAGACATCGTGCTGCTGCGCGAGCGGGCGCACGAGCCCGAGCGCCTCGCGCAGCGCCGGCGCGAGCGCCACCGGCTCGAGCGAGAAGTTCTCGCGCCCCGCCTCGATCCGCGCGATCTCGAGCACCTCGTTGATGAGGTGCAGCAGATGGCGCCCCGCCTTGAGGATGTGCTGCACCGACTTGGCCTGCTGCGGCGCGAGCTCCGCCCGCCCGAGGAGCTGCGCGAAGCCGAGGATGCTGTTCATCGGCGTCCGCAGCTCGTGGCTCATGCGGCTCAGGAACTCGCTCTTGGCCCGGTTGGCCCGCTCGGCCTCCTCCTTCGCGCGGGCGAGCACCGCCTCGGCGATCTTGCGCTCCGTGATGTCGCGCCCGAACGCCACCACTCCCTCCGCGGCGGAGTGCGGGGAGAGCGTCCGGCCGAGGTTCTCGAACACGCGGTAGCTGCCGTCCTTGTGGCGGATGCGGAACGTGGAGGCGAACGGCTCGCCGGGGTGCTCGAGGATCCAGGCGAAGTCCCGCATCACGTGCGGCACGTCGTCGGGGTGCACGAGGGTCGACGGGCGGGTGCCCATCATCTCCTCCGGCGCGTAGCCGAGCATGCGGGACGCCGAGGGCGCGACGTAGGTGATCGCCGCGGTGGCGTCCACGATCATCACGAAGTCGCTCGCGTTCTCGATGAGCCGGCGGAAGTGCTCCTCGCGATCGCGGAGCGCGCGCTCCGCGTCCTTGCGTTCCGTGATGTCGCGGACGAGCGCTATGCGGGTGCCGTCGCCGAGCGGGAAGAAGCGCGCCTCGTGATCGCGCGTGTCGTCGCCCACGGCCAGTCGATACTCCACCGTCGCGAGGGCGCCGGGCGCGGCGGCCGCGAGCGCCTCGTCCACGCGATCGCAGATGTCCGCCGGGAGCAGCTCTCGGAGGCGACGGCCGAGCGCGTCCTCCGCCGGCGCATAGACCCCTCCGCCGTTGCCGGCCCGGTAGTCGAGGACCGTCTGGTCGGCGGCGAGGCGGAAGTAGAGGTCGGGAAGCGCCTGGAAGATTCCTTCCAGCTCGCGCGTCCGCGCGAGCAGCGCCTCCTTCGCCCGTGCGTGCCCGGCCACCTCCTGCGCGAGCGCCGCGTTGCTCGCCGCCAGCTCGGCGGTGCGCTCGGCGACGCGTCGCTCGAGCACCTCGTTGGCCCGGCGCAGCGCGGCCTCGGCGGCCTTGAGGTCGTTGATGTCGCGGCCCGTGGCGAGGATGCGGTCGACGCCGCCGATCGTCACGCGCCGCAGCCGCATCTCGAGCCACACGTCGCGCCCCTCCTTGTGCGGCCCCAGCCACTCGAAGCGCTGCGGCTCGCCGGCCGCGGCGCGCTGGATGTAGCACATCGCGTCGTCCAGGCTGTACGGCGGCACCCCGGCACTCAGCCCGCCGACGCCGATCGCCCGCGTCTCGTCCGCCGTGCGCCCGAAGACCTCGCACGCGGCGTCGTTCACCTCGATGAAGGCCCCGGTGTCCACGTCGTGCAGCCACATGGCGTCGGAGGCGTGGCGGAAGATGGTCCGGTAGCTCTCCTCGCTGGCGCGCAGCGCCTCCTCCGCGACCTTGCGGTCGCTGATGTCGCGCACGAGCGCGAGCAGGCGGTCCTCGCCGCGGATCGTGACCCGCTGCAGCGCCACCTCGACCCAGACGTCCACTCCGGTGCGCGGCTGTCGCATCAGCCACTCGAAGCGCACCGGCTCGCCCGCGGCGGCGCGCCGCATGTGCGCCAGCGCGCTCTCGGGCGTGTACGGCGCCGCGGCGCTGGCGATGTACGTCAGCCCGTCGCGGCGCAGCGTGTCGAGCGTCGCCTCGGTGAGCTCGCAGGCGCGCCGGTTGGCGTCGAGCACCGCACCAGTCTCGAGATCGTGGACGAAGACCGCGTCCTCCGAGGCATCGAAGATGGTGCGGTAGCTCTCCTCCGACGCCCGCAGCGCGAGCTCCGTGGCACGCCGCTCGGCCGCGCGGCGCGCGGCGGCCTCGCGCGCCAGCGCGGCCGCGGCGGTCCGGAGCAGCGCCTGGTCCGCGGCGTCGGTGCTCCGGGTGGACCGGCTGTGCAGCTCGGCCAGGAGAGCGTCGACGCCAGAGGGATCGGGGGCGGGACCGGGCGGAGCGGCGGACTCCGCGGAGGGGAGCGGGACCATGAGACGTGACGGCTTGGGGAGAAGCTGGGCGGAGCGCCCGGGGACCAGGGCGCAGCCACAAGCATGCGGCGAGGGCCGGCGCCGTCAAGCATGGCCGCCCCGCCGCGAGCGAGCATGGTACGAATGACCCCCTCCCCCTGGCAGGTGCTCACCGGGCCCACGCCGCGCGGCGTCGCCACCGCAGGCCGCCCCGAGCGTCGTCGAGGACGGGAACGCGCACGTTCGCGGACGGGCGATACTCCACCGACGCGCCGTCGCGCTCGGATCGCGGTTCGGTAGGGGTCCGGGTGGGTCGCCGCGGCAATGGGGCTCTACGGGATCGGCATCGGCTCTCGGTCGGGCCGATCCGGCAATGGTCACGGCGGTATTGTACGTCGGCCACATTTCATGTATCATCGAAACGTGCTCACCTGCCCCCCTGCCCCGCCCGCGCACCGGACGCGCGCCACGACCCACGGGTTGGGCGATGCGAAGGTCGCCCCGACCGCGGCCCTGCTCGCCGACCCGGCGCGAGTGGCCATGCTGTGGGCGCTGAGCGACGGGCGGGCGCTCCCGGCGGGCGAGCTCGCGCGCGTCGCCCGTGTGGGCGCGCCGGCGGCCAGCGCCCACCTCGCAAGGCTCACCGCCGGTGGCTTCCTCGAGGCAGAGCGGAACGGCCGGCACCGCTACTATCGGCTCGCGAACCCGGCGGTGGTCACCGCGCTCGAGGCGCTCGCGGCCGTCGCCCCGCCCGTCCCGGCGGCGTCGCCGAAGGAGGCGCACGTCGCGAGCGGCGTCCGCTTCGCCCGCACCTGCTACGACCACCTCGCGGGCGTGCTGGGCGTGCAGATCACGGAGGCACTGGTCGCGGACAGGGCGCTCGTCCTCGACGGGCGCGCGTACGCGGTCACCGACGACGGGGTGGCGCGCCTCTCCGGCATCGGCGTGGACGTCGCCGCGGTCGCGGAGGCCGCGAGCAGGACGCGCCGGCCGATCACGCGGGCCTGCCTCGATTGGAGCGAGCGACGCTACCACCTCGCGGGCGCGCTCGGCGCCGCGCTCGCCGAGCGTCTCCTCGACGCCGGCTGGGTGGAGCGGACGCACGCGAGTCGCGCACTCCGCGTTACCAATGCGGGCCGACGCGCCCTCCGTCGCGAGTTCCGGCTCGAGCTCCTGTAGACCGCCAACCCCGGGCCGGGCGGGAGCACGCTGATGCGCGACAGCATCGTCGAGCTGGTCGCGTCGTACGGCTACGCGGTCGTCTTCGTCGTCGTCGGCCTGGAGAGCATGGGCATCCCGCTCCCCGGCGAGACGGCGCTCGTCACCGCGGCCGCGTTCGCGGCGCGGGGCCACCTGTCCATCGTCGGCGTCGTCGCCGTGGCGACGGCGGCGGCGATCCTCGGCGACAACGGCGGCTACTGGATCGGGCGGACGGGGGGCATCGCGTTGGTGCACCGATACGGCCACGTGCTGCATCTCGACCAGCGGAAGCTCGCCCGCCTGCGCGCCTTCTTCGCGCGACACGGCGCGAAGACCGTATTCATCGGCCGCTTCGTCCCGTTGCTCCGCATGTGGGCCGCGTTCCTCGCCGGTACGGGTGGCATGCCGTACGGCCGGTTCGCTGTCTACAACGCGCTCGGCGCGGGCGCGTGGGCGGCGCTGTTCGGCACCCTGGGCTACGTCTTCGGGCGCAACCTGCCGACGCTGGAGCGCTACGTCGGCCAGGCGAGCCTCGCCGGCGCACTGCTCGCCGCGCTCGTCGCCGTCCTCGTGCTCCTCCTGCGGCGGTTCGACCTGTCGGCGGCGGCGCTCTGGGCGGGCTTCGAGCGGGCGTGGGGCGCGTGCCGCGCGTCCGGTCTCGCGAGGCGACTCGACGCGCGCTACCCGCGCGCGTGGGCGTTCGTCGTGGCGCGCTTCACCCCGGGCGGGCTCCTCGGTCTGTACCTGACCGCCGGACTGTTCGTGAGCCTCGCCGCGCTCTGGCTCTTCGGCGCGATCACGGAGGACGTGGTCCACCACGACCCACTCACTGCCCTCGACGTCGCCCTCGCGCACTGGTTCCGCGCGCACGCCACACCCCTCGGCGACAGGCTGTTCTACACGATCACCCTGGCCGGCGTCCCGCTCGCCCTGGGGACGCTCGGCGCGGTGGTCGCGGGCGCGCTCGCCTGGCGGCGGAACTGGCTCGCGCTCTGGGGCTGGGTCGCGGCGTTCGGCGGCGGCAGCATCCTCGACTGGGCGCTCAAGCAGGTCGTCCGGCGCCCACGGCCGCTCTCCACCGAGGCGTACTACGTCGAGCCGAGCTTCAGCTTCCCGAGTGGCCACGCGATGATGTCCCTCGTTGCCTTCGGGATGCTCGCCTACCTGCTGATCGCGTTCTGGGCGACGGGCCGGCGGGCTCGGGTCGCCATCGCCGTCGGCGCGACCATCCTCATCATCGCCATCGGCTTCAGCCGCCTGTACCTTGGCGTCCACTACTTCAGCGACGTCGTCGGTGGCTACGCGGCCGGCGTGGTGTGGCTCACGGCGTGCGCGTCAGGGGTCGAAGTCGGGCGTCGGCAGCGGCGGGCCGCCGCGCCCCTCCCGCGCTCCGCTGCCGCGGCATCATTGGGGGCCTGACGCGGCGCGAAGCCCGGGACCGGGGTCGGCTGCACGCCGAGCCATGCGCCCACGAGCCCCCCGAGCGGCCCGCCGCACCGCCTCTCCCGTGGTGCGGGCCGCCGCGCGGCGATAATCTTGATTCATGTCCACCGCCGCCCTCCTCGAGCAGTACCGCCCGGCCCTCACCGGGCACTGCTACCGCATGCTCGGCTCCGTTCTCGATGCCGAAGACGCCGTGCAGGAAGCGATGCTCCGCGCCTGGAAAGGCATGGACCGCTTCCAGGAGCAGTCGTCGCTGAAGACGTGGCTCTACCGCATCGCCACGAACGTCTGCCTCGACACGCTCTCGGCGACCAAGCGCCAGCGCGTCCGCCCCGTCGAGCTCTCCGACACGCCGGGCGTCGTGCACGACGACCTCGTGCTCAACGAGCGCCCGCGCGAGCACTGGGTCGAGCCGATCCCCGATGCCGTGGCCCTGCCGGCCGCGGCGGACTGCGACCCCGAGGAGCGCGCGATCCTGCGCGAGAGCATCCGCCTCGCCTTCGTCGCCGCGCTCCAGTACCTGCCGCCGCGCCAGCGCGCGGTGCTCCTCCTCACCCAGGTCCTGAGCTGGTCCGCGGCCGAGGTGGCCGAGAGCCTCGACATGAGCGTGGCGGCGGTGAACAGCGCGCTGCAGCGCGCCCGCGCGACGCTCGAGGCGCGCAACCCCGCCGTCGTGCCGCGCGAGCTCTCGGACGAGCAGACCCGGCTCGTCGCCCGCTACTTCGAGGCGTTCGAGCGCTACGACATCGACGCCCTCACGCAGCTCCTCCACGAGGAAGCGACGCTCTCGATGCCGCCGTACGATCTCTGGCTCCGGGGCCACGAATCGATCGCGAAGTGGCTGCTCGGCCAGGGCAGCGGGTGCAAGGGCTCGCGGCTCGTGCCGGTGGAGGCCTGTGGCGGGACGCCGGCCTTCGCGCACTATCGCCAGGGCGGCGCGCAGCCGTGGGCGCTCATCATGCTCGAGGTGCAGGGCGACCGGATCACGAGCATGACGTCGTACCTCGACGTCGAGACACTCTTTCCGCGGTTCGGGCTGCCGATGCAGCTCGCGAGCTGACCAGCGCCAGGAGCATGACTTACGGTCCCGCCGGAGCGCGCTCCGGCGGGACCGATGATTTTCGGCGGGTCGGGTGGTCTATGCGTATGAACCCTCCTGGAGATCACCGACCATGTCCGCCACGCTGCTCGATTCGCCCCCCCTCGCCACATCGCCCGCCGCCCGCGCGTCTCGCGCGACCCTTTGGGCCGGCCGCATTCTCACCGGGATCGCGGTCCTCTTCCTCGCCTTCGACGCGGCGATCAAGCTCCTCCTCTCGAAGCAAGCCGTGGAGGGGACGCTGCTGCTCGGCTACCAGCCGCATCATCTCCCGATCATCGGGACGATCGCGGCCGGCTGCCTCGTCCTCTACGTCATCCCGCGCACCGCGCCGCTCGGCGCCATCCTCTGGACGGGATACCTCGGCGGCGCGGTCGCGACGCACCTGCGCCTCGACAACCCGCTCTTCACGCACATCCTCTCCCCGATCTACGTCGCCGCCTTCATCTGGGGCGGGCTCTACCTGCGCGACGATCGCGTTCGCGCGCTGCTCCGCCCCGCCCGCTGACATCCGACGCCGAGACCGATCCTCCTTCCACGACGGAGAGCACACCATGACCACTTCCCAGGCGCCCGCCCCCACCATCCGGAACGCCGGCACCAGGCCGACGACGCCGCACAAGCTGTTCGTCAACATCCCCGTGAGCGACCTGCAGCGCTCCATCACGTTCTTCGAGTCGCTCGGCTTCAGCTTCAACCCGCACTTCACCGACGCCACGGCGACCTGCATGCTGGTCGGCGAGGATGCGTACTTCATGCTCCTCACCCGGGACCGTTTCACGGGCTTCAGCAAGCGCCCGCTGGGTGACGCGCGCAGGGAGACGAACGCGCTCTTCTCGCTCAGCGTGAACAGCCGGCAGGAGGTGGACGAGATGGTGCGGAAGGCGGTGGCCGCGGGCGGCTCGCACGCGGCCGAGCCCCAGGACCACGGGTTCATGTACGGCTGGAGCTTCTACGATCTCGACGGGCACCACTGGGAGGTGTTCTGGATGGACCCGAGCGCGATCCCGGGCTGACGGAGCCATCGCTCCGCGCACGGCGAGCGGTGAACGGCTGGCCCCCGGATCGTTCACCGCTCGCCGTGCACTCGCCGGTGGAGCGATCGCCTCCGTCGTCACACGGCGGGCCACCGGGTGATCTCCCCGGCTCCCCGTGCGCTCCGCCAGCGTTGGGCCGCAGCCTCAGGGCCCGGCCATGACCGCATTCACCTCGCCGAAGGGGATGGCGTCGGTCGCGAAGGTGAAGGTCCCCCGCTCCCTGATCTCCCGCGCCGCTCGAACGAAGGCGCCCAGGGCGGCGCGACTCAGCGCGGAGCCGAGACTGATGCGCCGGACGCCCAGCTCCGCGAGCCCGGCGACCGAGAACGTCGTGCCGGGCGCGCCCGCCAGGCCCATCAGGACGTTGACCGGCTTGCGCACGGCGGCACACACCGTTCGGATGTCCTCCGGCCGCGTGAGTCCCGGCGCGTAGAGCGCATCGGCGCCGGCCGCCTCGAACGCCTGGAGGCGGCGGATCGTGTCGTCGAGGTCCGGGCGGCCGTGCAGAAAGTTCTCGGCCCGCCCCACGAGCACGAACGGGAACGGGAGCGCCCGCGCCGCCTCGACGGCGGCGGCCACGCGCTCGACCGCGTGCTGGAAGTCGTAGATCGGCCGCCGCGGATCGCCCGTGGCGTCCTCGATCGACCCGCCGACGAGCCCGGCCGCCTCCCCCGCGAGGCGGATCGTCTCGGCCGCGGCTTCCGGCGCATCGCCGAAGCCGTTCTCGAGGTCGGCCGCGACGGGCAGATCGGTCGCGTCCGCGATCGCCCTGGCGTTCGCCAGCGTCTCCTCACGGGTCACCACGCCGGCGCCGTCCTTCTTGCCGAGCGCGAACGCCAGCCCGGCGCTCGTCGTCGTGAGGGCCTCGAACCCGAGCCCCGCCAGGATCCGCGCGCTGCCGGCGTCCCATGGGTTCGGAATGACGAACGCGCCCGGGCGGGCGTGCAGCGCGGCGAATCGCTCCGCTTTCTCGGCCTGAGTGGCGCCCATGATCACCTGTCGTTAGGGAGAGGTATTCTCACCGATCCGGTCGTCGGCGCCGGACGCGCACCGGTCTCCGACGCCCGGCCTGCGAGCGTCGCGGGTCCCCTCGAGTTGGACGCGGGGGCTTCGTGCCCGAGCGCCCTGAGGCGACGGGTGCGCGTGCAACCGATGCGGTCCGCACCGATGATACCGATCTTAATATCCATCCTGCTCGATGGAGGGTCGGTGGGAAGGCCGCGGTGCCCGGGCTCGCGGGCGGGGACCTCTGCGCCCCCGCCCGCGAGCCCTCCCGCGGCGACGCCCCTCGAACGTCCTTCCAACCCTTCTGGCGCCCGCGTTGTCGAAGGACAGACGCCCGCCCTTTCCACCAGTATGAAATAACGATGCGCACCATCGTCCTCGCCGTCCTCCTCGCCGCCGCCGCTCCCGCCGAACGACTGAGCGCCCAGCGGCCCCGGCCCGACTCCTCGGCGGGAGCGGCCGTTGCCGCGGCCACCGCCGTACGCGCGGAGCGGGTGCCCGTGATCGACGGCCGCGAGGACGACCCCGTGTGGCGCACCGCTCCGGCCACCTCGGACTTCGTCGAGTTCCAGCCGAACGAGGGCAAGTCGCCCCGCTTCCGCACGGAGTTCAAGGCGGCGTACGACGACCGCAATCTCTACGTGTTCATCCGCGCCTTCGACCCGCACCCCGACAGCATCATGCAGGCGCTCACGCGGCGCGACGTGCGCGGGCCTTCGGACCAGCTCAAGGTGATGGTCGACGCCTACCACGACCGGCGCTCGGGCTTCGAGTTCGCGGTGAACCCCCTGGGGGTCAAGCGCGACTACGCCATGTACAACGACGCGACCGAGGACCTGTCGTGGGACGGCGTGTGGGACGTGGGCACGCGGGTCGACTCCGCGGGGTGGACGGCGGAGTTCCGCATCCCCTTCTCGCAGCTGCGCTACGCCAACAAGCCGGAGCACGTCTTCGGCTTCGCCATCTGGCGCGACATCGAGCGGTACAAGGAGCGCACGAGCTGGCCCCTCTACCGCGGCTCGCAGAGCGGCATCTCGTCGCAGCTCGGGGAGCTGCGGGGGATCCGCGACATCACCCCCTTCCACCGGCTCGAGGTGGTGCCCTACGCGGTGGCGAAGAACGTGTCCGTGCAGCGCACGGGCGCGCCGCCGGACGGCGCCGACTGGGGGCGCGTGCAGAAGGGAGCGTTCGGCGCGGACGTGAAGTACGGCGTCACGCCCAACCTCACGCTCGACCTCACGGTGAACCCGGACTTCGGCCAGGTGGAGGCCGACCCCTCGGAGGTGAACCTCACGGCGTTCGAGACGTTCTTCGATGAGCGCCGCCCCTTCTTCGTCGAGGGCACGGGGCTCTACGGCTTCAACGTCAACTGCAGCGTCGTGAACTGCCGGGGCGAGGGGCTCTTCTACTCGCGGCGCATCGGGCGCGCACCGCAGCTCTTCGGGCGCTACGCCGACGACGCCTCGCCGAACGTGACGCCGATCCTCGGCGCGGCGAAGCTCACGGGCCGCCTGCCCGGTGGGCTCAACGTCGGCGTGCTGGAAGCGGTGACCGACCGCGTCACGGGCACGGACCGCCGCACCACCGAGCCGCGCTCCAGCTACACCGTGCTGCGTGCGCAGCAGGAGCTTCGGGGCGGCGCGACGAGCATCGGCGTCATCGCCACCGGCGTCGCCCGCGCCCTCGACCAGTGGACGGAGGGCTACCTGCGCCGCGACGCGTACGCCGGGGGCGTCGACGTGCGCCACCGCTGGGGGCGAAGCCGCTACGAGGCCACGGCGAGCGTGACGGGGAGCGCGGTGCGCGGCACGCCGCAGGCGATCCTGCTCGCGCAGCAGAGCGCCGCGCACCTCTACCAGCGCCCCGACGACGGCCTCACCCTCGACTCGGCCCGCACCACCCTCGTCGGCGACGGCGAGGAGGTGGCCTTCGGCAAGTTCGGCGGGAACATGGTGCACTTCGAGACGAGCTGGCAGCGCCAGTCCGCGGGCTACGAGCTGAACGACGTCGGCTACCTGCGCCGCGCCAACCAGCAGAGCTTCAACAACTGGGTGGGGCTCAACTTCCGGAAGCCCACGCGCCTCTACCGGCAGATGAGCGGGAACTTCAACGCGTGGGGCTACTGGACCGCCGCGGGGCTGCCGACGGACCGGTCGCTGAACACCAACTGGCACGTCAACCTGACGAACAACATGTGGGTGCACACCGGGGTGACGCTGCTGCAGCTCCCCGGCAGCTTCTGCGACAACTGCGCGCGCGGCGGCCCCGCCGTGCGACGCTCGCCGGCGGCCACCTTCGATGCGACCCTGCAGGGGGACGACCGGCGCTCCGTGGTGCCGAGCCTCTCCTTCGATGCGGCTGAAGGGGAGGACTGGGCGTCGCGCAACGTCACGGTGAACCCGCAGGTGGAGCTGCGTCCGCTGCCGCAGCTCCAGCTGACCCTGAGCGCCAAGTGGAACCGCAACGACGACGACGTCCAGTGGCTCGGCAACTTCACCGACGCGTCGGGCACGGTGCACTACGCGTTCGCGCGGCTCGAGCAGGAGACGCGCTCGGTCGGCGCGCGCGTGAACTACACGGCCACGCCGACGCTGAGCCTCCAACTCTACGCCGAGCCCTTCGTGAGCCGCGGGCAGTACACGAAGACGCGCGAGCTGAGCGCCACGCCGCGCGCGACCCGCTACGAGGATCGCTACGCCGCCTACACCCCGCCCGCCGACACGCCGATGGGCTTCGACGTCATGCAGCTCCGCTCCAACAGCGTGCTGCGCTGGGAGTTCCGCCCGGGCTCGACGCTCTTCGCGGTGTGGACCCACGGCCGCGACGGGTACGACCCCCGCTTCCGGGACCGCGGCTGGCGATCGGAGTACGAGGACCTGTTCGCCCTGCACCCGGCGAACACCTTCCTGGTGAAGGTGGCCTACTGGATCGACTGAGAATCGCCGGCGCTCGGGGGCGCGGCGCCGGGAGGCGTGGCCTCGCCGGCATGCCATCGAGCGCCACGCCGGACCGGTGAGCGCGCGAGGCTCACCGGTCGCGTCACGGGCGCCGCGTCATCGAGTCGGCACGAGCACCAGCTTCCCCGGAACGCCCTCGAACTCCAGTTTCTCGTGCGCGCGCCTCACGTCGCGGAGCGGGAGGCGCTCGGCGACGACCGGCCGGATCCGTCGCTCCGCGAGCAGGGCGACAAGACGGGCGAGATCGTCGCGGATCACCTCGGGCGAATCGCGGTACAGCACGCCCAGGCTGTAGCCCAGGGCGCGTATGCCCGCCGGATCGGCGTTCCACGCGTCCATGCGAGCCGAGAGAGTCGCCATTCCCTCGCGGGTCGCCGCGCCCGGAGCGGAGTGGCCGTAGACGACGAGCCGGCCGCCAGCGCGCAGCGCGCGCGCCGACAGCAGCACGTGGTCACCGCCGATGGGATCGAGAACCACGTCCACCGGGCCCACCAGGCCGTGCACCTGGGCGACGACGTCACCTTTGGTGTAATCCAGGGCGTGGGCGCCGAGCGCGCGCACGAGCGCCAGCTTCCGCGGCGACTCGGTGCCGACGACGGTCACGCCGGCCAGCTGCGCCAGCTGCAGAAGCGCCGTCCCGACGCCGCCCCCGGCGCCGTGGACGAGCACCGTCTCCCCGGGCCGCACCTTCGCCACGCGGCGCAGCAGCTGGTGCGCGGTCACGTAGTTCATCGGAAGCGCCGCGACCTCCACCGCGTCCAGCCCGCCCGGGACACTCACGAGCGAATGCGCCTTCACCAGCGCCAGCTCGGCATAGCCGCCGACGCTGGAAAACGCGGCGACGCGCTCTCCGACGCTCCAGTCGGGCACGTCGGGTCCGACCGCGACGACCTGACCCACCACCTCGGCGCCCGGGGTGAACGGAAAGGGGGGCGCGTAGGGGTAGGTCCCATGGCGCATCATCACCTGCGCGAACGCGACCCCCGCCGCCTCGACCCGAACGAGCACCTCGCCCGGTCCGGGGACGGGCGTCGGGAGCTCCTCTAGTCGCAGGACCTCGGGGCCGCCGGTCCGGTCGAGCACCACCGCCGTGTAGACGGGCGGCGGCGGCTCGGACGTGGCGAAGGTCTCGGTCGACGGTCTCGTGGTCGCGTTGCGCATAGTGCTCTCCCCTGTTCCGCAGGATGGGGTGGCGCGCCGCCCGGTGCGGCGCTTGCTGTCGTCACGACGGAGCATAGGATTCGGATCCATGCCGGTCCAAGACTTCCTCACGCTCGATCCCATACCGCGGAGGCATTGATGGCGGCGCTCGAGCCCGTCGGCTCGTTCGAGTTGCGGCACCTTCGCGCCTTCGTCGCCGTGGCGGAGGCGGAGCACGTGACGCGGGCCGCGGAGCGGCTGCACATCGCGCAGCCGGCGCTCTCGCGGCAGATGCGGCAGCTCGAGGCGGCCGTGGGGGCGGTGCTCCTCGCGCGGGTCGGGCGCGGGGTGCGTCTGACGGCTGCGGGGCGCGCCTTCCTGGAGGACGCGCGCGGCGTACTGGCCGCGACCGCCGCGGCGGCGGCGCGCGCCCGGCGGGCGGAGCGCGGGACCGCCGGGGTGCTCCGCGTCGGCTTCATGGAGGTCGCGTCGGCGAGCGGACTCGTCCCCGAAGCGGTGCGCCGCTTCGCGGCGGCCCATCCGGACGTCTCCATCGAGCTGCGGGAGATGTCCTCGGGAGCACAGATCGCCGCGCTGGGGAACCGCGAGCTGGACGTCGGCTTCGTCTGCGGGATGGTGGCCGGGCAGGCCGGCGGACTGCGGGCGGTGACGGTGCTCGCGGATCCGTTGGTGGCGGTGCTCCCGGCGCAGCATCCGCTTGCGCGGCGGCGGCGCCTCGCGCCGGCGTCGCTGGCGGGGGAGCGGCTCCTCATGGTGCGGCGGCAGCTCGGGCCGGTGATGCGCGCCGACGTGGAGGCGCTGTTTGCGCGCGGGGGCACGCCGGCGAGGCAGGTGCAGGAGGTCTCGCAGATGCAGACGGTCGTGCAGCTCGCGGCGGCGGGGGTCGGCATCGGGATCGTGCCCTCGTCGGTCGCGGCGAGCGCGGGTAGCGACGCGGTGGCGCGGCCTATCGTCGGCCTCACGGCGCGGCATCGGACGCAGCTGATCACCGCGGCCGGTGAACGGAACGCCGCTGCCGAGGCGTTCGTGGCCGCATGCGAGCGAGCGGCGCCCGCGCCGCTCGCTCGCATGCGGCCTCCCCCCGGACGGCCGGCGCGAAGAGGGGGTGGCGCGTCGTGAACGAAAGCGCGGCCGGCCGAATTCATTGGCGACCACCCACCACCCGCCCGGAGAGTGCCTCATGTCCGCCACCGCCCCAGACTCGGCCCCGCCCGACACCATCGTCCTGATCCACGGGCTCTGGCTGACCGCCCTGAGCTGGGAGCACTGGGTCGAGCACTACCGCGCCCGCGGCTACCGCGTGATCGCCCGTAGCTGGCCCGGCATGGAAGGCGACATCGAGCAGCTCCGCCGCGACTCGTCGGCGATCGCGGGGCTCGGCGTGACCGAGATCGTCGACCACTACGAGCAGATCATCCGGGAGCTCGACCGGCCCCCGATCGTCATGGGCCATTCGTTTGGCGGGCTCGTGACCGAGATCCTCCTCGACCGCGGCTTCGGGGTCGCCGGCGTGGCGATCGACCCTGCCCCGGTGAAGGGCATCTTCGTCCTGCCGTTCTCCACCCTGAAGTCCGCGTTCCCCGCGCTGAAGAACCCGTTCGACAGCCACCGCGCGGTGCCGCTGACGCTCGAGCAGTTCCACTACGCCTTCACGAACCACCTCACCGAGGAGGAGTCGGCGCCGATCTACGAGCGCTACGCCGTGCCCGGCCCGAACCACGTGCTCTTCCAGGCCAGCCTCGCGAACTTCAACCCCCACGCGGCGACCGCCGTCGACTTCCACAACGACGACCGCGCGCCGCTGCTGCTCATCGCCGGTGGCAGGGACCACGTCGCCCCGGCCTCGGTCACGAAGGCGAACTTCGACCTCTTCAGAAAGTCGAAGGCGGTCACGGACTTCAAAGAATATCCGGAGCGCGTGCACTTCACGATCGGCCAGGACGGGTGGGAGACGGTCGCCGACGACGCGCTCGACTGGGCCATCCAGAAGGCGGCGGGCCGCCCCGCGACCTCCGCGGCCCATGCCCGGCTCCCGGAGCGTCGTCCCGACGTCGCCCGGGGCAGGAGGGCGTGACGGCCACGCCGGAGGCCGTCGCGCCGCGGTCCCGGCCTCCTCGACGCGAGGCCCGGACCGCGCGTCAGCTCACGAAGGGCGCCAGTCGCCCCGGGGGCGCGGGGCACGCGCCGCCTCACACCGGAGGCCGATTGCTCGCACCCGCGCTGCCACCCCTCACCGAGTGGGAGAGCTTCTACGTGATCACCGGCACCGGCGCGGCCGCGCTGACCGGTCTGATGTTCGTGGTGGTCACGCTCACCCTCGAGGCGAGGGGGGCGACCGGCGCCGGGGGGGTCAGCGCCTTCGGGACGCCCACGGTAGTGCACTTCTGCGCCGTGCTGCTCGTCTCCGCGATCCTGACCGCGCCGGGCCACAGCATCCGGAGCCTCGGGC
>JBJMNL010000173.1:0-3763 GCA_045804285.1 Gemmatimonadaceae bacterium
CCGCATGAGCGAACGGGGGAGAGCGCGGCCGCGCGGCCGCGCTCTCCCCCGTTCGCTCATGCGGCCGCGGTGTCGCCGGCCGCGGCGGCCTGAAGGCCGCCGCGCCACTCCTCCGCGAATCGGCGCACGATCTCCCCCGCCGGCTCGACCGACGCCACGCCGGCCACGCTCCGCCCCGCCTGCCAGTAGTCGCGCGGCGAGCTCGCCCCCTCCGACGAGGAGCGCTTGAGCTGCCAGAGCGAGCGCAGCGCGTAGACCGTGCGCATGAAGTGCTTCGTGCGGCGGCCGCGCAGCATCCACCGCGCGAGCGGCCCCGCCCTGGTGCCGATGCGCTCGATGTACGGGGTGCGGATCACCGACACCGGCACGCCGGTCACGCGCTCCGTGAGCACGATGTCGCTCTCCCGCGCGTCGACCAGCGCCTGCTTGTAGCGGGCGTGCGCGCGGCACTCCGGCGTCGCGATGAAGCGCGTTCCCATCTGCACCCCGGCGTAGCCCATGGCGAGCGCGCGCATGAAGTCGCGCTCGTCCCCAACGCCCCCCGCGCAGACGACGGGTAGCCCGAGGCCGCCGCACTCGTCGAGCAGCCGCGCGGCGCTCAGCCCGCCCGCGTGGCCGCCGGCGCGATCGTTCACCGCGATCAGCCCGCGCGCGCCGGCGTCGAGGGCCTTGAGCGCCCACTTCCGCTCCGTGACGTCGTGATAGACGACGCCGCCGGCGGCGCCCACGCGCTCCACCACCCAGCGTGGGTTGCCGAGCGAGGTGACGAAGAAGCGAATCCCCTCCTCGAGCGCCACGTCCACCCACCGCTCCATGCGCTCGCGATAGACCTTCGACGACTGCTCGATCAGCGCGTTGAAGCCCATCGGCCTCGACGTCAGCTCCCTGATCAGGCGCAGGCCGGCGCGAAAGTCGTGGCCGTGCACGTAGGTGAGCGAGATCGGTTGCACCACCCCGATCCCCCCCGCCTCCGACACCGCCGCGACGAGCTCCGGATTGCTGCACGGGTACATCGCGCCGCAGATGAGGGGAACGTCGATGCCGGCGTCGCGGGTCAGCGGTGTGGCGAGGGTCGTCATGGCGGGGAAGATAGCGCCGCGAGCGTCAGGTGGCCCGCGGCGCGCCGAGCGTCCAGCCGCCCGCCCTCACCACCGCTCGTCGGCCGTGGGCCCGTACATGCTCGGAACGGGGATGTCGTTCAGGCGCAGGTACACGCCGAGTTGGGCGCGGTGATGGATCATGTGATGGAGATGCGTCCGCACGGCCGTCCCGCGCGACTGGGTCAGGAGCACGTTCTCCCCGTGCCGCAGCGACCAGGAGCCCTCGAGATCGGCGGCGGTGGCCGAGTCGAGCGCCACGCGCGCCGCGCTGACGTTCGCGTCGAACTCCGCGAGCAGCGCCTCGGTGGGCTCGAAGCTGTAGCCCCGCGAGGACGCGAGGTCGATATGGGGCTCGCGGAGCATCGCGGGCAGCCAGCCGGGCATCCGCGCCACGAGCTGCGCGAGGTGACCGAGGGGGAAGGACTTCGCGTGAGGGCGCCACTCCCCACGGTCGGTCGGGACCCGCTCGAGCAGCCGCCGCGTGACGCTCATCTCCTGGTCGAACTCGGGGAGCGGGTTGGCTCGGGGGGCGGTGGTCGTGGTCATCGCGTATCTCCGGAGTGGGAGGTGGGTCGGCGCGGTGCGGACCGCCGTGCTCGAACCGCTGGCGCGATTGCTCCAGGCCGACGACTGACCGTGCGGCGAGCGCTCAACGGTACCCCGCCGCCTGCATCTGGAACAGCTCCGCGTACAGCCCCTTCCTCGCCAGCAATTCCTCGTGCGTCCCCTCTTCCACCACCTCCCCCTCGGTCAGCACGACGATGCGGTCCGCCATGCGCACGGTGGAGAAGCGGTGCGAGATGACGACCGCCATCCGCCCCGCCATGAGCTCGTTGAAGCGGACGAACACGTCGTACTCGGCGCGCGCGTCGAGCGCCGCCGTCGGCTCGTCGAGGATGAGGAGCTGCGCCTCGCGCATGTAGGCGCGGGCCAGGGCGATCTTCTGCCACTCGCCCCCGGAGAGGTCGACGCCGTTGTCGAAGCGCCGGCCCAGCATCTGGCGGTAGCCGGCGGGGAGGCGGGGGAGGAGGCTGGCGGCGAGGGACTGTTCGGCCGACGCGACGATCGGGGCGGGCACCGGTGGTATGGAGGGGGGCGCTGGCGATGCGGGACGCGGCGTTTCGGTGACGGTGCCTTCGGCGACCGCGCCACCTTCCCGGTGGGGGGGCCCCCCCGCGCCGGGCCGCCCGTCCCCGGCGGGCACGGCCGGCATCCCCCCATCCGCCGCGTCGTCCAGGTACTCGCGCACCTCGTCGATCTGCCCGACCCCGATGTTCTCGTCGAAGCGCATGTCGTAGCGCACGAAGTCCTGGAAGATCACGCCGATCGCCTCGCGCAGCGACGCCAGGTCGTACTCGCGCAGGTCGCGGCCGTCGAGCAGGATCCGCCCCTCGGTGGGGTCGTACAGGCGGGCGAGGAGCTTGGTGAGCGTCGTCTTACCGGCCCCGTTCTCGCCGACGAGCGCGATCCGCTCGCCGGGTTGGATGCGAAGGTTCACGTGGCGCAGCGACCACCGCTCGCTCGACGGGTACCGGAAGCCGACGTCCTCGAACACGAACCCCTCGCGGATCGGCGTCGGCACCGGCGGCGCCCCGGGCCGCGACGCGATGCTCGGCTTCACCTCGAAGAAGAGGAAGAGGTCGCGCAGGTAGAGCGCCTGCTCGTACACGTCGCTCGCCGCGAGCAGCAGTCCCTGGATCAGGTCGCGGCTGCGCGAGAACGACGCGGCGAGGAAGGTCAACGTCCCGATCGTGATCGAGCCCCCCACCGCGCGCGCGAGGATGATCGCGTACGCGGCGTAGTAGCCGAGCGTGCCAAGGATGGAGAGCGCCGCGCTCACCACTCCGCGGCGCACGGAGAGGCGCTTGTTCTCCTCGTAGAAACGATCCGAGAGCGCGCGGTAGCGCTCGGTGAGCCAGGGCGCGAGGCCGAACGACTGCACCTCCTTCGCCGTGCGGTCGCTGGCGCCCACGTAGCGCAGGTAGTCGAGCTGCCGGCGCTCCGGCGTCCAGCGGAACAGCAGCGAGTAGCCGAGTGAGGCGAAGTGCGTCTCGCCGAGGAAGCTCGGCAGCACCGCGATCGCGAGGAGCAGCAGGAGCCAGGGACTGTACGCGAGCAGTGCCGCGCTCAGCGTGACGAGGGTCAGCGCGTTCTGCCCCATCCCGAGGAGCTGGGTGAGGAGGCTCAGGCGTCCGATCGTCTGCCGGCGCGCGCGCTCCAGGTGGTCGTAGAAGGTGGGGTCCTCGAACTGCGCGAGGTCCAGCGTCGCCGCGTGCTCCATGAGGCGCACGCTGACGCGGTTCGAGAAGAGGTCGCCGAGCAGGCTCTCGACGAGCACCGAGGCACGGGCGAGCACCTCCCCGACGACGACGATCGCGATCTCGAGCGCCACCAGCCTCCAGAGGCGCTCCCAGTCCGGGGCCGACGCGCCGCGCAGGGCGAGCACGGCGTCGATGATCAGCTTCCCGACCCAGAGCGTGGCGATCGGGACGAAGCTGCGGGCGACGCGCAGGATGACCATCGCCGCGCTGTAGCCGGGCTGCGTGCGCCAGACGAGCCGGACGAGCGCGGGCACGTAGCGGAGCGCCGCGAGACGCTCGCGCCAGCTCGGCGGCGGCGCCTCGCCGGCGCCGCCGGCGCCGCCGGCCGGCGCGCCGCGACCG
>JBJMNL010000174.1:0-9553 GCA_045804285.1 Gemmatimonadaceae bacterium
CGGGCTCACGAGGTTGTTCTGCAGCGTGGTGATCACCAGGTACGCGATGGGCGCGAGCAGCGCGCGGCCGACGCTGTCGAGGGTCGCCAGCCCGACGACGAGGAGGAGGACGATCATCGCGAGCCCGCCGAGGTAGGGGACGAACTCGGCGACGAAGGTGAGCGCCCCCCACAGCGCCGGCGAGGGGAGCCCCACCAGCCAGACGACGCCGGCGACGAGCGCGGCCTGGCCAAGGTTGATCGCCGCCGTCACCAGCAGGTAGCGGGCGACCGCGGCGCGCATCTCGCGCGTGGCGTCGAGCGTGCGGCGCCGCGCGGTCGGGGAAGCGATGACCGCGTCCACCCGCTTGCGCCAGGCGTCGCCGGCCGCGAGCACGAAGAAGCTGAGGAGCGTCACCTCGACGAGCGCCGTGAGGAGCGACGTCGTCGTGCCGAAGACGCGCCCCAGGACCCCGGCCAGCGCGGAGGGGGTGACCTCCGGCGGCCGGGGCACGGAGTCGGGGGGCGCCGCGCCGCCACCTCGGTCGGCCGCGCCCCGCGGCGCCGCCGCCGATCGCGACGATCCTCCCGCCGTGCCGCCGACGAGCCGCTGCAGCGGTGGCGCGAGCCGCGTGATCCGTTCGCGCGCCTTCTGCACGCTCTTCGGCACCTCGGTGGCCAGCGTGCGTAGCGGCGGCGCGAGCGCGGCCCCGACCCCGACCAGCACGAGCACCGCGGCGGCGACGACGAGCGCCGCCGCCGCGGGAGCGGGGAGGCGCGCCCTCCTGCGGAGGCGCTGGACGAGCGGCTGCAGCACGGCGGTCAGGAGGAGGGACATCACGACCGGCACGAGGAGCTCGCGCCCCAGGAAGAGCGCCCCCACCACCGCGAGGCTCGCGAGCGTGGTCGTGGCGACCGCCGTCGCGCGCGCCCCGCCGCCGTTGCCGGCCACGCCTCCGTTCATCCGTCGCTCCCCGGTTCGCCTCGCCACTCGCGCCCCGCGCACGCTTATCGCAAGATACGGGACGATGCCGAGCGCCGCCGTCGATCCCCTCGCCCCCTTCCACCCCGTCGTCCGCCAGTGGTTCGCCGAGACGCTCGGGGCACCCTCGGCGCCGCAGCGCGCCGGCTGGCCCGCGATCGCCGCCGGCCACGACACGCTCATCCTCGCCCCCACGGGCACGGGGAAGACGCTGGCCGCCTTCCTCTGGGAGCTGAACGCGCTGATCACCGACGGCCTGGAGCACGGGCGCCTCGCCAACGCGGTGCACCTGCTCTACGTCTCCCCGCTCAAGGCGCTCAACAACGACGTCCAGCGCAACCTCGAGCGCCCGCTCGCGGAGCTGGCCGAGCGCTTCCAGCGCGCCGGCGAGCCCTTTCCGGAGATCCGCGTCGCCGTGCGCACGGGCGACACCCCCGCCTCGGCGCGGGCGCGGATGCTGCGCACGACGCCGCACGTCCTCATCACGACCCCCGAATCGCTCCACATCCTCCTCACCAGCCGGCGCGGGCGCACGTTGTTCAGCCACCTGCGCGCGGTGATCGTGGACGAGATCCACGCCGTGGCCGGCACGAAGCGCGGCGCGCACCTGGCGCTGACGTTGGAGCGCCTGGCGCGGCTCGCCCCCGACGCGCCGCAGCGCATCGGCCTCTCCGCCACGCAGAAGCCGCTCGACGAGGTCGCCCGCTTCCTCTCCGGATGCGATTCCCCAGCGGAGGATGGAACACCGCGCTTCCGCCCGGTGGAGATCGTGGACTGCGGGCTCGTGAAGCGGATGGAGACGAGCGTCGTGTCGCCCGTGGACGACCTCGCGCACGTGGACGGGACGATCTGGACGTCGGTCGTGCCGCTCGTGCTGCGGCAGATCCGCTCGGCGCGGACGACGCTCGTCTTCGTCAACAACCGCGCGCAGGCCGAGCGGATGGCGGCGCGCGTCAACGCCCTCGCCGGCGAGGAGGTCGCGCTCCCGTACCACGGGTCGCTGTCGCGCGAGCGCCGCCTGCTGCTCGAGGGGCGGCTCAAGGCCGGCGAGCTGCGGGCGCTCGTCACCACGAGCTCCCTCGAGCTCGGGATCGACGTCGGGTCGGTGGACCTCGTCGTCCAGCTCCAGAGCCCCAAGCGCGTGGCGGCCGCGCTGCAGCGCGTGGGACGCGCCGGCCACTCGCTGGAGGCGACGAGCCGCGGCGTCTTCGTGCCGACGTTCCGCGACGACGCGCTCGAGCAGCTCGCCGTGATCGACGGGATGCGCGCCGGGGACGTGGAGCCGACGCGCGTGGTGCAGAACGCGCTCGACGTGCTGGCGCAGGTGATCGTCGCCGCGGTCGCGTCGGACGAGCCGGAGTGGACGAGCGCCGAGCTCTTCGACTTCGTGCGCCGCGCCTACCCGTACCACGCGCTCACGCGGGCGGCGTTCGACGAGACCATCGCCATGCTCGCCGGGAAGTACCCCTCCGACGTCGCCGCCGAGCTGGACGCGCGCGTCTTCTGGGACCGCACGACCGACCGCCTCACGCCGGCGCGCTCGGCGCGCCTCGTGGCGACGACCTCCGGCGGCACGATCCCCGACCGCGGGCTCTACACGGTGAACCTGCCGGACAGGACGCGGCTCGGGGAGCTGGACGAGGAGTTCGTGCACGAGTCGCGCGTCGGCGACGCGTTCCAGCTCGGCTCCTCGACCTGGCGCATTCGCTCGATCGAGCACGACCGCGTGGTGGTGGTGCCGGCGCCCGGGGCGCCGGCGCGGATGCCGTTCTGGCACGGCGAGTTCATGGCGCGCTCCGCCCACCTCACGCCGCGCGTCGGCGAGCTGCGGCGCGTGCTCGACGCGGCGCGCACGCGCGACGACCTGCGCGCGATCGAGGAGCGCTACCGGGCCGACGAGCCCACCGCGCGCTCGCTCGCCGAGTACGTGCAGTCGCAGCGCGCGATCACCGGCGCCGTCCCCGACGAGCGGCACCTCGTGCTCGAGCACTTCCGCGACGAGGTGGGGTCGGTGCGGCTGGTGCTGCACGCGCCCTTCGGCGGCCGGGTGAACGCGCCCTGGGGGATGGCGCTCGGGCGGCGGATGCGCGAGCGGCTGGGCGTGGACGTGCAGGTGCAGACGACCGACGACGGCCTCATGCTGCGGCTCCCCGATCTGGGCGCGGCGCCGCCGGTGGACGTGGTCCGCACGCTCACGGCCGAGGAGGCGGAGCGGCTCGTGCTCGAGGAGGTCGGCGAGTCGTCGCTCTTCGGCGCCCGCTTCCGCATGAACGCCGCGCGCGCGCTCCTGCTGCCGCGCGGCAACCCGCGCCGCCGGATGCCGCTCTGGCTGCAGCGGCTCAAGGCCGCCGACCTGCTCCAGGCGGTGCGCGAGTTCCCGTCGTTCCCCATCCTCGTGGAGACGTACCGCGACGTGCTGCAGGACGCCTTCGACATGGCGGCGCTGCGCGACGTGCTCGCGCGCCTCGCCTCGGGGGCGATCGCCCTGCGCGTCGTCCAGACGGAGATCCCGTCCCCCTTCGCGGCGTCGCTCCAGTTCGGCTTCGTGATCGACTGGATGTACGGTGACGACACGCCGCGCGCCGAGCAGCGGGCCGCGCTGCTCTCGCTCGACCGCGCGCTGCTCGACGAGCTGATGGGGGGCGATGGCGCCGACGACGCCACGCTCGCGGTGCTCGACGCGGAGGTGCTGGCGCGCCGCCGCGGCACCGCGCCCGGCCGCCAGGCGCGCGACGCCGACGAGCTGGCGCTCCTCGTGGATCGCGCCGGCGACCTGACGCGCGAGGAGCTCGCCGCGCGCGTCGCCCCGCCCGGCGAGTGGCGGCGCGGCGACCCGCTCGCCGACCTGCTCGCGAGCGGGCGCCTCGTGGCGGCCGACCTCCCGACGGCGGGCGGCGCCGAGCGCCGCTATCTCCTCGCCGACGCGTACGCCCGCTACGCCGCCGCGTTCGGCGCGGAGCGATTGGCGACGCTCTACGCCGGCGACTCCCGCGACCCACGCCCGGCGGCAGATGTCATCCCCGCCCCGCTGCTCGCGCCCGCGCTCACCCGGCGCGCGGCGCGGCGCGAGCTGCTCGCCCGCTTCGTCGCCCTCGCCGGCCCGGTCTCGGTGGAGGACGTGCGCGCGCGCTACGACTTCGGCGCCCGGTGGGTGGAGCGGTGGCTGGAGGAGCGGGAGCGCGCGGGGGTGCTGGTGCGCGGGCAGTTCGGCGGCGAGCGAGGGGTCGCGCGCTGGATCTCGCGCCGCCTCCTCGAGCAGGCGCGCCGCCGCGAGCTGGCGCAGGCGCGCCGGCAGGTGGAGGCGGTGCCGATCGCGGCGTTCGCGCGCTTCCTCGAGCGCTGGCAGCACCTCGCGCCGGACACCCGCCTCGCGGGCGCGGAGGGCGCGGCGACGGCGCTCGCCCAGCTCTACGGACTCGCGCGTCCGGCGGAGGGGTGGGAGCGCGACTACCTGCCGGCGCGCGTCGAGTCCTACGAGCCTGGCGCCCTCGGCCGGCTTGCGGCCTCGGGGTCGCTCGTCTGGGCGGCGGAGCCGCGCGAGACGAGACCGGGCGCCTCGGCGGGCGCGGCGGCCACAGGGATCGGGCGCGTCCGCTTCTTCGAGCGCGGCACGGGCCGCCTCTGGCTCGGCGCCCCGCCCGACGAGGGCGCGCTGGGTGATGCCGCCCGTTCCGTGCTCGGCGCGCTCCGCGCGCAGGGCGCCTCCTTCACCGCCGAGCTCGCCGCGGCCTCGGGGCTCGGCGCGCAACGGCTGCGCGACGCGCTCCGCGAGCTCGTCGCCGCCGGGCTCGTGACGAACGACACGGTGGAGGCGCTGCGCGACGTGGTTCGTTGGAAGCCCATCTTTCCCGCGCGTCGGCGCGACGAGCCCGACCCCACGCGCTGGCTCCCCGAGAGCTTCACCCCGTCGCCGAACCGGCCGGTCGTGCAGCGGCGCATCAACCCGCGCCGCCTCGCCAGGTGGACGCGCCCCGACCGCGAGCCGGAGATCGCGGCGTGGGGCGGGCGCTGGTCGCTCGTCCACGCGCCGGGCACGCTCGGCCCCGCGGCGGACGAGCAGCAGCTCGCCGAGCGCGTGGCGCGGCAGTGGCTCGCGCGCTACGGCGTCGTGTCGCGCGACTGGTGGCGGCGCGAGCGGCCGGCCGTGGGGTGGCGCGCGATCTACCACGAGCTCAAGCGGCTCGAGTTCCGCGGCGAGGTGCGGCGCGGCTACTTCGTCGCCGGGCTCGCCGGCGCGCAGTTCGCGCTCCCCGAGGCGGTCGAGCTGCTGCGCGCGCCGGCGGACGACGCGGACGACGCCCCCCCGGTCGTGCTCTCCACCTCCGACCCGGCGAACGTCCACGCGCTCCCGCCGGCGCCGGGCGCGGAGCGCGACCCGCTCGCGCGGCCGCGCGGCGCCGGCGCGCTGCTCGTCACCCGCGGCGGCCGGATCGTCATCGCCGCCGAGGGGCACGGGGCGCGTATCCGCGTCAGCGACGGCGCGACGCCGGCCGAGGTGCGCGACGCGGCGCGCGCGCTCGCCGAGCGGCTGGTGGCGCGCCGCGCCTCGGGCGGCCGGCGGCACGACGTGACGATCGAGACGATCGACGGCGAGCGGGCGGCGGCGTCGCCCCACGCGGAGGCGCTGCGCGCGGCAGGGTTCCGGAGCACGGGAAGCGGGCTCCGCTTCTACGCCGGCGTTCGCTGAGCGAGGGGCGCGTCCGGAGGGGCGCGTCCGGTCGGAATCGTGCATCCCCTCGCCGCGAACCACGTGCGGGGGGGGCATGGCCCAGGGGAACACGAGGGGCGCCATCTACGCGTCGATCGTCGCCAACGTGGCGATCGCCGCGACCAAGCTCACAGCGGCCTCCTTCACCGGCAGCTCGGCGATGGTGGCGGAGGGCATCCACTCGCTCGTCGACTCGTGCGACGGCACGCTGCTCCTCGTCGGCCAGCGCCTCAGCCGCCGCGCGCCCGACGCCACGCACCCCTTCGGCCACGGCCAGGAGCTCTACTTTTGGACGCTGATCGTCGCCGTCCTCTTCTTCGCCCTCGGCGGCGGCGTGTCGGTGTACGAGGGGGTCCAGCACGTCCTCCGCCCCGCGCCCATTCGCGACCCCACCTGGAGCTACGCCGTGCTCGGCGCGGCGGCGCTGTTCGACGGCTCGTCGTTCGCGATCGGATACCGCGCCTTCCGACGGGAGGCGCGCGGGCGCGGCTTCCGGGAGACGGTGCGCGCGAGCAGGGACCCGTCGCTGCTCACCGTCGTCCTCGAGGACAGCGCCGACCTGCTCGGGCTCGCGCTCGCCTTCCTCGGCGTCTTCCTCGGCCACCGGCTCGGCAACCCGTACATCGACGGCGCGGCGTCGATCGGCGTCGGGCTGCTGCTGGCGGCGGTGGCCGTGGTGCTCATCCTGCAGAGCAGGGGGCTGCTCATCGGCGAGGGTGCGGAGCCGGCCGTGATCGCGGCGATCCAGGAGGCCGTGGGCGCCGAGCCCGGAGTGGTCGTGGTGCGCGCGATCCGCACGCTGTACTTCGGCCCGCGTGAGATGCTCGTCGCGGTGCGCGCGGAGTTCGCGCGCGATCTGTCGGCGGAGGACGTGGCGCACGCGGTGGACGGCATGGAGCGGCGCGTCCGCCGCGCCGCGCCCGAGGTCGTCGTGCGCGTCTACGTCCAGCCGGAGCTTCCGCCGGAGCTTCCGCCGGAGCTTCCGCGCGACGGCGGCGGGGACGGCACGGCGCTGGCACGCTCCGGGCGTCGTCACGGCGGGGCGACGACGCCCGGCACGGCGAGCGGGGCCGAGGGACGGGACAGGTGATGAGGTCGCGCTTCAGGGACCGCTTCGAGGCCGGCCGCCGGCTCGCGGACGAGCTCGCTCCGCGCTACGCCGGCCGGAACGACGTGATCGTCCTCGGACTCCCACGCGGCGGCGTTCCGGTGGCGTACGAGGTCGCGCGGACGCTGCGCGCGCCGCTCGACGTCTTCGTCGTGCGCAAGCTCGGCGTGCCCGGACACGAGGAGCTGGCCATGGGCGCCATCGCGAGCGGCGGCGTGCGCGTGCTCGACGAGCAGGTGATCGTCGAGTGCCGCGTCGGGCGGCGGGAGCTCGACCTCGTCACCGAGCGCGAGCGGCGCGAGCTGGAGCGGCGCGAGCGGCGCTACCGCGACGGGCAGCCGTTCGCCGAGGTGCGCGGGCGCACCGCGATCCTCGTGGACGACGGCCTGGCAACGGGCTCGACGATGCGCGCCGCCGTCGAGGCGCTGCGGCGCGAGGGGCCGGCGGCGGTCGTCGTCGCCGTCCCCGTCGCCCCACTGGAGACGTGCGAGGCCTTTCGCGAGGTGGTGGACGACATCGTGTGCGCGGTCACGCCCGAGCCGTTCGTCGCCGTCGGGCTCTGGTACGAGGATTTCTCGCAGACCACGGACGAGGAGGTGCACGAGCTGCTGGCGCGCGCCTCCGGGAGGGGAGCGATGACCGACGACGGCCCGGGCGGCGATGGCGAGCGCACGGTGCGCGTCCAGACGGGGGACGCGGAGCTCGAGGGGACGCTGGCGGTGCCGCGCGACCCCCGCGGCGTGGTGCTGTTCGCGCACGGCAGCGGCTCGAGCCGCCACAGCCCCCGGAACCGCTTCGTGGCGCGCGAGCTGCGGGCCGCCGGGCTGGCGACGCTGCTTCTCGATCTGCTCACGCCCGCCGAGGAGGCGGTGGACGAGCGGACCCGCGCGCTCCGCTTCGACATCGGGCTCCTCGCGTCGCGCCTGGTGGGCGCCATCTGGTGGCTCGACACCGAGCCCGCCACGCGCGGGCTGCCGGTGGGGCTGTTCGGCGCCAGCACCGGGGGCGGGGCGGCGCTCGTCGCCGCCGCGCGCATGGCGGACCACGTGAGGGCCGTCGTCTCGCGCGGCGGGCGCCCCGACCTCGCCGGCGACGACCTGCTCGACGTGCGCTGCCCGGTGCTCCTCATCGTGGGGGAGCGCGACCCGGAGGTGATCGACCTCAACGAGCGCGCGATGGCGCACATGACGGCGCCGGTGCGGCTCGAGATCGTACCCGGCGCCACGCACCTCTTCGAGGAGCCGGGCGCGCTCGAGCAGGTGGCGCGGATGGCGCGCGACTGGTTCGCCGCCCACCTCGGCGCGGCGGGGCGCCGGCCGGCGGGCGTGGACGCGCCGGAACGGCGGGGCACGCTCTGAAGGGGCGCTGGGCACACGCCCTGCTCTCCCCTGGTGACGTGAGCGACCCACGAACGCCCGATGCGGGTGATCTTCATGGCGCTGCCGAGCGGCAGCGGGCGAAGGATGCGCACGCGGCGTTCGCCAGCCGCGCGGACGCCTTCGGCCGGCAGATCGCGTCCATACACCGCCACGTCGCCGCCCTCCGCGCCCGGCTCATCGGCACCGCCACGGCCTCCCCCGACGGTAGCCACCCCGCCGACCGTCGCGACGATCCGATCGATGAGCTCCTCGCCGCGCTCGAGGAGCTGCAGGTGGCCGAGGAGGAGATGCTCCAGCAGCAGGAGGAGCTGGCCAGCGCCCGCGTCGTCATCGAGCGGGAGCGCGCTCGCTACCAGGAGCTCTTCGCGCTCGCCCCCGACGCCTATCTCGTGACGCGCCCCGACGGACAGATCATCGAGGCGAACCGGGCCGCCGCCGAGCTCCTCGGCGTGCCGGTCGAGACGCTCCGGCGCAAGCCGCTGCCGGTCTTCGTCGCGCCGGAGGACCGCGCCGCGCTCCGCGTGCTGCTCGGCGACGCTGGCCGGCTCGACCAGAGGAGCGGCGAGAGCCTGGTGCGCGTGAGGCCACGCGGCGCGGCCCCCGTTCCCGTGGCGGCGAGGGCCGGCGTGGTGCGCGACCCGGAGTCGGGCGAGGTGCTGGCGATCCGGTGGCTGCTGCGCGACGTCTCCGAGCGCGTCCGGGCGGAGGAGGCGCTGCGGCGGCTCAACGCCGAGCTCGACGCCCGCGTCGCCGAGCGGACCAGCGAGCTCGAGGAGCGCGAGCGCGAGCTGGCCGACCGCACGGCCGAGGCGGAGAACGCGCGCCGGCGCGCCGAGGCCGCTGACCGGGCGAAGTCGGAGTTCCTCGCCACCATGAGCCACGAGCTCCGCACGCCGATCAACGCCATGCTCGGCTACACGCAGCTCCTCGACATGGGGCTCGCCGGCCCGGTGACCGAGGCGCAGCGCGATTATCTCGTCCGCCTCGCGGCGTCGAGCGAGCACCTGCTCTCGCTGGTGAACGACGTGCTCGACCTGGCGCGGGTGGACGCGGGACGGATGCCGGTGGCGCGCGAGGCGGCGTGGACGGCGCGCGTCGTGGAGACCGGGCTCGCGCTCGCGCTGCCCCTGGCGGAGGCGAAGGGCGTGCGGATCGTCGACGCGACCGGCGGCGATCCGGGCGTTCAGTACGTCGGCGACGAGGGACGGGCGCGGCAGATCCTCGTGAACCTCCTCTCCAACGCCGTGAAGTTCACCCCCTCTGGCGGGACGGTGACGGTCTCGAGCGGGCTCACCGCCGAGATGCCGGCGGGCGCCCGGCTGGGCGGTGGCGGTCCGTGGACGTTTCTCCGCGTCGCCGACACCGGCGTCGGGATCGCGCTCGAGGACCAGGCCGCCA
>JBJMNL010000175.1:0-9494 GCA_045804285.1 Gemmatimonadaceae bacterium
CCTTCGACGCGCAGCCCGCCGAGCAGCCACCGGGCGGCGGTCGGCTTCGTCTCCTCCGCGGCGTCTCCGCCGGGCGGGGCGGGGAGCTTCGCGCACAGCACGAGCCGGTCGCGCGCGCGCGTGTTCGCCACGTACCAGACGCGCTTCTCCTCCGCCACGTCGCGCAGCGCCGCGCGGTCGCGCAGGGACTCGTAGGCGCCGGGGAGTCGCTCCTCCTCCTCCGCCTCGGGGTCCTCGAGCCGGACGCCGATCCCGTCCGCCGCGTCGAGGAAGATGAACGGCGTCCGGTTCGCGCCTCCCGTCGGCCGGTCGAGGTCGCAGAGGAAGACCACCGGCCACTCGAGTCCCTTCGCGCCGTGGATGGTCGTCAGCGTGACGACGTCCTCCCCCGCCGTGTGCAGCGCCGCCTCCCCCTCGCGCGCGCCACTCTCGCCGCGCTCCACCAGCCACTCGACGAAGCCGGCGAGCGAGTCGTCCGGGCGGCCGTCGGCCATGCGCACGAGCTTGCGGACGTTGGCGAGAGCGACGTCGCCGCCGGGCTGGTAGAGGAGCGCCGCGGCGTAGCCGGAGCGCTCGAGCGCGCGCTCGACGAGCGCCGCGACGGGCACGCGGTCGCGCAGCGGCCGAAGCTCCTCGATCCACCGCCGCGCGAAGGCGAGCGCCTCGCCGTCGGCGCCGGGGAGCTCGACGTCGAGCGCGCGCGACAGCGGCACGCGCGGCCGCTCGTGGCGCAGGCGGAAGAGCGCGTCGTCGGAGATCCCCACCCAGGGCGAGCGCAGCACGCCGGCCCAGGCGACGTCGTCGTGCGCGTCGCAGAGGGCGGTGAGCAGGAGCCTGGCGTCCCGCACCTCGCGCGTGGCGAAGAAGCCGTCACCCGCGGACACGTAGCACGGGACCTCGAGCCGCCGCAGCTCGGCCTCGTAGAGCCGCACGTCGGTGGTGCTGCGGAAGAGGAGGGCGACGTCCTTCCAGCGCACGGGGCGCCGGTCGCTCTCGCCGTCCCACACCACGGGCTCGCCGCCGTCCACCATCGCCCGCAGGTAGCGCGCGATGCGGCGCGCCTCCTCCGTCCGCCGCTCCTCGGCGCTCCCCTCCCCGGGCAGCGCGAGCAGCTCGACGAGCCGGTCGTCCCCCGCGTAGTCGCGCTTCGCGGCGAGCGCGTGGTAGCGCACCTCGTGGTCGGGCGCGTCGTCGCCTGCGGCCATGAGCCTGCCGAACGTCCCGTTCACGAGTCCGAGCAGCGGGGCGCGGCTGCGGAAGTTGACGTCGAGCGCGATCACGGCGGCGCCGAGCGCGCGGAAGTCGCGCGCGACGGCGTTCCAGAGCGTCACGTCGGCGCGGCGGAATCCGTAGATGCTCTGCTTCGGGTCGCCGACGATGCAGAGCGCCGGGCACCCGCCCGGCGCCTCCCCGCCCCCGCGCCTCGCCGCGAGCGCCTCGTCCACGCCGCAGATCAGGTAGGCGATGTCGCGCTGCGCGGGGTCGGTGTCCTGGAACTCGTCCATGAAGAGCCAGGCGAGCCGGCGGCGGACGCCTGCGAGCGCGCCGGGGCTCCGCGCGAGGAGGTCGCGCGTGCGGTGGATGAGCGCGTCGTAGTCGAGCGCGCCGAGGCGGTCGAGCTCGCCGGCCATCTCCTCCGCGGCCGCGCGCGCGAGGCGGAGCACGGTCGCGGCGAGCGCCGCTCCCGCGTCGTCGTGCCCGCGCCACGCGCCGCCGAGCGCCTCGACGCGCGCGCGGAGCTCGGACGTCCTCGCGCGGCCGGCGTCGTCGCACCAGCGCTCGTACGCGTGGCGCGCCGCGTCGCCGGCGTCCATCGCCTCGAGCATGAGCCCCAGCGCGCCGTGCACGCCGAAGGCGAGAGCGAGCGCCATCGGGGCGTCGTCGCCAGCGCCGAGCGCGGCGTACAGGCGCCGGCGCGCGCAGGCGTCGCGCAGGCCGGCCGCCTCCGCGGCGTCGAGCACCCGGAACGCCGGGTCGAGCCCCTCGCGCAGCGCGAGCTCGCGCAGGAGCTGCCCGCAGAAGGAGTGGATCGTCCCGATGCGCGCGCGGTCCACCTCGTAGACCATGCGCCGCCAGCGAGGGGCACGGTCCACCGCGGCGTACGCGCGCAGCCGCTCGCGGAGCGACGCGCGGAGGTCGGCCGCGGCGGCGTTCGTGAAGGTGATCGCGGCGATCTCGCCGAGCCCGCACGGGCGCGCCACGCGCTCCCCCGGCACCACCTCGGCGCCGAGCGCGTGGAGGATCTTGTCGACGAGCGTCGTCGTCTTTCCCGAGCCGGCGCCCGCCTCGAGCAGGGTGTGGCCGCTGCTCAGGACCGCCGAGCGCTGCGCGTCGGTGAGCGGGGGGCGCTGCGTCACCGCGGGCCTCCGCGCGCCAGGCGGTCCTCGCGGCACACGTCCTTCATGTCGCAGAAGGGCGGGCAGCTCTTCACGCACGACGGCAGCCGCGCCGGGAACTCGCCACGCTGCGCGGCGTCCACGTGGCGGAGCGCGAGGGCGACGGAGTCGTGGAGGCGCGAGGCGGAGTCCTGCTCCCCCTTCGTCTTCCCTTCGCGGATCTTCCCCTTGTCGAGCGTGCGCGGGTGGAGGGCGGCGGCGCGCTTGCTCTCGTCCTTCACGATCTGGTACGCGCCCCCCCACACGCCCGCCCCCTGCTCCCCGAGCCGCTCGAGGGCGCGCATGTAGAGCGGGAGCTGGAGGAGAGCGCCCTCCTCGTAGAGCGCGAGCGGGGTGAGCGAGGCGTCGCTCGTCTTGTGGTCCACCACGTAGCGCCAGCCGCGCGCGCCGTCGTCCGTCACCTCGTCCACGCGGTCGATCTTGCCGCGCAGCTTCAGCACCCGCCCGCCGCTCTGCAGCGACACCGGCGGCTTCCCGTCCATGCCGAAGACGAGCTCGAAGCGGAGCGGGCGGCGGCGCGGCGTCGCGCGGCGCTGCGCCTTCTCGTTCTCGTCCACCTCCCACTTCAGGTACGCGCCGAGCAGCCCGGCGAGCTCCCGCTCGCGGTAGGCGCGGAGCGCCGCCACGCCGCCGCGCCCCGTCTTCTCGAACTCGTCGAGCACGCGCGGCACGATCGCCTCGATCAACCTCGGCGCGCGCTTCAGGGCGGCCAACGTCAGCGCCTCGTCGCCGAGGTCGGCGGCCAGGCCGCCGTGGAGGCGCTCGAGACAGACGTGCAGCAGCTCGCCGCGCGTCGCGCCGTCCATGTCCTCCTCCGGCTCCTCGAGGCTCCGGAGGCCGAGGACGTGGCGGGCGAAGAAGGTGAAGGGGCAGCGGCCGTACGCCTCGAGCTGCGAGGCGCTCCACACCGCGTCGCCGAAGCGCGCGGCGAGTGCGGCGAGGAGGTCGGGGCTCGTGACGGCACCGTTCCACGCGGGGAGCGCGCCGCCCTGCGCCCCGGGCGGCGCGAGGCGCCGCTCGCGACGCTCGCGCTCGAGGCCGGCCGCGCGCAGCACGCGCTCGACGAGCGGCCGCGATCGGGCGTCGCTCGCGAGCTGCGCGAGCGCCGTCTCCGCGTCGGCGCGCCCCGCCGCGCTCGACCACTGGCGCGCCGCGAAGAGCTGCAGGTCGTCGGCGCACCACGCGTCGTCGAGCGTCGGCGGCGCGACGCGCGAGCCGGGCACCTCCTCGACCCACGGCGCGGGGTCGTCGGTGTTCCCCGCCGCGAATCGCGCGACGATCTCGTCGAAGTAGGCGGACGGCACCTGCGGCGCGCCGGACGCGTCCGCGTAGGCGTAGCTCACGTGTAGCGAGCGGCGGGTGGCGCCGACGAGCGCGCGCAGCAGCGACGCCTCGCGGGCGAGCCAGACGCCCGCCGGCTCGAGCGGGAGCCCGGCCGCGTAGCGCGCCTCGCGCTCGTGCTCGGCGAACAGCTCGCGCCCGGCCTGGCCGCTCCATGCGGGCTCGGCGGGGAAGTCGCCGACGCTCATCCCGACGAGGAAGAGGTGGTCGAAGCTCCGCCACACCGCGGCCGACGCCTCGAGCACCTGCACGCCGCGCCGGTGCGGCGTCGAGAGGGTGATCTCGACGTCCGCGAGCGCGTCGAGAAGCTCGGCGTGCCAGGCGCCGGGCGACAGCGGCTCCTCCGCCGCGCCGTCTCGCAGCGGGAGGGCGTCGCGCCACTGGCCGAGCAGCTCGGCGAGCGCCGCCAGCGCCTCGGCGTCGCGGCGCGTCGCCTCGACCACGAGATGGTCGCCCTCGAGGTTGCCGCCATCGCCGTAAGGGGGACGGCACGCGTTGCGGCACAGGCCCCAGAGCCCCTCGCGCTCCGTCGCCGAGCGCTCGCCGGCGGCGTCGCGCCCCAGGCAGCGCAGGGCGAGCGCGATCCAGTCGGCGCGCGGGCGCGACGCCGCGAAGCCGTCCGCCGTCGCGCGGAAGGCGGCGAACGACGCCAGCGCGCGCGCGACGCGCTCGGCGTCGGGCCCGCGCCAGTCGTCGTTCCCGCGCTCGAGCGCGGCCTCGGCGGCCATCGCCTCGAGCGTCGCCGTCCAGCCGGCGAGCGAGTGGTGCCGCCCGCGCGCGCTCGCGCGCCCGAGCAGCCCGACGTCGAGGCCGAGATCGAAGTACGGCGACTCCGCCAGCTCGGCGAGCGCGCGCCAGCCGAATCCCTCGGCGGCGGCGCGGAAGACGCGCGCGAGCGCGGCGACGGCGGAGACCTCGGCGAGGTTGGTGCGCACGCGCGCCGTCACCGGCACGCCGTGCCGGCGCAGCAACTCGGCGGCGCGCGGCCCGTAGGGGCGCGACTTGCGGGAGACGACGGCGATCGCGTGCGGGGCGACGCCCTCCTCGACGATCAGCCGCTTCACGCGGCGCGCGACCGCCTCGAGCTCGCGCGCGACGTCGGGCGCGGCGAGCGCGCGGACCGGCGCGTCGGGCCCGTGCGGCACGGCCGCGGCGCTCGCGCGGAAGAGCGACCGGCGGAGCGCGCCGAGCGCGTCGCCCGCCGGCCGCGAGGGGACGCGCACGACCCGGTCGGGGCGGCGGAGGAGCAGCGCGTCGAGCAGCTCGTGCTCGCCGATCGTCTCCGTGTCCTCGCGCTCGGCGCGCGCGGCGTCGCCCTCGACCTCGTCGAGCGCGAGGTAGACGCGCAGCTCGTCCACGAACGGGGCGTCGCGGAGCGCGTCGAGCAGGTGATCCCAGCCGCGGCGGAGGTCGTTGAGGCCGTAGACGGCGACCGTCACCGGCTCGTCGGGCGCGCCGAAGGGGGGGCGGAGGCGGGCGCGGACGTCGTCGGGGCGCTCGCGCACCGCCTCGGCGGCGAGGGTGCGCCCGTCGCGCCCGTCGCTGCGCGCGACGCCGTGGCGCGGCGGGAGGGCGCGGACCGCGGCGAGGTAGGCGGTGTAGAGCGCGGCGAGCTCCTCGTCGCGGCCGCGCTCCCACTCGTCAGGCAGCGCGAATCTCTCCGCCAGCCGCTCCGGCGCCACGCGCTCGGCGACGAGGTCGCCGAAGAAGCGATCCACGGCGTCGAGGAGGCCGCGGTGGCGGCGCGCCGCGGCGAGGTGGCGGAGCGGCGCGCGGTCGAGGAGGTCGCCGAGCAGGGCGCGGCGCTCGGAGGCGGTGAGCGGCGCGAGGTCGCCGGCGAGGAGCGCGGGCAGCTCGGCGAAGACGACCACCGGCGCGCCCAGCCAGCCGACGCAGCCGGCGCGCGCGGCGCGCTCCTGGATCTCGTCGCGCACGCCGCCCTGGCGCACCGCCAGCAGGGGGAGCCGCCCCTCGGGGCGGCCGCGAACGCAGTAGGGCGCGGCGGCGTGGGCGAGGAGGGCGTCCGGGTCCGCCGAGTGGAGGAGGACGAGGCGGCCGGCGTGGCGCGGGCTGTCGGGCATCGACTGGGCAGGTGCGGCGGGCGTACGACGACGGGAGGGGCGGTCGTACGGTACGGCAGGGCACTGACAGGAGTGCCGGCGCCGCCGCGGGGCGGGGTGACGAACCTGCGCTTTGCGCGGCGGCGACGCAAGAGCGGGCAGAAGTGTGGCCACTGTGGACGGCGCCTGGATGGGCCAGCCCGCACTTCGAGAAGCACGGGGAGAGAGCGCCGCTAGTCCGCCGAGGTCACCCGCAAGACGTCGGCGTCGTGTTCCAGAATGCGCAGCGTCTTCCTGGCGCCGCCTTGCGTCACCACCAGCAGGTCCGGGGCAATCATCTCCCAGTGGCCCTTCGAGCGCAGCACACCATCTGTGGACGCGATGCCCTCCTCGACGTACTCGCCATCGGGGCGCAGGATCATCCCGCGCCGTCCCCGCGCGGGAACGTCGGCGAGGGCTGCCGCCGGGCGGTACACCGTCACGCCCGGCGGCGCGGCCTCGTGCGCCTCCTTCCAGTGCTGCAACAGCGATTCTGGCGGCCGCACGGATCAGCCCCGCCCGCCCGACACGCCGCTCGGCTCGGACGCGCGCGACGGGAGCGCGCCCTCTTTCACGACGGCATCGACCGAGACCCAGCCCTTACCGTCGAATACGGTCCGCGGGCGACTTCCGGCACGCTCGACCGGGAGCAGCACGGCGGCGCGGACCACGGGATCCCAATCGGGGGTGGCCTCGAAAGCCGTGGGCGACTCGAGCGCGAGGACCGCGTCGGGCTGCTGATCGCGCAGGCCGTCGGACGAGACGATGCTGGCGCGGGGGCCCAGGAGCGTCGCGTCCATCCGTGAGCGCTGCTCGGCCGTGAACATGAACATGGCGTCGTCGTCCACGTAGTCCATGTAGTTCATGAACATGTCGCCGAACGGTCCGTTATTGCAGGAGACGTGCGGGAATTCCGGCTTTCCGTAGTTCTCCTGCGCCTGGTTCGGCGTGTCGGCCACGTTGTCCGAGCGCTCGCAGCCGCCCTTATCGTCGCCCCAGATGTGCAGCAGGTTGAGCCAGTGACCAACCTCGTGCGTGGTGGTGCGCCCGAGGTGGAAGGGCCGGCGCGCCGTGCCGGTGGTCCCGAAGGCGGTGTGCGTGATCACCACGCCGTCAATGGCGTCGATGGCCGCCGTACCGGCCGGGAAGGTAGCGTACCCGAGCAGGCCGCCCGTCAGTTGACACACCCACAGGTTGAGGTACCGATCGAACGGCCACCCGTCGTGGCCGCCCTTCCCCTGAAACTTCACGGTGTGATCCTGCCCGAAGCCCGGGCGCGAGGTCGCCGTCCGAGTGATCCCGGTCGTGTCCCGGCCGTCCGGGTCGCGTTGGGCCAGCACGAACTCGATGCCGCAGTCCACGGCGAACGGGACGAACGGCGCGGGAATCCTCGACCTGTCGGCGTTCCGGAAGCGGAAGTCGCGGTTCAGCGCGTCGATCTGCGAGCGCACCTGCTCGTCGGAAACGGCGGAAGGGTCGCGGAGCACGACGTGAACGACGACCGGGATGCGCGTCACCCCGACGCGCCGTGCGCGCCTGGCTTGCGCCTCCAGCGCGGTCGACTCGATCTGCCGCCGGTTCTCCCCGTACTGCGGGTCCCTCTGTAGAAGCTCCTCGTGCACTCCCATCGTGCCGCAGTTGCGGCGTTGGGGAGTGATGATGTCTCCAGCACCCATGACACCCTCCATGTTTCCGCACTGGGCGGCTCCAGCCGGCCGGCATCGCCGCGGCGTGCGAGTAACGACACCAAGGTGCGAGTGAACCCGATCCGGCGGCGCGCGGGACGGCGTCGTCGTGGCGGCCGCGCATCTGGATAGAGGGACGCGGCACGTCGATTTCCCCTGAGGTCCGCCCGCCCGCGCGCCGCGACCCGCTACGGCGCCCCCACGGTAGGCCCGCCCATCGCGCCGATGAACGCGCTGAGCGACAGCGTGTGCTCGTCGCTGCTCCACCCGGCGCTCACGCCACCGTTCAACCCGGCCTTGTCTCGGAGGAAGTAGACGGGCACCTCGATGGCCGTGATGCGGTCCCGGAAGTCGTACCTGGATTCGAGGGCGACGCCGAGCGTGGGGGAGAAGAACCTGCGCAGGTCCAGCCCGGCGACCTGCCGTTCCTTTTCTTCAGGAGCGCCGAGCGGAGTCGTCCGACATTCGAGGGCCCCCGCCGTGTCGAGCGGCCGGCAGAGCTGCGCCGACCTTCGTGCCTTCGACGAACGCGCGTACTCGAAGCTCGGTGAGACGAGGAGCGCGAGGCGTGGGAAGTACACGCCGCCCGCGCCGCCCACCGACCAGGGTGTGCGGTCGGCGGACGAGTCCCCGAGCGTGGTCGCGTCGGCGAACTTGAACCGCTGCCGGCCGATCTTGACCGACGCGGCCAGAGTGAGGGGACGTCCGACGTAGACGATCGCCGTGTCGAGGCCGGACCAGTCCGACTGCGGCACCCGCCTACTGCCCGCGAAGCACCAGGTGATGTCTCCCGGCGGGTATTCTTTCAGCTCCTCCTCATGGTCCGCGCGAATCTTGGCGCACGCGGCACGCAGCGCGCGCAGGTCGACGTTCGGCGTCCAGCGGAACCAGGAGACGTTGAACGCGGCTGTCGTCACGTTCGAGAGGCCCGTGAGGTCGGCGAGCCGCGTCTCATCCTCTCCCTCGTCGAGCGGGCCCTGCACGCTGACGCTGAACCCGGCGGTCGCCCCCGCGAGCCCCGATCCGAGCCAGCCGAGCTGCGCCTGGACGGTCTTGTTCTTCGTGTCCGTCGCCCCGCTGAGCTGCAGCGCGTTGGCCGGCGATCGCAGGACGGACTGTAGACGCGGCTCGCGGTTGGCAGCGATCAGCCCGTCGCGCAGTCCCGTGCACAACCTCCTGCGTAATGCGGTGTCCGGGTCCGTCTGCGCAGTCAGCCGCGGGAGCGTACAGTCATCCCTCACCGCGCCCGCGGGCGGTCCCGCGCCGCTCTGTGCGGTCGCCGGGTACTCGGGCGCGGCCGCGGCCGCGCAGAGGATGATGCAGAGAGCGGAGCGCCTCATGGGTTCCTCTCCGCGACGAAGTCGATGGCGCCGGTGGTGACGCCCCCCGGGGGGATCTCCCCGCGTTCGGCGCGCTCGCGATCGATGTCGCCGGTCAGCCGGAAGGAGAACGGTTCTCCGGGCTGCCCGGAAACCGCCCAGACGAGGACGTGCGGGCCCGGCCTGACCAGGGACTCGGTCCGATCCCCGGCGAACACCAGGCGGTTCGCTTCAGTGTCCACGTACGCCGCGCGATAGGAGTCCGCGCCCCCTTCATCCGGAGCGAGGGTGAAGGTGATCTGGCACTTGGCGCCTGTCTTCGCGCCCGCCGCGAGAATCGTCGCGACGGTAACGGCCGAGTTCTCCCTGCCGCCCGTCACCCTCCTTGCTCCCTCCGTCTTCTTCGCTCCCGGCCTCTTCGCGTTCTTCGTCTTCGACATCGCTTCCTCCGACTGGTGTCAGGTGAACCGTGCGTTCCGCCTGGGCGCGACGTCCGGGCAATGGCGGAGACCGCGTCCTTCAGCCGTCACGCAGCGGCTGCGCCGCGGCCTCGACCGCTCTCACCGCTGCGTCGAACTGCGCGTCGGAGGGCACCACGGCGGCGCCGTCCACGACGCCGATGGCGTTGGGGTCGGCCCCCCGGCGCGGCGCGAG
>JBJMNL010000176.1:0-3996 GCA_045804285.1 Gemmatimonadaceae bacterium
CGCCGGTCACGATCAGGGATCATCACTCCGACACGCAGTCATGCCCACGAAGCACCGCCACGTCGTTCTCACCGCAGGGGTCCTCGCCACTTTCGCCGCCGCGCCCGCTCGGGGCCAGGAGGCGCAGGGGGACCCCGGGGCAGCGCGCCGCGAGCGCGCGGCCCGGGAGGCGAGCGTCGAAGCGGCGATCGAGCGGTTGCGGCGCGAACTCGACGGGCTCGAGCGCCGGCGGCTCGACGCCGCGCTCGCCCCGCCCGAGGCGGGGCGCGATTCCTTGCTGCGGGCGCTGCAGCCGGCGGTCGCGGCCGCGGCGCGGCGCCTCGCCGCCCTCGAGGCGCGCTTCGCCATGCAGCGCGCGGACATGACGGCGAGCCGGCCGGCGCCGGCGCCGCGCGTCGGCGTGCCCTCGGGCGGCATGCCCGCCCTCGCGCCCGACGCCGAGCCGCAGGATGCGCCGCGCCGCGGGGGGTGGGTCGGCGTCACCTTCTCCGGGGGGACGAACGTCACCGTGACCCGGAACGGGCCCGTCCTCTACCACCTGAACTACCCTGTGGTGGTGTCGGTGGAGCCCGCCTCGCCCGCCGAGCGCGCCGGCATCGAGGCGGGAGACACGGTGATCGCCTACGACGGGCGCGACGTGCTGCGCCGCGCCATCCCGCTGGCGCGGCAGCTCCGCCCCGGTGCGCGGCTCGTCGTGCGCGTGCGCCGCGAAGGGCAGACGATCGACGTGCCGGTGAAGGTCGAGCGCCGGCCGGAGAGCATCGCGTCGGGCTACTTCTACGCCTGGTCCGAGATGCCGGCGCCGCCCGTGCCGCCCGTGCCGCCCGCGCCACCGTCGATCCGATCGCGCGATCGCTCCCCGCGGCGGACGAGTGCGGCGAGTGGCGGCGAGGGCGTGCTGCAGCTCCAGCCGGTGCCACCGGCACCGCCGGTGCCGCTACCGGTCGCGCCGGCCGCCCCCGTGGCGCCGACGCTCTTCAGCGGGGGGCCGCCGACGGTCGCGGGCGCGCAGCTCATGGCGATGAGCTCGGACCTGCGCGAGGCGTTCGGGGTGTCGGGCGGGGTGCTCGTGCTGAGCGTCGCGCCGGGCACGCCGGCGGCGCAGTCGGGGCTGCGGGCGGGGGACGTCATCCACCGCGTGAACGGAAGCGCGGTCGGCTCGCCGCAGGCGCTCCAGCGCGTGGTGGAGCGGTGCGTGGCCGACCCCGCGACGCACTCGGCCCGGCTGGACGTCGTGCGACGGAAGAGGAGCGAGCGGCTGACGCTGCGCTGGTGACGCGGCGCGGGTGACGCGGCGGCCGACGCGGGGCGCGCTCCCGCGCCGGCCGCCGCCTAACGACGGCCGTCCCAGCGGGCTGCCGCGTCGGCGGCGGCGAGGGGCCGCGCCGGCCGCAGCTCCGCCTCGGCCGGGCTCTCCGGCTTCTGCAGCTTGCGCTCGTCGGGGACGAGCGACTTGTGGATGGCGAGCGCGGCGATCGCCCCGTCGGCGGCGGCGGCGATGCCGAGCTGCGGGCCGGGGACGATGTCGCCCGCGGCGAAGACGTTGTGGACCGACGTGTGGCGCGCGCCGTCGACGACGATGTGTCCGTCCTCGTCGCGCTCGCAGCCGAGCTGGGCGCCGAGGTCGTCGGCGGGGTACTGGCCGATCGCGAAGAAGATCTTCTCGCAGCCGAGCGTCTCGCCGTCCGCGAAGTGGAGCGAGCGGAGGTCCCCCTCGCGGAAGTGGATGCGCTCGATCGGCGTGGTGACGACCGGGATGTCGAGCGCGCCGAGCTTGCCGACGAGGTACTCGTCGAGCTCCGGGTCGTGGCCGTTCGTGCAGACGACGACGTCGCGCGTCCACGTCGTGAGGTTGAGCGCCATGCCGACCGCCTTGCGGCCGCAGCCGAGGACGACCGTCTTCCTGTCGCGCGTCTCGAAGCCGTCGCAGTCCGGGCAGACGTGCGCCTTGTCGCCGTAGATGCGCTCGAGGCCGGGCACCTTCGGCCAGACGTCCTTCAGGCCGATGGCGAGGAGGAGGCGGCGGCCGACGAGGCGGCGCGTGCAGGGGCGCGGGGCGTTGTCGTCGGGGCGGCGCGGCGCGCCGGGCCCGGCGCGGTCCTCCTCCGCCTTGGTCGTCTCCATCGGGTCGTACTCGAGCACGAAGCGTTCGTCCCCTTCCTTCACCGCGCGCGACACGAAGCCGTCGACGAGGGTCACGTCATACCGCTTCGCTTCCTCGCGGCCGGCGCCGCGCAGGTCGGCGGGGCGGACGCCTGGGAGCCCAAGATATCCGTTGATGCCGCGCGTCTCCCAGTTGCGCGGGTCGCCGGAGTCGACGACGGCGACGCGGTGCAGGTAGCGCCCGAGCCAGATCGCCGCCGAGAGCCCCGCCGGCCCGCCGCCCACGATCACCGCGTCGAAGACCGGCCCGGTGTCGCCCGGCTCGCAGTCGTTGGTCATGGGGGAGAGGCGGGGGCAGGGGGTGTGCCAGGGGGGCGGGGGCCGGCCGCCCCCGGCTAGCGTCCCGCGGCGATCGTCCCCGGCGTCACTTCGTACAGCAGCGCCACCGTCGCCTTGTCACTGCTCGAGAGGAGGTGGCGGGCGGCCTGCGCCTCCGCGGACATCACGCTGGTCGGGTCGGAGGTGTGGTCGAGGCCGATCAGGTGGCCGACCTCGTGGAGCGCGGTCGTGCGGATCACGTCCTCCTCGAGGACGCGGCCGCCGACGCCGTGGGTGGCGATGTCGATCGTGCCGCCGACGATCCATCCCTCCGGGTCGCTCATGCGCCGGGTGACGCCGATGCGCGGGGCGGGGTCGATGTGGTCCACCCAGGCGACGCGCACCTCGGCGCTCGCGGAGTCGTCGACGAAGGCGAAGCGGAGCGGAAGCCCGGCCTGCTCCCAGGCGAGGAAGCCGTCGCGGGCGAGCTGCGGACAGTGCGGGGTCCACCCGTCCACGGCGGAGCGCGGCTGCACCCAGACGCGCACCGGGTCGGTGCGGCGCTCGTCGGGCCAGCGCTGGAGCGCGGAGTCCTCGAGGGCCAGGATGTCGCCGACGTAGGTGCCGAAGCCCCGCTCGACGAGCCGCCGGCGGACCGCCGCGGGATCGTGCGCCGGGCGCGCGGGGCTTGGACCGGCGCCGGTCTCCTCCCCGGCCGGCTCATCCTCCCGGGCCGACGCGACGGCGGCGCGCGCCGGCGCGCGCACGACCTGCGCACCGACGAAGGCGGCGAAGGCGGCGAGCAGGGCGAGGAGGAGGAGCTCGGGGCGTCTCATGAGGGCGGGGGCGGGGAACGGCGAGTGTGTCGCGTGCAGCGACTGCTCCGGGGCGTCCCGGGCGGCCGGTCCCACGCGCGACACGCCACACGCTCTCTAGCGCACGCTTCCCGGCGGCAGCGAGTAGAGCAGGCGGGCGGTGGCGGCGTCGGCGGGGGAGAGGGCGCGGACGCGGACGCGGGGCGTCATGATGTTGCGCGTGTCGCCGGTGTGGTCGAGCCCCACGAGGTGGCCGACCTCGTGGAGGGCGATGGCGCGCACCGCGGCACCATCGAGGGGGGTGCCGTCGCGGTGGTGGAGGGCGAGGACGAGGTCCGCGCTGACGATCCACCATCGGTCGTCGCGCGTCCAGAGCGTCTTGCCGCTGATCGGCTCGGCGAAGCGGTCGATCCACGTGACGTGGACGTCGGCGTGCGCGGAGTCGGCGACGAAGGTGAAGCGGAGCGGGATGCCGGTGCCGGCCCACTCGGTGAACGCCTCGCGGGCGCGATCGGAGAGCTCGGGGCGCCAACCGGGGAGGTCGATGCCGGGCTGCACCCAGACGGCGAGCGGGCGCTCGACGCGGGCGGGCCAGCGGGCGAGCGAGGAGTCGCGGGAGCGGAGGATCTCGTCGATGTACGTTCCGGGCGCCCCGTCGGCGATCCGCGCGCGGATCGCGGCGGCGTCGCGGCCGGCGTGCGACGCGGCGCGGCCGCCGGGCGCGAGCCCGGCGTCGCCCGTCGCGAGCGCGCGACCGGTC
>JBJMNL010000177.1:0-2469 GCA_045804285.1 Gemmatimonadaceae bacterium
CACGCCGCCCGCTCGGCGGCACACCACGGGCAACACCACGGGCCCGCCGGCACACCGGAAGGCGGCGGCCCGTCGATGCCGGCGGGTGGCGATCACGCCCCCGATCAGGCGCCGAGCCACGCGCCCAGCGACGGCCCGCACGGCATGACCCACTGCGGCACCATGCCCGCCTGCGCGGCCATCGCGCTGGCGAGCACGACGACCGAGCTCCCGGCCGTCTGGTCGAGCGCGGGGCGAGCCCAGGTGGCGCAGTTCGACGCGCCCCGCTCGACGACCGCCGCCCCCGAGCCCCCACCGCCTCGGGCGTAGTCTCCGCGGGCACCCCGGGCTCCGTGCCGACACCGGAGCGCCGCCCGCCCGCGCCCGCTCGGACAATCGACAGTCGACCGCAAGTCCAGGGGAGCAGCGACCCCGCGCATCCGGGACGGCCAGGAGTACCCCTGGGCCCGTCCGCGCGCGAGGGGCGCCGCCCATGACATTCCATACAGGACACGACGCTGATGTTCGCACTTCGATCCGCCTCTCCAGGGTCGCGCGACCGCCGGAGGCTCGTCCCGCACGCGCCGAGTCACCGCAGCCGTAGCCGGATCCAGTCGCTCGCGACCGCGCTGGCGGGCGCCGCGCTCACCCTCGCGGCCACGGCGCACCAGGCCGCGGCGCAGACGGACTACTACAACACCGACGCCGGCCGCCCCATCCAGGTCGAGGACGCGTACGCCGTCGAGCGCCGCGCCGTCGAGCTGCAGGTCGCGCCGCTCCGCCTCGAGCGCGCGCGCGGCGGGACGTACCAGTGGGGCCTCGAGCCGAAGGTCGCGCTCGGGCTCCTCCCCCGCACGCAGCTCGAGCTCGGCCTCCCGCTCGCCGTCGTCGACGCCGGCCCCGCCGGGCACACCGCCGGCCTCGCCGGCGTCGACCTGTCGGTGCTGCACAACCTGAACGCCGAGACGTCGATCCCCGCGCTCGCCGTCGCCGCCGACGTGCTGATCCCCGCCGGCGGGCTCGGGCCGGACCGGGCGTACCCGTCGGTGAAGGGGATCGCGACGAAGACGTTCCCGTGGGCGCGCGTCCACGTGAACGGGCAGTACACCTTCGGCGACCGGCTGCCGGCGGGCGAGGGTGCGTCCGCGACGTCCCGCGGCGTCGGGGGGCGTGGTGGGACCGAGCTCTCGCGCTGGTGGGCGGGTGCCGCCGTGGACCGCACCTTCCCGCTGAAGGCGCTCCTCGTCACCGGCGAGGTCGTCGCGCAGCAGCCGCTGAGCGTGGCGACCGACGTCGCCTGGCACTCGGCGGCGGGGCTCCGCTACCAGCTCAGCCCGCGCGTGGCGACCGACGCCGGCGCGGGCTACCGGTTCACCGGCGACGACCAGGGCTGGTTCGTCACCGTCGGCGCCGCCGTCGCGGTCGGCCTCCCGTGGTCGGGCCGCTGAGCACGCGGCCGATGCCGCGGACGACACGACCGACGATGCACCCGACGTCGCACCCGACGTCGCACCCCACACTCTCGCGGAGACCTTCCGTGCAGCATACAGACTCGGGGCTCGGCGCGCCGCGCCGCCCCGTCCGGCGCACCATCCGCCGCGCGGCCAGCGCCCTCGCGCTCGTGGTTGCCGCGCTCGCCGCCGCCGCACCGCGGCCGGCGCGGGCCCAGTGGTCCACGACGTACGAGCAGTTCTACCTGCAGGCCGGGCACAACTGGGTGTTCCGCAACCAGTACCGCGGGGCGGACCGCCTGTTCAACGCCTTCGACTACGGCCACGCGATCCTCTACGAGACGCTGTGGACGAAGCCGGGCGCGCCCGCGTCGGTCCTGGAGCAGACGGAGTACGACCACCTCGTGAAGAAGGTGCTCGTCTCCCCGCCGCACGTCCCGCTCGAGGAAGCGGCCATCGAGGTCGAGTACGCGAAGCTCGCCCCCGAGGCGAAGCAGATGTTCGACTGGGCGCACATCCTCCACCGCCAGCTCTACGACGTCCTCGCCGACGAGCGGCTCGACCAGGCGGCGAAGGACCGCGAGGTCGCGCGTCTGGTCGCGTATTACAGGACGCGCCCCGACCTCGCCTTCAGCTCGCGGCCGAAGAGCATGAAGCTGATGCAGGAGCAGCCGTACTCGCTCGCCTTCCGCAAGCGGTACCCCAAGTTCAACGGCCTGATCTGGGGCTACCACTGGATGCAGGTCGGGCTCTACGAGCCGCTCGTCGTGGGCCGGAGCGCGGAGGAGCGCCAGGCCGGCGTCCGCGCCACCGTCGCGCGCTTCTGGCAGATGCTCGAGGACCCGCCGCGCACGCTCCCCTACCAGATGCCGATGACCCCCGCCGTCGCGCCGCGCTTCGCCGAGCGCTACCCCGCGGCGGCGATCATCTTCGACAACCTGCACTCGATGCACGACGTCGTCAGCGACATCCTCGCCAACCCCGACGTGCCGCGCGCCCGCAAGCGCGCGGAGATCCTCCTCGCCGCGCGCCGCTTCCG
>JBJMNL010000178.1:0-10842 GCA_045804285.1 Gemmatimonadaceae bacterium
GGATTGCGGGAGTCGGCGGGGCAATGAACGGGAAGGTGAGGTCGAGGAGGGGAGATGGCGAGGGGCAGTTGGCAGTGTGCAGTTGGCAGTGTGCAGTTGGCAGTTTTGCGGTTCGGGGTGAAGAGTCTGCGCTCGACGCCGGCGACTGACGACTGATGACTGACAACTGCTCACTGCCAACTGGTCGCGCATCCCTTTCGACTCGCGCCTGACGCCTCCCCGCTCTCTCAGACATGTTCGCCCCAGCGTCCCTTCGCTTTCTCCGCGGCCTCGCCGCCAACAACCGCAAGGAGTGGTTCGAGGCGCGCCGCGAGACCTACGAGCGGGAGGTGCGCGCGCCGTTGCGCGAGCTGGTGGAGGAGATGGACGTCCGCCTCGCGACGGTCGCGCCGGAGATCGTCGGCGACACGAAGCGGTCGCTCTTCCGCATCCACCGCGACGTACGCTTCTCGCGCGACAAGTCGCCGTACAAGACGCACGCTGCCTGCTGGTTCTTTCACCGCGCCGCCGGCCGCTCGGCGGCGCCGCACGACAACGGCGGGGCGGCGGGGCTCTACTTTCACCTCGAGCCCGGCGGCTCGATCGCCGCGGGCGGGTTGTACCGCCCGCCGCGGGAGGCGCTCGCCCGGGTGCGCGAGGCGCTCGCCGAGAGTCATCGTCCCTTCGAGCGCACGCTGCGGGGCGAGTTCGCGGAGCGCTTCGGCGCGCTCACGGAGGAGCTCGTCCTCACCCGCACCCCGCGCGGCTTCCCCCCCGACCACCCGGCCGCGCGCTGGCTCCGCTTCGCCTCCTTCACCGCCTCGCGCGCCATCTCCGACGCCGAGGTGTGCTCGCCGAGCCTCCCCGACCGTCTCACCGCCGACTTCGCGGCGCTCGTGCCGATGGTGCGGTGGCTGAACGCGGCGCTCGAATTCAAGCCGGCGAAGCGGAGATGAAGAGGAGGGTGGAGCGTGGAGCGGGTACTCTGCCCCGGGACGTCCCGAGCGGCGGTCCCTCCACGCTCCACGCTCCCCGCTCCCCACTGTAGTCAGACCGTCTTCCCCACCCCGCGCACGATCCCTTCCACCAGTCGCGACTCGTCGAAGTGTCGCCTGGCGAAGGCCTGGATCGCGGCCGCGGAGACGCCGCGCACCCGATCGTCGTGCTCCGTGAGCTCGGCGAGGCCGTGGCCGAAGAGCCAGGCGTCGATGACGTCGCCGAGCACCGAGGCGCCGCTCTGCTGCGAGATCGCGTAGGTGCCGATCGCGTAGGTCTTCGCCCGCGCGAGCTCCTCCTCCGCGACCGGCGCGTCGCGCAATCTCGCGAACTCGGCGAGCAGGCCGCGCCGCGCCTCCTCCTCCTTCTCCGGCGAGGTCGCGATGTAGGCGATGAAGGCCCCGGCGCGGACGCGCTCGCTCGCGAACGCGGCGACCGTGTAGGCGAGCGACCGGCGGTCGCGCAGCTCGTCGAAGAAACGCCCCCCCAGCCCGCTCGCGATCCCCGCGATCAGGTGCGCCACGAAACGGTCGTCGTCGCCGCGGCGCGGGCCGGGGAACTCCAGGGCGAGCGCGGTCTGGGCCTTCTCGCGCGACTCGGCCGTCACGAGCGGCTCGGCCGGCCAGCGCGGCTCGGGCACGTCGGTCGTCTCGCCGAAGCGGAGCAGCGCGAAGTCGCGCGCGGCGAGCGCCGCCATCTCGTCCGCGTCCACGTCGCCGACGACCGCGATCACCGGCGCGCCGCGGAGCACGCGCGTCGCGTGCCACGCGCGCAGCTCGTCCGCCGTGAGCGCGCGCAGCGATTCCTCGGTGCCGGACGCCGGCACGCCGTACGGGTGACCGGCGAACGCCGCCTGCGTCGCCAGCCGCAGCGGCCACCGGTACATGTCGTCGCGCAGCATCGCGACGTCGGCGAGCGCCACCGCGCGCTCCGTCTCCAGCGCCGGCTCGGGCATCATCGGCCGCTGCACGACGTCGGCGAGGAGGTCGAGCGCGGCGGGGGCGTGGCGCGCGGGGACGGAGATCGACCAGCCGAAGCTCTCCCCTCCCACGCTGACGCCGACGCTCCCGCCGAGCAGCTCGCCGTCCTCGGCGATCTGCGCCGCCGTGCGTCGCTCGGTGCCCTTGATCGAGGTGCGCGCGGTCAGCGTCGTCAGGCCGGCGCGCGCCGCCCCCTCCTCGACCGCGCCGCCGGGGAAGTAGACGCCGGCGTGCACCACCTGCGCGCCCGGCTTCCGCCTGACGAGCACGGGCACGTCCGCGGCCGTCCGGTACACGCGCACCCCCGCCTCCTCGCGCACGAACGACGGACGCGGCGCGGGAGGGGCGGAGAGGCAGGCGACGCGCGGCGGCGTCGGCGGGAGCGGGCTCGGGCTCGCGCCGTCGAGCAGCCGGCGCATCGCGTCCACGTCGCCCGCCACCGGCGGCGTCCCCTGCGGCCGGTAGACGACCAGCCCCGCCGCGTTCGGGTCGAGGTATTGTCTCACCGCATCGGTCACCACCGCCGGCGACGTCGTCAGGAGCCGCTCGAGGTACTGCTCCCCGAGCCGCCAGTCGCCCATCGCCTCCCACTCGGCCAGAAAGTTCGCCTGCCCCTCCATGGTCTCGAGCCGGCGCACCCACCGCGACTCGTAGATCCGCCGCGTCCGCTCCAGCTCGTACGCGCCCACGCCGGACTCGCGCATCTCGCGGAGCTGCCCCCACGTCGCGCGCGCCGCCTCGGCGGTCGTCGCGGGCGGCGTCTCGGCGTGCACGACGAACACGCCGAGCTCCGTCGGCGTGTAGTTGTAGGCGCTGACCGACGACGCCAGCTTGCGCTCGCGCACCGCGCGGTAGAGCCGCGACGCGCGGCCCGTGCCCAGCACCGAGGCGGCGAGGTCGAGGGAGGGCGCGTCGGGGTGGAGCGTCGCCACCGTGCGCCATCCGCAGAGGAGCTGCGTCTGCGCGATGTCGCCCGTCCACTCGCGGAAGCGGAAGTCGCGGTGCCCGGGCTCGGCCGGCCCCGGCGTGCGCTTCGGCGTGCCGGCCTCGAGCGGGCCGTAGCGTCGCTCCACATGCGCCAGCGCCACGTCGGGGTCGACGTCGCCGACGATGGCGAGGATCGTGCTCGACGGCCGGTAGAAGTTGCGGTAGAAGCCGACGAGCGCCTCGCGCGTCAGCGCGCGCAGGCCCGGCTCGCGCCCGATCCGCCAGCGCCGCATCCGGTGGCGGTCGTGCAGCAGCTCGTACAGCGTCTCGGTGGCGACGGCGGCGGGGCTGTCGGCCTTCCGCTTCGCCTCCTGGATGATGACCTCGAGCTCCTTCGCCAGCTCCTCGCCGTCGATCAGCGAGTTCGCGTAGGCGTCCGCTTGGACGTCGAGCCCCGCCCCGAAGCCGGACGCGGGGAGCACGGTGTAGTAGCTGGTGTGGTCGTAGATCGTGTGCGCGTTGAGGTAGCCGCCGGCCGCCTTCGTCTCCTTCGAGATCTCCCCCACGCCGCGCCGCGGCGTCCCCTTGAAGTACATGTGCTCGAGCACGTGCGCGATCCCGACCACGTCGTCGGTCTCGTCGAAGTATCCCGCCTTCACGTAGGTGACGACGGCGACGACCGGCGCCGACGGGTCACGCCGGAGGAGTACGGTGAGCCCGTTGGGGAGGACGACGCGATGGACGGTCGCGGGGTCGAGGCCGGGGAACGTGGCAGCGGGTGCGGACATGGTAGAGCGGGAAGCGGAGTGTGACGGAAGCGGAACGCGCGCGGCGCGAGTCGAGGTGCGCTCGCGCCGCGCGCGTGCCCCGAGGGGCGGCGGTTCGCCAGGACGGCGGCCGGCTCACACGCGGATCGCGCGGCGGCGCAGCACGCCGAGCGCCGCCGCGACGTACAGGGTGCCGTAGCACAGCGGCGCGACGAGCTCGACGACGGGCAGGCGGCCGCGCGCGACGGAATCCCCCGCGCTCACGAGCGACGGGAGCGGCGGCAGCAGCAGCGCGGCCACCTTCCACCAGGTCGACGCGTGCCACCGTGCGCCCATGAGCGCGACGGGGATCGACGCGACCGACAGCAGGCCGCCGACGGCGAAGTCGTAGCGGCCGAGCGTGGACAGCAGCATCACCAGGCCGCCGACGAGCACGTACTGCGCGCCGGCGTAGATCAGCACGCCGGCGGCCGGGACGGCGCGTCCGAAGCTGGCCGCGGTCGCCAGCAGCAGGGCGGCCACGATCGCCAGGTACCCGACGCCGTGCACGAGGAAAGCCTGCAGGTAGTAGCGCGTGATGCTCACGGGCTTGGCGAAGAGAAAGCGCTGGTAGCCACGCTCGCGGTCGCGCGCGACGATGCCGTGCGTCGCGATGAGCGTGGCGACGAAGCTGCCCACCCCGACGAGCCGCATGAGCTGCGCCCGGAAGAAGTCGGCCTCGGTCGGGAGATAGCTGCCGCTGAAGCCGCGCGGGCTCCGGATCCAGGTCGGCGCCTCGTAGTTCGCGCGGAAGATCCAGAGCGCGAGGAGCCCGAGCGCCATGATCCATACGCCGCGCTCACGGGCGAAGTCCTTGAGCTGCCACCACGCGTAGCGCCCGAGGCGGGCGGTCGTCCGCTCGCCGCCCGGGACGCCGCTACGCGCGCCGGCGCGCATGCCGCCGCCGAGTGCCGCCTCCACCGCCGCGTTCATAGCGCCACCTCCCCGATGGCTTCCTGGAACTGCTGCTCCAACGCCGATTGCGCAGGGGCCACGCCAGCGAGGAGCGTGCCCCGGCGGATGAGCTCCGCCACCCCGCGATTCAGCTCCGCGAGCCCGCTGGCGCGCACCGCCCAGTCGCCGCGGCCGAGCTCGAGCGCGTCCGGGAACACGCCGGCGAGGTGCTCCGCCCCGTGCGCGACGGTCAACCGGAATACGACAGCCGACGCCATCGGCAGGACTCTCCCCACCTCCACGACGCGCTGGAGCTGACCGCGGTCGATGATGGCCACGCGGTCGCACAGCCGCTCGAGCTCCTCGAGGTTGTGCGACGCGATGACGACGACGCGCGCCGGATGGCGGAGCGCGGCGACGATCTCGCGAAAGCGCGCCGTCCAGAGCGGGTCGAGCCCGTGCGTCGGCTCGTCGAGGATGAACAGCCGCTCCCCGCGCAGCAGCGCCTGCCCGAGGCCAAGGCGCTGGCGGTTCCCCTTCGACAGCGCGCGCACCGCCTTGTCCCGGTGCTCGTCGAGCCCGAGGCGGTCGATCACCTCGTCCACGCGCAGCGCGAGGTCGCCGTCGCCGACGCCGGCGAGCACGGCGTATCGGGTGAGGGCCTCCTCGACCGACCAGCGGGGCGGTACGTCGACGAGCTCCGAGAGGTAACCGACGCCGTGGCGCTCGACGTAGTCGCGCGGCTCGAGCCCGGCGATGCGCACGACCCCCTCGCTGGGGCGGAGGTAGCCGAGGAGGAGGGAGATCAGCGTGCTCTTGCCGGCGCCGTTCGGGCCGGCGACGCCGAGCACCTCGCCCGGCTCGATGCGCAGCGTGAGCTGCTCCACGGCGCGCACCTCCCGCCCGGTGAGGGAGCGGTACGTCTTGCCGACCCCTTCGAGCTCGATCACGGAAGCGCTCCGGTCAGCGCGCGCGAATCGCTCCGTGGCGCGCTCGTGGGATGGGGGCCGTTCTCAGCGCGGCGGCGCTGCCGGGAGCTGGCCGGCGGGCCCGTACGGGCCGGCGACGGCGGCGCCCGGCGCCGCGGGCAGGGGGCACGACGACCACGGACCCTGCCCCGCGCGGGTGAGCCACGTCTGCGCCTCTCCCTGCCTGCCGAGGCGGTAGAGGGCACAGCCGAGAAAGCCCTGCGCCGACTTGTCGCTCGCGTTCGCCTGGACGGCCCGCACGTAGAACTTGCGGGCGAGCTCGTTGTTGCCGGTGGCCAGGAGGTAGGAGCCCATCTCCCGCAGCGCGACGCCGTTCTCCGGATCGAGGCGCACCGCCATCTGCAGCTCGTTCTGCGCCGAGCGCATGTCCCCTTCCTCGCGGGCGATGCGCCCGAGATAGATGTGGGGCGTGGCGAGGCTCGGGTCGTCGCGGGCGATCTTCTCGAACGCGGAGCGCGCGGCCTCGCGCTTCCCCTGCGAGTAGAGCGCGACCGCGTCGTCCACCGCCCGCGAGCTCCCGCCGCCGCGGGCCAGGAGGTACCAGGCGCCGCCGACGACGAGCAGAACGAAGGCGATGAGGATGGCGAGCATGCGGCCCGGCCCGCGCCCTTCGGCACGCGGCACGTAGGCGACGGCGGCGGCGTCGGGGGCGGGAGGCAGGGCACTTCCGCCGCCGGCGTAGGACGGCGCCGCAGCGGAAGGGGTGGCGCGGGGCGGAGCGAAGGTGCCGGCGGAGCCGGCCGCCGCCGTGGCCCCGGCGAAGCCCGCCGCCGCGGCGTAGGCGGCCGGCGTCGGCGCGCCGCCGGCGATCGCCTCCTCGAGGCGGCGGAACCCCTCGCGCGCGGCGCCGACGTCGATGCTGGTCGGGCGGTAGGCCGGGCGGTTGGCGCGCTCGCGCGCCGAGAGGAACTCGAGCAGCGCGTGCGCCTGCTCGAGCGAGAGCAGCTCGCGCTGGCGCAGCTCGCGGACGAGCGCCTGCCCGCTCATCCCCGAGCCACCGAGGTAGGCGCGGAGCGCGGTCTCGGTCTGCGACCAGGCGTCGAGCAGGTCGGCGGCGACGTCCTCGGGGTCGCGCGAGACGTCGAGCCGGGCGACGATGGGGCGCGCGGCGTCGACTGCGGCCGCCGCGGTGCGGAGGTTCGGGGCGGTCACCGCGGCTACCGGACGATGCGGAGCAGGCCCGCGTCCGCGCTGCCGCGGATGAAGCTCTCCGGGTCTCCGGTCGGGATCTCGACGCCGGTGATCGAGAAGCCGCGTCGCGCCTCGGTCATCATGAACTCCGCGAGAGAGCGGCCGGCGAAAGCGGCGTTGGCGTCGCGCATGGAGCGAACGATCTCCTCCCAGGTGCCGGTGAACTCGCGTCCCTCGCGCACGATCCGGTGACGCTGCGGAGCGGGGAGGAGCGCCGGGGGCGGCGCCGCCCCCGGCTCCTCATCGTCCGCCTTCTGGCCGGCGAGGTCGGTGAGGAGCGCGCCGAACAGCTCGAGCTGCCCCTGCGCCTCGGCGCTCTCCGCCTCCGCGGCCCGCTGCTCGATCTCGGCCAGCATCTCGTCGATGTCGTCGGGCTCACCCGCCAGCTCGCCCAGCCGCTCGTCCCAGGGCTTGAGCTCCGGGTCGTCGTCCTTCAGGCGGTAGACGGTCTTCTTGAGCTCGACCAAGCGCCAGATCCCCAGCTCGTCCCAGTGATCCTCGGGGGTCGTGCGGTCGAGGTGATAGAGCGCCGCCTCGTACTCGCCGCGATCGTAGAGGACGTTGCCGAGATAGATGCGCGCCTCGGTATGGTCGCCGTCGAGCTGGAGCGCGCGCCGGAGCGTCGCGATCGCCGCGTCGTCGTCCCCCATCCGGTGCTGCGCGTAGCCGACGCACGCGACCGCCTCGGCGGAATCCGGCGTCTGCTGCACGGCGATCTCGAAGAACTCCCTCGCCTCCTCGATCAGCCCCTCGCGAAAGAGGGCGCGCCCCGACTGGAGCATGAGGTCGACGTCGTCCTGGTAGCCGAGCTCGAGGATGCGGCGGAAGCTCTTCACCGCCGCCTCCCCCTGACCGAACTTGAGCAGGACTTCCCCCAGGCCGGCGAGGGCGTCCTCGTGGTCGGGGTCGAGGATCAGCGACTCCTCGAAGCTGCGGCGCGCCCAGGCATACTCCTCACGGGCGACGCGGGCGTATCCCACCCCGATGTGCAGCTCCACCGCGTTCGGGTAGAGCGCGAGTCCTTCGCGGAGCACGTCGAGCGCCTCGTCGTACTGCCCCTCGTTGTAGAGCTGATGGGCGCGCTCGTCGTACTCTTCGGAACTCAGAAACGGGGTTGGCATAGCTTCGATTTCCTCCAACCGATGGGGTACGGCTATTGTACCACCCGGACGCGCCCGAGTTCAACCCGCCGAATGAGCAGGAGTCGGGCCGGAACAGGGACGTAGGGTGCCGCGTGAAGGGGGCGTCTCACGACATCGTTCTTTCGCCGCCGACATCCCCTCGCCGCCACCCGTTCCCCCGGTCTCGTCGGACCCCGGCGCCTCCTGGACAGAGACGCCTCGGACCGCCGCAGGGCACGGCGGCTGTAGGATGGGGGCGGGTGGCCCACGCATCAGGCGTCGAGGCCGTCCCACACCCCCGGCCCTACGGGCGGCTGAGCTCCACCGCGATCTCCCCCGCCAGTCTCGCGTTGCTCTCGAGGAGCGCGAGGTTGACCTGGAGCGACCGGCCGCCGGTCTCGCGCTCGACGTCGGCGAGGAGAAAGGGGGTGGAGGCGGCGCCGCGGACGCCGGCCGCGCGCGCCCGCTCCACGGCGCGCGCGACGGCGCCGTCCACGATGTCGGCCGGCAGCGCCCACTCCGCCGGCGGCGGCTGGAGGACGAGGAGCGCACCCGGCCGGCCGAGGGCGCAGTGGGCCCGAAAGATCGCCGCCAGCTCGGCCGCGCTCTCGGCGCGCGCCGGGAGGGGGAGGCCGGCGTCGGCGGTGAAGAATCCCGGGAGCCGTGACGTGCGGTAGCCGACCACGGCGACGCCCAGCGTCTCCAGCCGCTCGAGCGTCGCCGGCAGGTCGAGGATCGACTTCGCGCCGGCGCAGACGACCAGGACCCGCGACCGCGCCAGCTCCGCCAGGTCCGCCGACTCGTCGAAGGGGGGCTCCCGATGCACGCCGCCGATCCCGCCGGTCGCGAAGACGGTGATCCCCGCCATCGCGGCGAGGGCGAGCGACGCCGCCACCGTCGTCGCCCCGTCGGCGCCGGCGACCATGGCCGCCGGGATGTCGCGCGCCGACACCTTGCGCACACCGTCCCGCCGCAGGAAGCGCTCGAGATCCTCCCCCTCCAACCCGAAGGCCGGCACCCCACGCACGACCGCCGAGACCGCCGGAACGGCCCCCGCTCCCTCGACCGCCCTCACCATCCGTCGCGCCGCCTCGCGGTTCGCGGGGATCGGCAGCCCCTGCGCGAGCACCGAGCTCTCGAGCGCGACGACCGGCCGGCCGGCGGAGAGCGCGTCGGCGACGGGGGGGGAGAGGCGGATGGGAGAGGGCATGGCGGAATGTAGCTCGGCGGGAAAGATCACCGCCTCCGCTCCGGCCGCTCGCTCAGCGCGCTACCGGCTCCGCCTCCACGATCAGCCGGTCCGGCGCCGCGCCGAAGTATCGTACCGGCCAGCAGGTGGTGAGCGTCAGGCGCGGCTGGGACGTCGAGAACAGGGCCGGGGCGTCCCTGTCGATCACCCGGCGCCGGGTCACGCGCCAGGTCACCGTGCGGCCGCCGGCGATGGTCAGGACGGTGTCGCCGATGGCCAGCGCGTCGAGTCGGCGGAAGTGGCGGTCGCGGTGCGCCGAGAGCACTGCGTTTCCGGCGGCGCCGGGGAGTGCGCTCCCCGGGTAGTGCCCGGGGCCGGCGAGCAGCTCCTCGTCCCCTACCCCCTCGACGACGATCTCGTCCATCCCGAGACGCGGCACGAGGAGCCGCGCGACCGGCGTTCCGCGCACCGGCGGCTCTCCGGCCAGCCCGGCGCCCACCGCGCGGGCGGCCGCGACCGCCCGCCGCGCCTCGCCGGCCTCCCAGAGCGAGCGCGCCCGGTCGCGCGCCAGCGCGCCGCGCGCGTAACCGACGCCCGCATAGCCGAGGAGGAGCGCGCCGCAGAGCGCGGCCACGGAGCCCGCGCGGCGCCGCGCTCCGCGGGCGGAGGCGGGACCGGCTGGCGCGCGCGCGGAGACGCTACGCACGCGGCGCCCGGCGCCGGAGCCAGAGGCCGGCCAGCAGCAGCGCCGCACCCGCGAGGGCCACTGTCGGGAGCGGCGTCGCCGTGTTCGGCGCGCGGGCGCCCTCGCGCATCGTGGAGTCCGCCAGCGCCACCTCGCCCGCCGACGCGTTCGTCTGGCCACGCTCGACCGCGGGCACCGGCGACGGGGCTGGGGCCGGCGCCGGAGTGCTGGTCGTGTCGATGGCCGCCCGCTGGGCGGCGGCCGTCGGTTCGGCCGACGCGAGCGCGACCGTCGCCGAGTCCACCCAGCGCTTCATGTCGGTGAGCCGCGTCTGCGCGATCGTGTCGCGCGCCGACGGCGTCCCGGCGGCGACCGTGGTTTCGGCGGAGGCGGCGCGGCGCTCGGGACGCACGACGACGCCGGTGAACTGCGCGCGGGCGGCGCCCGGCGCGGCACCGGCGAACAGGAGCGCCGCGGCGGCGCTCGTGAGGGTGCGGCGGCTCATGGGGAGATCTCCTGGGATCACGGCGCTCCGTTACCGGGCAGGAGCCGTGCCGCGGCGAAATGCTGAAGGGCGGGATGGGGAGTGAGTGCAGAAGGGCGGAAGGAGACCTGAAGGGCGGAATCGAAAGAGCGGAATGCGGCATGATGCCGGGACCCCACCGGTGGCCAGCCGAGCCACTCGGAGCGTCCCGGCCTCATGCCTCATGCCTCATTCCGCCTTTCAGTCTTCCAATTCCGCGCTTCGCCTTTCATTCCGCCCTTCAAGGCTCCTCATCCCGCCCTCCGGCGTTCCTCTCCTCTCCGCCGCTCAGGTCTTGGCCTTCGCCGCCGCCGGCCACGCCTTGACGATCGCCTCGCCCATTCGCGCCATCGTGACCTGCGGCTCGCTGTCGATGAGCCAGCGCTGGTCGACGTTCTCCTTCGTGAGGACGCAGGCGACGACGCGAGACTGGAGGTAGAAGAGCGAGCACTCCGTGCGGACCGCGTCGGTCGCGCCCGTCTTGTGCGGGGCGCGGACGCCGTCCGCGTAGCGCTGCAGGAGCTGCAGGTCCTCGTTGTGCTCGAGGATGTCGAGCATCGCC
>JBJMNL010000179.1:0-2194 GCA_045804285.1 Gemmatimonadaceae bacterium
ACGGGAAGACGCGCGGCACGGTCACTGACGGCCCGCGCATCCGCAGGTCGCTCACCCGCGACCAGAGGTGGAACTCGAGATCGCACCCGCGCTCGCCGATCGCCGCGAGGTCGCTGCTGTCGGCACTGCGCACGCGCACGATCGGCGCGAACTCGTCCCGCGCGTTCCCGGTCGTCACTCGCGCCTCGAGCCGTGCCGCGCCGGCGCGCAGCGCGGCGCGCGCGCGCTCCGGCAGGGGACCGGGGGGGAGCGGCACGCCGCCGAGTGAGGCGCCGAGCAGCTCGCCGTGGTAGTTGGCGAGCGTCGGGTCCTCCGGGAGCCACTGCACGCGGTACGCGACGTCCGGCACCGACGGGGCGAGCGCCCACGCGGTCGTCGCGAGCACGCCGAGCCACCCCGCCGCGCCGGCGATCGCGAGCCGGCGGGCCCCCCGCGCCGCCGGCGTCAGGAGGTCGCGCCACCGCTCCGCGAGCAGCACGCCGAGCGCGCCGCCGATGACGTTGGAGAGGACGTCGCCGATGCTCGAGTCGCGACCGGTCACGAACCTGTACTGCAGCGCCTCCACCGTCACCGTCGTCAGCAGCGCGACCATCACCACGCGCCAGCGCGGCACGCCGGCCAGGCGGAGCGTGAGGCCGAGCGGCAAGAAGAGGAGGATGTTGTCGAGGAAGTCCTGGACGCCCAGCGACCCACAGAGGACGCAGAGCTGGGTGAGCGAGATCGCCGTCTCCTCCGCCGGCGTGAGCGTCGCCACCGCGATCACGACGAAGGCGGCCACCGCGGCCGCGACCGCCGCCCGCGGGCGGCCCCGACGCCCGCGATCGGGCGCGCGGCGCGGCGGTGGCGAGGTAGGAGAGGGAGAGGGAGCGAATGCCACGAGCGGCTCTGCGAATGGTTGCGTCGATGGGGGTGCGGACTAGCTTGCCCCTTGCATAAGATAGCGGTCGAGCCCGCCGTGGCGGTCAGTGCCCGCGATCACCCAGGAGCCAGTTCCCACTTCATGAAAGCCGTTCTTCTCGCCGGCGGGCTCGGTACCCGCATCTCCGAAGAGACCGCCATCCGCCCGAAGCCGATGGTCGAGATCGGCGGCATGCCGATCCTCTGGCACATCATGAAGATCTACTCGTCGCACGGGATCAACGACTTCGTGGTCTGCGCCGGCTACAAGGGCTTCACGATCAAGGAGTTCTTCGCCAGCTACTTCCTCCGCACCTGCGACGTCACCTTCGATCTGAAGGCGAACCGCATGGAGACGCACGGCCAGGGCGCCGAGCCGTGGCGGGTGACGATCGTGGACACGGGGGAGAAGAGCATGACGGGCGGGCGCCTGCGCCGCGTCCGCCACCACCTCGGCGACGAGACCTTCTGCATGACCTACGGCGACGGGGTGAGCAACGTGGACATCGGCGAGCTCGTCGCGTTCCACAAGCGCACCGGCGCGCTCGCGACGCTCACCGCCACCCAGCCGGAGGGGCGCTTCGGGGCGCTCTCCCTCGAGCACGAGAGCGGCATCGTCGCCGCCTTCAAGGAGAAGCCGGTTGGCGACGGCGCGTGGATCAACGGCGGCTTCTTCGTCCTCGAGCCGGCGGTGATCGACTACGTGGACGACGACCTCACGGTGTGGGAGAACGAGCCCCTCCAGCGCCTGGCGCGCGAGGGGCAGCTCGCGGCCTACCGCCACACGGGTTTCTGGCACCCGATGGACACGCTGCGCGACAAGGAGGTGCTGGAGTCGCTCTGGCGAAGCGGTCAGGCGCCCTGGAAAAGCTGGTGAGTCGTGCCGGGAGTGGGGAGCGCGCGACACGTTCGAGGTCGCCACGCTCGCCCTCCCCTCCGCTCCGCTGATCGGCGTCCCGAGCTCGTCGGCGGCTGGCACGACACTTGAGCTTGTGAGCGCGCGCCGACTGCCGCGCTCGCCAGGCGCCGCCGGGACCTCGTCGTAGACGACTGGTCCGACGCGCCCCATTCGCGTGCCGTACCCGTTTCCCGCTGCATGAGCCGTCCCGCCGCCCTCCCCAGCATCGTCGCACCCCGCCGCCGCGGGGGTGGGCTCGCGGCGCGATGATCGCGCGTCCGTGGGAGCACGAGGCGCCCCCGCACGAGGCGCCCCCGCACGAGGCGCCCCCGCACGGGGCGCCGCCGGGGGTCGCGGCGCTGCTCGCCGAGGCGGCGGCGACCGAGATCCCGTCCGCGG
>JBJMNL010000180.1:0-13943 GCA_045804285.1 Gemmatimonadaceae bacterium
CCGTCCGCGCGCCGCCGGCGCCACCGCCCGCGCCGCCCGTCGGGGCGCGCCGTGCCGTGTCTCCCGCCTGCGCCGCGGCCGTGACGTCGCGCTCCGCCGCCGCGCCGCGCTTGCGCGCCGCCTCCGGGTTGACGATGCGTTCGGCGATGTCGCTGAGGAGCTGGTCGGTGCCCTTCTCCTCCTGCAGGATGCGATCGAGGATGTCGGCCTCACCTTCCCGGCCGGCCTGTCTCGCCCAGGTGCGCGCCGTCCCGTAGTCGGCGATCTCGTGGTGCTCCACCGCCTGATCGGCGGCGATGATGAGCGCGTCCATGGCGTCGGGGTCCTGGACGTTCCGCATCGTTCGCTCTGATTCCTGGATCAGCGCGCGCATCGACACGCATTCCTGCGGCTGCGGCTGCTGGCCCCGGTCCTGGAACATCCGCTCGAGGCGCCGGACGTGCTCCTCGGACTGCCGACGGTGCGCTTCGAGCCCCGTCCTCAGGTCGTCGTTCCGCGCCATCTGCACCAGGCGCGGCAGGAAGTCGAGCCCCTGCCGCTCCGCGTCGTACATCATCTGGAGCTTCATCGTGTAGAGGTCCTGCAGCGAGTTCGCGGCCATGTGTCCTCCTGGGCTGAGCCCCACGCGTCCGGGGGACGGCTCCATCGCCGACGGCTGAGGGCGCGCGGGTCCGGGAGCGTGCGCGCACGGCGCGGGCCGGCCGCCCGCGCGGAGCGCGGGATGCGGGGCGCGGGATTTCGGTGCCGGTGCCTTCGGCGCGTCGCGCTACCTTCCCGGTGGGGGGGGGCCCCCACGCCCGACGCCGGCGTCGGCGGGGACGGTCGGTGACGCGACCCGGCTCAGGCCGCCGCGACCGGTTGCCGGAAGTCGCCCGGGCGCCGATATTCGCCCCGTTCCGCTCCCCGCTCCCGGCGCCGCCGTGCCCGACACCGGTATCACCTCGATCGGCAAGTACCGCATCCTCGATCTCGTCGGCGAGGGGGCGATGGGCGTCGTGTACCGCGCGCTCGACTCCGTGCTCAACCGCCCGGTGGCGATCAAGGTGATGAGCGACGCGATCGCGCGGCAGGAAGACCTCCGCGACCGCTTCCTGCGCGAGGCCCAGGCGGCGGGCTCGCTCCAGCACCCGAACGTCATCACCATCTACGACTTCGGCGAGGTCGAGGGGCACCTCTACATCGCCATGGAGTTCATCGAGGGGGTGGACCTCGCCACGCTCCTCGCCCGGCGCGAGCCGCTCACGCTCGCGGCGAAGCTCGACCTCGCCATCGACGTCCTCAACGGGCTCGCCTACGCGCACCGGCGCGGCGTGGTGCATCGCGACATCAAGCCGGCGAACATCCGCGTCACCGAAGAGGGGCGCGCGAAGATCATGGACTTCGGCGTCGCGCACCTCACCTCGTCGAACATGACGAGGACCGGGACGATGATGGGGACGCCGAGCTACATGGCGCCGGAGCAGGTGACCGGCGGCCGCGTGACGCCGGCCGCCGACATCTTCTCCGTCGGCGCGGTGCTCTACGAGCTGCTCACCGGCGCGCAGCCGTTCGAGGGCCCCACGCTGCACGCGATCCTCTACAAGATCACGAGCGAGGATCCGCCCGACATGCAGAAGCTGCTGCCGGGCCTCCCCGCCGCCCTCGACCGCGTGGTGAAGCGGGCGCTCGCGAAGGACGTCGCCGACCGCTACGCGAACGCGCTCGACATGGCGAACGACCTCACCGCGGTGCGCGCCACGCTCGGCGGCGGGGCGCAGTCGGGCACGCTCTCGCTGCGCGCCTCGGTGGCGAGCGCCGAGGCGGCGCGCGCCGCGGCGCAGGTGGACGCGTCGCGCACCCGGAGCTCGCTCGTCGCCGCGATGGGCGGCGGCGCGCTCGCGGCGGTCGCCGCGCTGCTCATGCTCTGGGTGGTGCTGGCGCCGCACCGCGTGTCGCGCGACGCGGCCGGGAGTCCGGCGTCGCCCGACTCGGCTGGAGTGGCGGGTCGTGCATCGCGGGAGTCGAGCGCGGCGATCGTGACCGGTCGCGGCGGGTCGGGTGAGGCTGGGGGCGCGATCCCGCCTCGGACGGGATCGCTCGATGCGAAGGATCCCGCGTCCCTGTCGCCGCCACCCGCGCCGCCGGCGCCGGAGACGCCGCGCCCCACCAGCGCGGCGGCGCGCGAGACGCGCGAGGCGCGCGAGACTCGCCCCCGCACCTCGCCGACGGGCGCCGCCGCCGGCGCCGCCGCGGCGAGTCGGAACGCGTCGCCGCCGCGCCCGGCGGCGACGGAGCCCGCGCCGTCCCGTGCGCCGGCCGTCTCCGCTGCCGCACCGGTGACCCCGCCCCCGGCGGTGAGCGCGCCGTCCGCGCAACCGGTGGCGCCCTCGCCGCCTCCGCGCGAGACCGCGGCACCGACGAACCCGACCGCGGAGGTGACCGCCGCCGTCGCCGCGTACGCGCGCGCCATCGAGTCGCGCGACGTCGCCGAGGTGCGCCGCGCGTACCGCGGGATCACGCCGGCGCAGGAGAGCGGCTTCGCGCAGTTCTTCGAGGCCGCGCGCTCGCTGCGCGCCACCTTCTCGGTGTCCGACGTGAGCGTCGCCGGGACGTCCGCCGAGGCGCGCGTGACGGGCAGCTACGACTACGTGGCGGCCGACGGCAAGCCCCAGCACCAGCCCGTGACCTTCCACGCCACGCTGCGCAACGAGAGCGGCACGTGGCGGCTGATGGGAGTGCGGTAAGAGCCGGAGCCACCATCCCTGCTACACGCTCCGTGCTACACGCTCCGTCCCGCCTCAGAACGTGTATTCCAGCCCTGCCGTGTAGGCCACGCCCGGCCTCAGGCCGCCGCGGTTCAGGGGGAAGAGCGCGTTCAGGATCAGGGTGGCGCTCCCCGCGAAGGTGAACTTCCCGCCGAACGAGCCGTTGACGATGTCGTCGCGCGTGTCGGGGATCGACGTCGGCCGCACGGTGCGGCGGAAGGGCGCGTTGTAGGTGACCGGCGCCGGCAGCTCGAGCGTGCTCGTGCCCACCTGCAGCTCGCTGATCACGTCCGCGGCGAGCGTGACGTGCTCGGCGAGGAGCTGGTCGAAGCCCACCGTGCCGAGCACCGCGTCGTTCGTCCGGGAGCCGGCGCGGTAGAGGTAGCCGACGTTCAGGTGTGGGGAGACGTCGCCGAAGCGCGACGACACGATCGCGAGGGCGCGGGCGGTGAAGAAGCCGGCGCCGAGCAGGTCGTCCTGGCTCCCCGTCGGGAAGCGCGCGTCGGCGAGGAGCGCGGCGCTCGTGCGAGGCGTCTGGCGCAGGTTCGTCTTCACGCGCACCGCGACGTCGCCGAGGCCGGTGGCCGAGCCCTGGGTCGTGCGCGACGCGCCGAGCCCCGGGTTCTCCGGTGTGCCGGAGAAGAAGTGCGCCGCCGTCGGCCCGCCGAAGGGGATGATCTGTGCATCGCTCTCCCCGCGGACGTCTGTCTCGACGATCGGGACGACCGCCGAGACGTCGATCCGGTCGGTGACGCCGTAGGTGGCGTAGAGCGCCGTCGCGTGCACGTCGATGTCGAGCGACAGCCTGACGTCGATAACGTCGTTCTCGAGGGGCGGCACCCCCATCTTCGAGCACTGGTCGCCGAACTGCGCGTCGCACCCCGGGAAGTCCACGTTCTCGTGCGTGAAGTCGAGCTGGAGGTTGTTCAGGTCGACGCCGCGCAGCGACTTGAAGCTGAAGCCGCTCCGGTTCACGCCGGCGAGCACGCGTCCTCGCCCCAGCGTCTGCGCGCGCTCGGCGAAGATGGGACCCGCCGACGTCGAGGTCTTCACCGGCACGCCCCCCTCGAAGTGGAAGGTCGTGCTCCCGCTCGTCGACCCGATCGGGACGTTGGCGATGTTGGCGCCGATCGCATCGGTGATGAAGCCGATGACCGCCGCGTTCTCCGCCGCCGACGCGGGAACGAAGTGGCGGCCGTGCGCCTGGATCGACGCCGGGTTGTTCGGGTCGGCCGAGCCGGCGAGGAAGAGCGGCTCGTCGCCGCCGCCGAAGATGAAGAGCGACGAGATCTTGCCGCGGAGCCCCTGCGCGTGCGCGACGTCGGAGGGGGCGGTGAGCAGGAGGACGAGGAGCGGCGCGGCGACGGGGGCGAGCGTGGAGCGGCGCATGGGGGCGAGGGGCGCGGGAGGGGTGCGCGGGAGGGGCGCACGCCGCCGCGCCCCCCTCCCGCTCCGGCTGGCGCGGTGCGAGAGAATGCGCCCGCCGCCCCTGAGGCGCCAGAGTCGAGCGCTCGGCGCCCCGCGGCTCAGGCCGCTTGCTGCCGCTCCCGGGCCCCCACGCCCGTGGTCCCGCCTCCCGTGCCCGACTCGCCCTTCAGCGCCCGCACGACCGTTCTCCCCGCCGCGAGCGCGCCGAGCAGGACGTAGAGATAGAACGTGTAGAAGCGCCACCAGACGAGCGCGGCCGCGAAGAGCGACGCCGGGATCGTGTCGCCAAGCGTGGCGCGGAAGGCCACCTCGACCACGCCCCCCCCGCCGGGCGCCGGCGCGACGACGCTGCCGTAGAAGAGGGCGAGCGGCCAGGCGACGAGCGGCGCGACGCGCACGGTTGGGTCGGCGAGGAGGACGAGCGCCGGGAGCACGACGAGGCGGAGGGCGACGTGCGCCACGGACGCCACGTAGGCGAGGAACATCGCCCCGCCGTCCGCCTCGCGCACCGCGCCGACGCCGGCGCGGAGCTGGCGCAGCGCGCGCTGCACGGCGCGCCAGCGCGGCGCGTCGAGCCCGACGCGCCGCGCCCACGCCGGCGGTGGCCCCCCCGAGCGGCGCCTGGCGAGCACGAGCCCCGACACGCCCGCGCCGACCACGAACGTCGCGTAGCCGCCGACGAGCCCCACCAGCCCGCCGATCGCGCCCCCCGCATCGCGAAAGAGGAACGCGAGCGCCGCCGTCACGAGCGCCAGCGACAGCATCTCCAGCACCAGCTCCGCGAAGAGGAGCAGCAGCGCCGGCGCCGCCGCCACGCCGGCCTCCGAGAGCACCAGGAAGCGCGCCGGCTCCGACCCCGAGCGCGCGGGCGTGATCGCGGCGGCGAAGTCGCCCCCCAGGCAGGTGCGGAGCGCCGCACCGAGAGAGAGCGGCACGCCGAGGGCGCGCGCGCTGTAGCGGAGCTTGAGCCCCCGCGCCCCGGCCTCGAGCAGCGCCGCGGCGAGCGCCACCGCGTGCGCCCGCCAGGGCAGCGCCGCCGCCCCTCCAGCCGGCCACGTGGCGACGACGATGTAGAGCGACGCGCCGATCGCGGCGGCGAAGGAGAGGGCGGTGAGAAGCCAGCGGCGGCGAGACATGGAAGGGGAAAAGTAACCCGGTCGGGACGCCGCGGGCGACCTTCTTGCTCGTCCCGCCCCCGTGTCCTCCCCCGTCCCCGTCACCGTTCAGGACGAGCACGCCATCCGCGGCGGTCGTCGCCTCTCGCTCGACCTCCAGGTCGCCGGCGACCGCGTGCCGGCCGCGCTCCTGCTCCCGCTCGAGCCGCGCCCCGCTCCCGCGGCGCTCCTGCTCCACGGCTACACCGCGAACAAGGAGCGGATGGTCGACTCGGCGGGGCGGCTGCTGCTCGAGCGCGGGCTCGCGAGTCTCGCGATCGACCTCCCGCTCCACGGCGAGCGCGAGGACAACGCCGCCGGTGCCGGTATCTCGGACGAGGAGCTCCGCAACCCGCTCGCGCTCGCCAGGCGCTGGCGCGCCGCGCTCGAGGAGTGTCGCGTCGCCCTGCGCTATCTCGCGGCGGTCGGCGAGGTGGACGCGGGGCGGCTCGCCGTCGTCGGCTACTCGATGGGCGCCTACCTCGGCGTCATGGCCGCGGCGCGCGAGCCGGCGGTGCGCGCGCTCGTCCTCGCCGCCGGCGGCGATCTCCCCGCCAACACCCCCTTCGCCCCGCTCGTGCGCACGGTCGTCGATCCCGTGCGCGCCGTGCGCCAGTACGCCGGCCGCCCCCTGCTCATGGTCCACGGCCGCCACGACCGCACCATCCTTCCCGAGCAGGCCGAGCGCCTCTTCGCCGCCGCGAGCGAGCCGAAGGAGATCGTCTGGTACGATGGGAGCCACTGGCTCCCCGACGACGCGGTCCGGCGGGCAGCGGAGTGGCTGGCGAAGCACGTGTGATGGCGAGCGTGTAGCAGTGCGCCCTGCAGCGGGACGTCCCGAGCGGGAGCTCCTACGCGCTACACTCCGTCGTCACGCCACACCTGCCCTTCACACGCTGCCCTCAGCTCGCCCGGGCGTACACCTCGATCCACGGCGCCGCCTCCGCGCCCGCTCGCGCGATCACGCGGATCGCCCGCTTGAGGGCCCGCTCCTCCCACGCCGCCCATCGCACCGTCCACTCGTCGGCGATCGGGACGAGCGCGTCGCCGACGGTGCGCGTCACCGTGAAGCCCGTGTCGGAGAGGAGGCGCGAGAGGGAGCGCACGGTGAAGCCGTGGCGATAGGGGAAGGAGAGGAGGTTGTTGTGGGCGAGCAGCGCGCGCGCGACCGGGGCGAGCGCGGAGCCGAGCGGGCCGCCGGCGTCGAGCGCCGGGCGCAGACGTGCGTAGAAGTCGCCGTTCGGGACGCGCAGCGCGAGCACGCCGCCCGGCGGGAGCAGCGACCGCGCGCGCGTCGCCGCCTCGCGCGGGTCGCGGAGCTGCTCGAAGGTGTTCCAGACCGCCACCGCGTCGTAGAGGTGGCCCGGCTCGAAGTCGTCGAGCGCTCCCGTGGTCGCGCGGAGGCCGCGCGCGCGCACGAAGGCGTTCACCTCGTCGCTGACGTCGAGCCCCTCGAACGTCCACCCCCGCGCCGCCGCCGCGGCGAGGAAGCCGCCGACGAAGCTCCCGACCTCGACGCCGCTCCCCGCGCGCCCGAACAGCTCCGTCAGCCGGTCGGCCTGCGCGGCGTACGACGCCTGCTGCGTCGCGAAGAGCGACTCCAGCACCGCCGGCTCCGGCGCCGCGCCCGCGTACATCGCGTCGAGCTCGAACTCGCGCTCGCGCGGGTTGCGGAAGACGAGCCCGCATCCCGCGCAGCGCACGACGCGCAGCGGCGGCGGGTGCGAGAACGCCACGCGGTCGGTGAGGTGCGCCGGCGGCGTCTCCCCCTTGAGCCGCCGCGTGTGGAACGCCCACAGCTCCTCGACCTCCTCGCGCACCTCCTCACGATCCGCGACGACGCTCGACTCCATCGACCCGCACACGGGGCAGGGAGCGAGCTCGTACGCGGGAGAGGTGAAGATCATGCCGCGAAGGTGGGCACGCTGCGTGCCCGGGGCCGACGGCGGGGTGAGGCGTCCAAAGGCGGAAAAGCGGAATGAGGCACGAGGCCGGGCCGCCCCAGGTACCAGGTACCGGGGGCGGCCCGGCCTCGTGCCTCATTCCGCCCTTCCGACCCCGCCCTTACCTGATCTCGAACACCTCCACCCGATCCCCCGTGAAAATCGGCACCAGCAGCCGATTGCGCTTCGTGTCGACGCCGATGTCGGCGGGGGATGGGACGTTCGTGGCGACCCTGGTGGCGCGGCCGCCGTCGTAGAGCGTCACGGCCGAGTCGGCCCAGCTCGAGGCGAGCACGCGGCCGTTGCCCAGCACCTCGACGCCGTCGAACTCGCCGGGGCCCTCGGCGAGCCTCGCGGCCTTCGCGTCGCCCGCCTTCCACGTCAGCAGCGACTTGCCGGCGAGGCTGCCGACGACGAAGCGGCCGTTCGCCTGGTCCCAGGCGATCCCGTTCGGGCCCTCGAGCGCGCTGTCGGCGACGGCGACGGTCGGCGTGCGGCCGGCGATCCTGAAGATCTGGTCGGGGCCCGGATGCGACGTCTGCCCCGTGGGGCCGAACTGGACCCCCGTGTCGGTGACGTAGAGCGCGCCGTCGGGGCCCACAGCGACGTCGTTGAGGAAGTGCGCCTTCATCCTCCCGAGCTCGACGCTCGCGATCGGCGCGCCGGTGCGCTTGTTGAACATCCGCACGGCGTCGATGTCGGCGACGACGAGCGTGTCGCCGACGATCGCCAGCCCCTTCGGCGCGTTGAGCGTCACGCCGCGCTCCCCGCCCTGGATGAAATGGAGACTGTCCACCGTGCCGTCGGGGCGCACCCGACTGATGAAGCCGTTGCCGTCCTTCTGCGACGGGTTGCCGTTGATGTTCGACACGAAGTAGACGTCGAGGTCGGAGTCGTACTTCACCGACTCCGGCGTCTTGAAGCCCTGGATCGTCGCCACCTTCGCGTAGGCCGCACCGCCGGCCGCCGCGCCCCCCGCGCTCTCGGCGCCCGCCGCCACGCCCGCCGCCGGTGCGGCGGCGCTGTCCGCCGTCTTCCCCTTCTCCGGTGCGCACGCCGCCGCGGTCACGACCACCACGCCGACTGCCGCCCGTCTGGTCAGCTTCATGATACGGTCCTCGAGTGTTGAGTTGTCGCGATGGTCACTTCGCGAGCGTCACTTCGCGAGCACGATCTCGAGCGGCGTACCGGCGAGCGCGACCTTCACCACACGGTTCGGCGCGGCGGTCGTCACGTACATCGTCACCGCCTGCTCCCCGCCGGTCAGCTCGGCCCGGTAGACGTCGAACGTCCCCGCGGGCACCGTCACGCGCTCCGTGCCCTTCACCGCGAGCGTCATCGGGCGGACGGCGTTCTTGCCGGGCGAGAAGACCGCCAGGTCGAACCTGGCGTCAGGCGCCCAGCGGAGCGCCGGGACGAGCGCCTGCACCGCGTTGTCGTCCACCACCCCCGCCGGCAGCGCGGCATCGACGGTCACGGCGTCCACCGTCCCCTGCGGCGTCGGCGTCGCCGCCGAGCCCCGCGCGCGCCCGCCGGCGTAGGTCACGTCCACCTTCGTGTCCTTGCCCTGGAACTTCCCCGTCTGCCGCACCGCCTGCATCTCGCCGCTGGCGGAGAAGGTCAGCTCGGTGCTCTGCTGCACGAGCGCCGCGATCCGCGTCTCATCGGTGTAGCGGAAGCCGGTGGGCGTCTTCTCGAGCGCCGTCTTCTGCCAGCCGAGCGGGGTTCCCTGCACCATGACGGTGAAGCTGTCGCTGCGCGGGGCGAGCTTGCCGAGGTCGAACGGGAGTGTCGCCGCCGTCGCGGCCCGCGTGGTGCGATCGGTGGTGCGATCGGTGGTGAGCTCGGACGCGGCGAGTGGAGTGCCGTCGGTGCTCACGATCCGCACGGGGGCGATCGTCCGCAGCCGCTCGTAGATCTTCGTGCCGTCCCCCACCACCACGATCGTCGCCGCATCGGGACGGATCGTCGTCCGCGCCGTCGTCCGGAGCTGCACGGGCGTCACCGCGGCGAGGCGCGGGCGGTACGTCTGCAGGTAATCGGCGGGGAGGCCCAGCAGCCTGGCGCGCGTCACCGCCGTCGCCACCTGCTCGGCGGTCTCGATGCTGAGCGGGAAGCTGCCGACGAGCGCCCCCTTGGCGGCGTCGAGCTCGACGGCGGGCACGGGCTCGGCCCCGATCCGCCGCAGCTGCGCGAGCATCTCCACGAGCGCCGAGTCGGTGACCTCGGTGCGCACCTCGGCGGTCGCCTGGAACGCGCCGACTCCCTTCGGCCGCTCGAGGCTCGAGTACGCCCCGTACGTCCAGCTCTTCTGCTCGCGGAGGATCAGGAAGAGACGGCTGTCGGCGCCGCCGCCGAGCACCTTGTTGGCGACCGTCGCCGCGTAGAAGCGCCGGTCGGTCGGCGGGAAGGTCGTGTTGCCGACGACGATGTTGGACTGCACCGAGCCGGGCCGGTGGACGAGCAGGATCTCCGTCCTCGTCCGCACCGGCGGCGCGACGGCGGCCTCGGCGGCCGGACCGCCCCCCATCCACCCCGCGAAGGCACGGGCGGCGAGACGCTGGACGTCGGGCATCGTGATGTCGCCGGCGACGACGAGCAGGCCGCCGCGCGGGCGGAGCCGCGCCCGCTGGAAGGCGACGAGGTCGGCGCGCGTGATCGCCTGCACCGACGCCGGCGTCGCGCGGCGGGCGTAGGCGTTCTTCCCGTACAGCTCACGCGCGAAGAATCGCGACGCGAGGCTGGCCGGCTGCGACAGCTCGAGCTGCAGCGACGAGAGCGTCTGCGTGCGCAGCAGCTCGACCTCCTTCTCGGCGAACGACGGGCGCGCGACGGCGTCGCCGAGGATCTCGAAGGCGAGCGGCGCGCTCGACGAGAGCACGTCGGTGCGCACGGTCAGGAAATCGGGGCCCGCCGCGGCGCCGATCGAGCCGCCGACCCCCTCGATCGTCTCGGCGATCTCGTCGGCGGAGCGCTTGCCCGCGCCCTTGGTGAGGAGCCCGGCGACCATGTCGGCGAGCCCTTCCTTGCCGGCCGGCTCGAGCGCGTTGCCCGCGGGGAAGGCGAGCGAGAGCGAGAGCACCGGCTGGCGGTGGCTCTCGACGAGGACGACGCGCAGCCCGTTGGCGAGCGTCGCCTCCTGGAACGGCGGGAACTGCGCCGGCGTCACCGGCGCGGCGGCCGGCGGCCGGGTGGGAAATGGGGGACGGTCCTGCGCGCGCGCCGGGGCCGGGCCGAGCGCGGCCACCGCGGCGGCGCCCAGCGCGGCGAGGAACGGGGCGCGGGGAGCGATGGCGTAACGCACGGCGGGCTGCACGTCGAGCTTCACGGCTGGACCTCCGGCGGGGTCACGATGATGATGACCGCGTTGTCGGGACGCAGGTAGGTGGCGGCGACGCGCTTCACGTCGTCGGCGGTGACCTTCATGTAGCGCTCGAGCTGGGTGTTCACGGCGTTCGGGTCGCCGAGGAACATGGTCGACGTCTGCAGCGCCTCGGCGATGCTGAGCTGCCGCTGCCGGTCGTTGACGAGGCTCGCGCGGTAGCTGTTCTTCGCCTTCGTCAGCTCGGCGTCGCTCACCCCTTCGGCGGCGACGCGGGCGACCTGCGCCGAGAGGAGGGCGTCGAGCGAGTCGATCTTCACCCCCTGGTTGGCGATGCCGAGCGCGGCGAAGATGCCTGGGCCGCGGCGCGGGCCGAAGGGGTTCATGAAGGTCTGCGTGGCGACCGCCGCCTTCGCCTCGCGCGCCAGCGCGCGGTTGAGGCGCGAGCTCTCCCCCTGGCCGAGGATCGTCGCGAGGAGCTCGAGCGCGGGGGTGTCGGCGTGGTCGTAGGCGGGGACGCGGTAGATCTGGAGCGTCGCCGGGAGCGTCGCCTTCGCGTCGGTGACGCGGCGGCGCTGGAGCCCCGTGTCGAAGCGCTGCGCGCACGACACCGCGGGCGCCTTCCGCGCGCTCGGGATGCCGCCGAAGTACTCGTCCACGAGCCGCTTCGCGTCGGCGGGGTCGAAGTCGCCGGCGATCGTGAGGGTGGCGTTGTTCGGGGCGTAGTACTGCTCGAAGAACGCCCGCACGTCCTCCGTCGTCGCCGCGTTCAGGTCGTCCATCGACCCGATGACGGAGTGCGAGTAGGGGAAGCAGGTGGCCGAGTCGAAGGCGGCGTTCGTGACCTCCCAGAAGGCTGTCATGTACGGCTGGTTGTCGACGCGCAGCCGCCGCTCCTCCTTCACCGCCTCGCGCTGGTTGTGGAAGTTCGAGTCGGTGACGGCGAGCGAGCGCATGCGGTCGGCCTCGAGCCAGAGCGCGAGGTTGAGGCGGTTCGACGGGACGGCCTCGAAGTAGTTCGTGCGGTCGAAGCTCGTGCTCCCGTTGAGTGAGCCGCCGGCGCGCTCGACGAGCTGGAGGTGCTCGGCCTTCTTCACGTGCGCCGAGCCCTGAAACATCATGTGCTCGAAGAGATGGGCGAACCCGGTGCGCCCCGCGCGCTCGTTGCGCGAGCCGACGTCGTACCAGACGTCGACGGCGACGACCTGCGACGAGTGGTCCTCGGCGAGGACGACGCGGAGGCCGTTGGGCAGGGAGTACGTCTCCGTCGCGATGCGTCCCGGCTCCTGCGCCCGCAGCTCGCCGTGGGCGAGCGGCGCGGGGAGGAGGGCGGGGGCCGCGGCGGCCAGCGTCGCGGCGCCGGCCAGCGTGAGCGTGAATCGGCGCGTCGTCATCAGCGTCGAGTCCCTCTCGTTAGGGTGAAGGAGTGGCCGACGGTCGGCCGTGCCGCTCGGTCGCATCACTGGCGCGCGCCCGGCGCGAAGGTGGCACACGGACGCGTCTGGCACGCGTGCACGACACGCGGCGCGGGAACATCCGGCCACAATGTGACGTACGGAGCGGGGCGCGGGTAGGATTCTTCGCGCGGGCGCGCCGCCTGCGTCTCGGCCGGCGCGCCGTTACGCGACCGGGTATCCCGATCGTCCTACTGGCGGACTCGACCGAGTCGATGCGCCGCCGGGGTTGGCCCCCGAGGACGACCCGGTGATCTTTCAGTTACGACGCGACGCGCGCGAGCCCCGAAGCCGGGCCGCCGGCGTTTTCCCCGCCTCCCCGTCCAGTCGCCGCTCCTTTGTACGCTCTCGTCCTGCATCGTCGCCTGAGGCGCCGCCGCCGCGCGGCCGTCGCCTTCGCCATCGCCGCCGCCATCGCCGTCGCGATACCGGCGTGCGTGCCGGCGTCGTGGCTGGGCACGACGTCGGGACGCTATGTGGGGAGCGCGGTGCCCGACGCACGCTTCGCGCGTCTCGGGCGCGGCGTGAACCTGAGCCACTGGTTCACCGTCGCCCCCGAGGACACGGCGCGCCTCGATCCGCTCGCCGGCGGCTACGCGACGGTGGAGGACTTCCGCAAGATCCGCCGGATGGGGTTCCGCCACGTGCGGCTCCCCTTCTCCCCCGAGCCGATCTTCCACGAGGACGACCCCGAGCGCCTCGACGGCCCGTACCTCGCGGCGCTCGACCGCGCCGTGGACGCGATCCTCGCCGAGAGCCTGGCGGTGATCGTCGACATGCACCCGGAGCAGGGGGGCGCGTTCAAGAAGCGGCTGGCCGGCGACGACGCGCACGTGCGCCGCGTGGCGCGCTTCTGGGGCGCGCTCGCCCGCCACTTCGCGACGCGCGACCCCGAGCATCTCTTCCTCGAGGTCATGAACGAGTCGGAGGTGCGCGACCGCGAGCGGTGGGACTGGGTGCAGCGCAAGCTGCTCCACGCGATGCGCGACGGCGCGCCGCGGCACACGCTGATCGCCACCGGCGCGCGGTGGGGAAGCGTGAAGGACCTGACGCGGCTCGAGCCGGTGGACGACCCGAACGTCGTCTACGACTTCCATTTCTACGACCCGTACGAGTTCACGCACCAGGGCGCGACGTGGGCGGTGAGCGAGTGGCGCGACCTGCGCGAGCTCCCCTACCCGGCGAGCGTGCCCGGCGTCGTCCCCGCGCTCGGCGACATCCGCACGACGAGCGCGAAGGTGACCGCGCTCAGGTACGGCAACTCCGGCTGGAACGCCGACCGCCTGGCGGAGAAGCTCGGCGACGTGGTGGAGTGGTCGGACCGCCACGGCGTGCGCGTGATCTGCGGCGAGTTCGGCGTCCTCCGCACCGGCGCTCCCCGCACGGACCGCGTGCGCTGGCTGCACGACGTCCGCTCGCTGCTCGAGCGCTACGATTTCGGGTGGTCGGTGTGGGACTACTCGTCGGAGGCATTCGGACTCGCGGAGCCGAAGAGCGGGGCACGCCGAGTGGTCGATCGGGGGACGCTGCGGGCGCTGGGATTGTAAGGCGCGAGGTTTGTGCGCGGTGGCGATTCGAGTGCGGTGGCGATTCGAGTGCGGTGGCGATCCGTAGGCGGTGGCGATCAGTGCGTGATCCCGATCCGTGCGCCACGAGCCAGCTCGCGATGGCGTTCTGAGTGATGAGTGATGAGTTGTGAGTGACGGGTAGTAGCGCGCCGGGCGCGCACCGCGACCCCGCCGCATCATGGCGTCCCGGAGCGCGGCGCCCGCCCCGCGCGGGGGCCGCCGCCCCGCGCGCTACTCATAACTCACAACTCATCACTCACGACGGCGTCACGCATCCGTCCCGCCCGTTGGGGCGACCGACCGAGGGGCGTCCCGGCGCCGTTCCCGCCC
>JBJMNL010000181.1:0-11870 GCA_045804285.1 Gemmatimonadaceae bacterium
ACTCGGCGCGCGCCGCCCGGCAGCCGGCGTCGGCGGTCCCCATGCCCGGCGGCGCCGGGGCGTCGGCCGGCCCGCAGGGCGCTCCGCCGCAGGGCGCTCCGCCGCAGGCCGCCCCGCAGGGTGCCGCCCCGCAGGGTGCCGCCCCGCAGGGGGCCACGGCGCCCCCGGCCAGGAAGCCGTAACCGGCGCCCTCACCGCGCCGATGCTCGGTGCACGCGAGGGGGCGTCCGGCGGACACCCCTCGCGTGCGCGTTTCCGCCCGGCCGCGCCGCCCCACCGGGCGCGGACCCTCGCCCCCAGCGCCGGGTAGCTAGCTCGATGACCCAGCCAGGACTCCCTATGCGCAACTCCCCCTCGCGCCAGCCCTCCGTCCGGCTGGCGCTCGGGCTCGCCCTCCTCTTCGCTCCCGCGTCCTCCGCGCTCGCGACCTCCGCGCTCGCGCAGGACTCGACTCGCGCGCCCAGGCGCGACAGCGTGACCGCCACCCCCGCGCCCGCCCCGGCGCCGAGCTCGCCGGCGCCTGCGTCGGCCCCGGCACCCGCGAGCCCGCAGCTCACGCCCCCGCCGGCCGTGCCGATCGCGACGCCGGCGGCGATCGCGCCGTCGGCCGCCACCGTCGCCGCGGCGGCGAACGTCCCGGTCGTGGATCGCGTCGTCGCCGTCGTCGGGACGAAGCCGATCCTCTACAGCGACGTCGCCGAGCTCTTCAACGTGAAGCGCGCGCAGGGGGCGCAGATGCCGACCGACGCCGCCGGCCAGCTCGAGTTCGCGCGCCGGCTCGTCGACGAGCTGGTGGACGAGGAAGTGATGGTCCAGCGCGCCACGGCCGACAAGGTCGAGGTCAGCGACGCCGACGTCGCCACCTCGGTGGACCAGCAGATGAAGCGCGTCCGCGATCAGTTCAAGAGCGAGACGGAGTACCGCTCGGAGCTCAAGCGCGCCGGATTCGGCAGCCCGGAGGAGTACCGCCGGAGCCTCACCGACCAGGCGCGCCGCAGCCAGCTCTTCCAGCGTGGCCTCGACAAGCTGCGCGAGGGCGGCAAGCTCGTCCCCGTCTCGGTGAGCGAGGCGGAGGTCACGGAGGCGTTCGAGAAGAACCGCGCCAGCCTCCCGAAGCGGCCGGCCACGGTGGCCTTCCGCCAGATCATCGTCCCGCCGCGTCCGTCGGCGGCGGCGCGCGCCGCGGCGCTGGCCAAGGCGGAGTCGCTCCTCGTCGAGATCCGGAAGGGGGGGGACTTCGAGCAGATCGCCAAGCGCGAGTCGATGGACCCGGGGAGCCGCGAGCTGGGCGGAGACCTCGGCTGGAACCGCCGCGGCCGGATGGTGCCGGAGTTCGAGCGGATGATGTTCGCCCTTCCGCCGGGGCAGGTGAGCCCGATCGTCGAGACGGGCTTCGGCTTCCACATCATCAGGGTGGACCGCGTGCAGCCCGCCGAGGTGAAGGCGCGCCACATCCTCATCCGCCCGAAGATCGACTCGGCCGACGTCGCCCGCGCCCGCGTGCGGGCCGACAGCGTGCTCGCGCGCTGGAAGGCGAACACCCCGTTCGACACGCTCGTCGCGCACTATCACGACCGCCGCAACGAGGAGACGAACGTCCCCTCCTTCGACCGCTCGCAGCTTCCCCCGGCCTACGCCACGGCGTTCCAGGGCAAGGGCGTCGGAGACTTCGTCGGCCCGTTCGCGATCGACGACCCGCAGTCGGGGTCGCCCAAATTCGTCGTCGCCCGCATCACCGAGGCGAACGAGGGAGGCGACTACACCGTCGCCGACCTCCGGACGTCGATCCGCGACCAGCTCCAGCAGGAGCGCTCGATCCGCCGCCTCCTCGACGACCTGCGGAAGCAGACCTACGTTTCCATTCGCCTCGACGACCTCGCGTCCGCGGTGTCGCCGGATGCGTCGCGCTGACGCGCGGCGGGTCATGGGTACGCTCGCGGCGCGCTCCGGCGCGCCGCTCGCGTTTCACCGCGCGTCCCGGCGCGCATCTCACCGCTTCCGGGGGGGGGCCGCCGTGGGAGCGAGGACGTGGGTGACGTCCGGGGAGCGGCACGAATGACGGCGCACGGCCACACGACGCCCGGGCGGCCGCGCCTCGCCATCACGCTCGGCGACCCGCGCGGCATCGGGCCGGAGATCGTGCGCAAGGCGATGGGCCGCGCCGACGTGGCTGCCCTCGGCGTCGAGATCGTCGTGGTCGGTCCGCGCGGCACGGAGGCCGACGTGGCGGAGCCGGTGGGCCTCTGGGCCCCGACCGGCGAGCGGGCGCGCGACGCCGCGCTCGCCGGCCGCCTCGCCGGCCTGGCGATCGAGCGCGCCGTCGAGCTGGCGCTCGCCGGAGCGGTGCAGGGGATCGTCACCGCGCCGCTCGACAAGGCGGCGCTCCTCGCCGGCGGCTACGACTTCCCGGGGCACACCGAGATGCTCGCGCGCCTCACCGGCGCCGAGGTCGCGATGATGCTCGCGTCGGACCGACTGCGCGTCGTCCTCGCCACCACGCACGTCCCGCTGCGCGCCGTGCCCGACCTGCTGAGTGCGGACGCCATCGCCAACGCCGCCCGCGTGACGCGCGTTTATCTCGAGCGCTGGTTCGGCGTCGCGGAGCCGCGGATCGCACTCTGCGCCCTCAATCCGCACGCGGGGGACGGCGGGCGCTTCGGGCGCGAGGACGACGAGCTGCTGGCGCCGGCCGCGCGCGCCGCCGGCATTCTCGGACCCTACCCGGCCGACACCGTGTTCGTCCGCGCGCTGCGGGGCGAGTTCGACGCCGTCATCGCGCCGTACCATGACGTCGGCATGACGGCGATCAAGGTCGCCTCCTTCGGCAACGCGGTGAACGTCACCCTCGGGCTCCCCTTTCCCCGCACCTCTCCCGATCACGGGACGGCGCTCGACATCGCCGGCCGCGGCCTGGCCGACGAGGGGAGCTTCGTCGCCGCGCTCCGGACCTGCGCCGACATCGTGCGGCGCACCACGCCGGGCGCTCGCCCCCCGGCGCTCGCGCCCGAAGCCGGCGCCGCCGGCCCGCGGGCGGCTGGCGAGCGCTGACCGCGCATCATCTTCCGCAGCGACACGCCCCAACCCACCTCCATTCGCCAATGCGTCGCCTCCTCCCTCTCGTCGCGCTGCTCGGTGCCTGCAGCATCCGGCCGCAGCGCCAGGCGCCCCAGCAGCCGGCCCCCGCGCCGACCCCAGTGCCCGCCGACCACTCGGCGCGTCCGTCCGTGCCGCAGCTCGACGTCGGCGTCGGCCGCTCGGCCGAGCGCGCCGCGATCGAGGCCATCGTCCGCGCCGGCCGCGACACCGCGCAGACCGCCGCCGACCTTCAGCACCTCGTCGACGTGATCGGCCCGCGCCTCACCGGCTCCGCCGGACTCCGGCGCGCGAACGACTGGACGGCGACCAGGTTCCGCGAGTACGCCGCCGACAGCGCCTGGCTCGAGCCGTGGAAGTTCGGTCAGGCGTGGGAGCGCGGGCCGATGACGCTCGCGCTCGTCGCGCCCTACCGGCAGCAGCTCATCGGCTCCTCGTGGGCGTGGGCGCCCGGCACCCTCGGTCCGCTCGCCGGCGACGTCGTCTACGTCGACAGCCGCAGCGCCGAGGACTTCGCCCGCCGCTTCGCCGGCAAGCTGGCCGGCAAGTGGGTGATGACGAGCCGCCCCGTGCCCGTGATGAACCCCGACGCGGGTCCGACGCGTGCCGACTCCGTCGCCCGCGACTCGGCGATCCGCGCCTTCTTCGCCCCGCCCGCCGACCCCGACCAGCAGCGCTTCCTCGCGTCGCTCCCCACCGTCCTCGCCGGCGAGAAGATCGCCGGCACTCTGCGCGACGGCGCGAAGGAGTTCGCGCTCCTCACGATGAGCGGGTCGCCCGCGCGCGTCTCCCCCTACCCGGCGGTGGTGGTACCGCACGAGACCTACGCCCTCTTCCACCGGCTGCTCGCGGCCGGCCAGCCGGTGCGCATCGAGGCGAACGTCAGCAACACGCTCACGGCGGACTCCGTCACCGTCTACAACACCGTGGCCGAGATCCGCGGTACCGAGCACCCGGACGAGGTGGTCCTCCTCGGCGCGCACCTCGACTCCTGGGACCTCGGCGGCGGCGCGACCGACAACGCCACCGGCTCGATCGCCGTGCTCGAGGCCGCGCGCGTCCTGCGCGCCTCCGGCGTGAAGCCGAAGCGCACGATCCGCTTCGTCCTGTTCAGCGGGGAGGAGCAGGGGCTCTACGGCTCGGCCAGGTACGCCGCGGCGCACGCCGCCGAGTTGCCGAAGTACCAGGCCGTGCTCGTGCTCGACAACGGCACCGGCCGCGTCACCGGGATGGCGCTCCAGGGGCGAAACGAGCTGTACGACGCCTGGCGGGCGCTCTTCGCGCCGGTCACGGAGCTCGGCCCGTTCAAGGTGCGCGAGGGGAACAAGGGCGGCACCGACCATCTCTCCTTCCTGCGCTACGGCGTGCCCGGCTTCAACTTCGACCAGCTCTCGCGCGGCTACGACCACACCCACCACTCGCAGGTGGACACCTTCGACCACGCGCTCGCGGCCGACGTGCAGCAGGCGGCGACGGTGATGGCGGCGACGGCCTTCCAGCTCGCCAATCTCCCCGCGCTGCTGCCGCGTAACCCGGAGCAGGGCACGGCGGCCTCGACGCGGTAGCGCTCCGGGACGCCAGCGAGAGGGGGCGGGGGCGCCGACCGATTCGGTCGGCGCCCCCGCCCCCTCGTCGTCCGCGCGGCCCCGCTCAGGCCCGCGCCCTGTCCTCGTCCACGGCGACGCCGCGCGACACCGGGCGCTCCGCCTGGCGCTCCGCCTGGCGCTCCGCCTGGCGCCGGTCGCCCACGGAGTGGAGGTCGATGGCCAACGTCTCGATGCGCCGACCGGCCATCTCGAGCACGGTGAACAGCGCGCCGCCGGCCGCCACCCGGTCGCCGACCGTCGGCAGCCGCCCGAGCGAGCCGAACACGAAGCCGCCGATCGTCGTGTAGTCCTCGTCCGGCACCGAGAGCCCGTACCGGTCGTTCAGCTCGCCGACGTGCGTCGTGCCGGGCACGACGACCTCGCCGCGCGCCTCGGCGGGGCGCGGCTCCTCCGGCTCGTCGTACTCGTCGCGGATCTCCCCCACGATCTCCTCGAGCAGGTCCTCCATCGTCACGATCCCGGCGGTGCCGCCGTACTCGTCGAGGACCACCGCCATGTGCACCTTCATCCGCTTGAAGTCGGCGAGCACCTCCTCGACCTCGCGTGAGCCGGGCACGACGTGCGCGTCGCGCATCACCCCGCCGAGGCTGAACGTCGCCGGCTCGCGCCGCAGCACCCCGAGCAGGTCCTTGGCGAGCACGAGGCCGATGATGTTATCCACCGTCTCCTCGTAGACCGGGTAGCGCGAGAAGCCGCCCTCCTCCACGATCGCGAGCGTCTCCTCGAGCGTCGCGTCCGACGGCAGGGCGACGATGTCGGTGCGTGGCGTCATCACCTCGCGCGCGTTCTTCTCCGAGAACTCGAACACGCCCTCGATCAGCGCCGCGTCCTGCTGCTGCAGCGCGCCCCCCTCCTGGCTCTGCTCGACGAGCATGCGCAGCTCCTCGGGCGAGTGCACCGCCTCCTCCCCCTCCATGGGGCGCTGGCCGGCGACCCGGAGCACGACCTGCGACGAGCGGTTGAGCACCCAGGTGAAGGGGGTCATCAGCCACGCGAACGCCAGCAGCGGCGGGGCGAGCCAGCGCGCGACGTTCTCGGGGTGGTTGAGCGCGGCCGCCTTGGGCGCGAGCTCGCCGAAGACGACGTGCAGGTAGGTCACCACGGTGAGCGCGACGACGCTCGCGATCGTCACCCGCACGGAGACGTCGATCGCCAGCGGCAACCCCTCGAAGAACCCCTCGAGCGCCGTCCCGAGCGTCGACTCGGCGACCCAGCCGAGCCCCAGGCTGGCGAGCGTCACGCCGAGCTGGCTGGCCGAGAGCAGCTTGCCGATGTTCGTCGTCGCGCGCAGCGCGAGGCGCGCCTTCCAGTCGCCGGTGCGCGTCATCGCCTCGAGGCGGGTCCGGCGGGAGCGGACCAGGGCGAACTCGGCGCCGACGAAGAACGCGTTCAGCAGCACGAGCAGCACGATGGCGAGGACCCGAGCGATCATGTGGGTAAGCTACGTGCCTCCGGGGGGAGCGGAAGTGGGTTGCGCCGCGCCGGGTGCCTGGTACGGGCCGCCCGTGGGACAGTGACTCGGCCGACGCGTCGCGCGTCCTCCGGCGGAACGTCTCCCGGGCCGACCCCCACCGACGCCTCGGCATGATCAACGATTATCGCATCGAGAAGGACCGCCTCCCCGTCGTCATCGTGACCGCCGACGGCGCCCGTATGTCGGGCGAGCTGTTCGTGCAGCCCTACGCACGCTTCCGGATGGGACCCGAAGAGGCGCCCGACATCATGAACGGCGGCGAGTCGTTCTTCCCCTTCGCCATGGAGGGCGGCGAGACCGTCCTCATCGCCAAGGATCACGTGCGCGAGGTCGAGCTCGCCCCGACCGCCGCCGCCCCCGACGACCTCGATCCCGCGACCGGCGCCCGGCGCGCCATGATCGAGATGACCCTCGTCGACGGGGCCGTGATCAGCGGCGCCGTCTATCTCGAGGTCCCGTTCGACCGCCCTCGCCTGCTCGACTTCCTGAACCGGTTCGACCGCCGCTTCATCACGCTGCACGACGCCGGCGGCACTCGCCTCGTCAACCGGCGCCTGATCGAGCGCGTCCGCCCGCTGGACTGAGATGCCGCAACTCGATCGCTTTCTCTCCGTGCTGGTGAGCAACCGCGCGGAGACGCTTCAGCTCGTGGAGAACGGCGTCGCGACGCTCCACAAGGACGGCGTCGGCCGTCCGGTCACGGCGCAGCCGCTCACCGCGCAGCAGCTTCTCATGCTCGTGCGCGAGATCGCCACCCCCGAAGCGGCGCGGCAGCTCGCGGCGGGCGCCGGGACGAGCTTCCGCTACACCTCGTCCGACGGCGTCTTCACGACGCGCGTGTCGCAGGACGGCGGCCGCTGGCAGGCGATGATCGCGCCCGAGTCCGTGGCTCCGGCCGACCCGGCCGCCGCCCCGGGCGCCGCCGCTCCTGCGGCCACCTCGCCGCACCCCGGGTCGGTGGCCGTGGTCGCCGAGCGGCGCGAGGGCGCCGTGGCGGAGATCGAGGCGCTGATGCGCCTCATGGTCGAGCAGAGCGCCTCCGACCTCCACCTCCGCTGCGGGGAGCCTCCGGTGCTCCGCCGTCACGGCGAGATGGTGCGCATCGAGGGACGGGCCGCGCTCGAGCCGGAAGCGCTCGAGCTCATGCTCACCGGCATCATGCCGGAGCGCAACCGGAAGGAGTTCGCCGAGTCGAACGACACCGACTACGCCTACGAGATCGAGGGCCTCGCTCGCTTCCGCGCCAACGCGCTGCGCGACCGCAAGGGGCCGGCGGCGGTGTTCCGCGTCATCCCGGCGACCGTCGTGACCGTCGAGCAGATGGGAGTCACGCAGGAGGTCCAGAACCTCTGCTATCTGACCAAGGGGCTCGTCCTCGTCACCGGCCCCACCGGCTCCGGCAAGTCGACGACGCTCTGCTCGCTGATCGACCTGGTCAATCGCAAGCGCAACGACCACGTGATCACGATCGAGGACCCGATCGAGTTCGTGCACCCCAACAAGAGCTGCATCATCACGCAGCGGCAGGTGGGCGTGCACACCTCGTCGTTCAAGAGCGCCCTCCGCGCGGCGCTGCGCGAGGACCCCGACATCATCCTCGTCGGCGAGCTGCGCGACCTCGAGACGGTCTCGATCGCGATCGAGACCGCCGAGACCGGACACCTCGTCTTCGGCACGCTGCACACCACGACGGCCGCGGGGACGATCGACCGCATCATCGACCAGTTCCCGGCCGACCGTCAGGAGCAGATCCGCGTCATGCTCGCGGAGTCGCTCAAGGGCGTGATCTCGCAGACGCTGTGCAAGAAGATCGGCGGCGGGCGCGTCGCGGCGCGCGAGATCCTGCTCTCGATCCCGGCGGTGTCGAACCTCATCCGCGAGGGGAAGACCTTCCAGATCCCCTCGGTGATGCAGACGTCGAAGAGGGTCGGCATGATCACGCTGAACGACGCGCTGATCGAGCTCGTCGACGGACGCCTGGTGGACCCGAAGGAGGCGTACATGAAGGCGGTGGACAAGAGCACCTTCGCCAATCTCCTCCGCACCCGCGGCCACGACACCGCCTTCCTGGACGGCGACCCGGCGACGGCCGCCGCCGCCCCCGCGGCGGGCGGAGCGGGCGCGGCGCCGGCCCGCCGCTAGGGCGACCAGTCCCGCGCCCCGCAGCGCGCGCGGACACCGGATCATATGTATTGAGCGTGTATTGAGCGCGGCACGAGAACGGGCGCGGCGGCCACAGTGGCCGCCGCGCCCGTTCTCGTGTTGGTGGGATCTCGGCCGCCGAGCACGCCGGCTCGGCGGGGACGGCGTCAGCTCACGCCGTCCGAGTCCCCGGTTCGCAGGCCGCTACCGCCGCTCGCGTCGGCTGATCGGGCGCCGCCGTCGGGCATCCCGCCCGTCGGGCCGTTCGCTCCGGCCAGGTCACCGCGCGGGAGCTCGTACTCGGCGCGCTCCGCGTAGCCGTAGCCGCCAAAGACTTCCCCCCCGCGCATGTAGTCGTGGCCGTAGCCGCGGCCGTGGGGGTAGTCGCTGATCGGGGACTCTCCGTGCTCACTCATGCATACCTCCGGCGTAGTGTGGCGTCGTGAGTCATAGGCCGCACCGAGTGTGCCGCGGAATCGGAGGGGGACTCGGTACCGAGCTCGCCGGTTCGCGGGACGGGGGCGGCGGCGGAAAGACGGAGCGGAAATACGGAGGGAGAGGGAGCGGTCGGCTTGAATCGCTTCCCTCGCCCAGGATATACTTCCTGGCTATGCAGATCCGCAATATCGCCATCATCGCGCACGTTGACCACGGGAAGACGACGCTCGTGGACAAGATGCTCCGCCAGGCCGGGGCCTTCCGCGAGAATCAGGTCGTCCAGGAACGCGTCATGGACTCGAACCCGCTCGAGCGCGAGCGGGGGATCACGATCCTCGCGAAGAACACCGCGGTCCGCTGGAAGGGGACCAAGATCAACATCGTCGACACGCCCGGCCACGCCGACTTCGGCGGCGAGGTCGAGCGCATCCTGCGCATGGTGGACGGCGTCCTCCTCGTCGTCGACGCCTTCGACGGCCCGATGCCGCAGACGCGCTTCGTGCTGCGCAAGGCGCTCGCCCTCGGGCGCACGCCGATCGTCGTCATCAACAAGATCGACCGCCCGGGCGCCGACCCGATGCGCGTCCACGACGAGGTGCTCGACCTCTTCATCGAGCTCGAGGCCGACGAGGCGCAGCTCGACGCGCCCGTGGTCTACGCCTCGGGGCGTGAGGGGATCGCGACGCTCGACCTCGACGTGCCGCCGACCGACCTCGCGCCGCTCTTCGACACGATCGTCGAGAAGGTGCCGCCGCCGCCGAGCGACGGCGCGGGTACCTTCCAGATGCTCGTGTCGACGATCGACTACTCCCCCTACCTGGGGCGGCTCGGGATCGGGCGCATCGAGCGCGGCCACGTGCGCGTCGGCGACGCCGTCGCCCTGCTGCCGATGGACCCGGCGCAGAAGACCGAGCAGGCGCGCGTCACGAAGCTCTACGCCTTCGAGGGGCTCGACCGCGTCGAGGTGCCGGACGCGGCGGCGGGGGAGATCGTCGCCATGGCGGGGCTGGAGGGGGTCGAGATCGGGCTCACCGTCACGGACCTCGAGCACCAGGAGCGTCTCGAGGGAATCGCCGTCGAGGAGCCGACGATCTCGGTCGATTTCCAGGTGAACACGTCGCCGTTCGCGGGCCGCGAGGGGAAGTTCGTCACCTCGCGCCAGCTCCGCGACCGCCTGTACAAGGAGCTCGAGCGGAACGTCGCGCTGCGCGTCGAGGAGACCGAGTCCACCGACACGTGGAGCGTGTCGGGACGCGGCGAGCTGCATCTGACGATCCTCATGGAGACGATGCGCCGCGAGGGCTACGAGTTCCAGGTCTCGCGGCCGCGCGTGATCACGCGCGCCGGCGTGAACGGCGAGCGCCTCGAGCCGTACGAGGAGCTGGCGATCGACGTCCCCGAGGAGTTCCTCGGCGCCGTGATCGAGAAGCTCGGGCCGCGCCGCGCCGAGATGATCGAGATGAAGAACCCGGGACAAGGGCTCGTGCGCATGCTCTATCGCATTCCGGCGCGCGGGCTGTTCGGCTACCGGTCGGAGTTCCTCACCGACACGCGCGGCACCGGGATCATGCACCACCGCTTCCTCGAGTACGGGCCGTGGGCCGGACCGCTCGCCGGCCGCTCCCGCGGAACGCTCGTTTCGATGGAGGCGGGCACCATCGTTGCGTTCGCACTCGCCAACCTGGCCGAGCGCGCGACGTTGTTCGTGCAGCCGGGCGATGCCGTGTACGAAGGGATGCTCGTCGGCGAGAACTCGCGTCCCGGCGACATGGACGTCAACCCGACGAAGGAAAAGAAGCTGACCAACATGCGATCGAAGGCGAGCGACGAGAACATCCAGCTCGAGCCGCCGCGGGAGTTGACCCTCGAAGGCGCCCTCGAGTATATCGAGGAGGACGAGCTGATCGAGGTCACGCCCGAGTCCATCCGCCTGCGCAAGCGGCTCCTCGGCGCGAGCGACCGCAAGAAGGTCTCACGCGAGGCCAAGCGCGAGCGTGATCAGCGCGCCTCCGTGTAATACACTGCCCCCAAGGAGAACTCTGGTATGTCCGACATGTTCGAGTCGTCGGAGCTGTTGGCTCTCGCACGAGATGACGACGACTTCGACGATGAGGCGCTGGACGACGACCTCGACGAGGACGACGAGGACGAGCTCGACGACGAGGATCTCGACGACGACCTCGACGACGAGGACGACGATGACGACGATGACCTCGACGACGAGGATGACCTCGACGACGAGGAGGACGAGGACGACGAGGCCGAGGACGACTTCGACGACGAGGAGATCGACGAGATCGATGCCGACTTCGGCGACGATGAGGACGAGGACGCCTGAGCAGCGGCCGCGCTCGGAGCGTCGCTGCGGCTGGCGACGCTCCGAGCGGCGATGCCGCCCGCCGAGGCCCAGGGCGCGGATGGTCGAATCCGCCGTCTGACGCGTCGAGGCGCGGAGGGGTGTGAAGGGAAGGGGCCCGCGGTCACGACCGCGGGCCCCTGTTTCGTCGGCAGCGTCTCCGCACGCGCGCCGCGATCCGGCGGAGGCCCGGGAGAGGGTGTGCGCTCCGGCGCGCGGTGTGGATTTCTGCTCGTGAGGGGGTTGTGCTCGCTCCCCGATGCGGATATACTTTGCGGCTCCCCGGGACTGGCGGCGCGACGTGATCGCGACGCGGTGTCGAGGGGTGAAGGGCCGCCGGTTGGTGGGCACTTCGTTGGCGGGTCGATGGCGGGAAAGGCAGCCGCCGGGACTTGCGAAAGCGAGCAAGAGTGCTATCTTTAGGATCCCCTGACGATCGGGGACTGACGGAAGCAACGCTGTTTGAAAATCGAATGTGACTCGTGCGATGGCTCTCGTCGATCCGCGGCCACGTGGGCTGCGGGGAGAGAACAATTCCACGAAATTTCTGTGATTCCGGACGTGGTCTCAGACCATGTCTGAGAGACCGCGTTCGGAGAGCGAATCAAAATCTCTATTGGAGAGTTTGATCCTGGCTCAGGACGAACGCTGGCGGCGTGCTTAACACATGCAAGTCACGGGGGCCCGGCAACGGGCAACCGGCGAACGGGTGCGTAACACGTGAGCGACCTGCCGACCCGCGGGGGATAGCCGGCCCAAC
>JBJMNL010000182.1:0-17270 GCA_045804285.1 Gemmatimonadaceae bacterium
GATGGCAGCCGCCGGCCGTGGACGAGGGAGCCCCGCTCCGGCGTGCCGCGACTCTCGCTCGGCGCGGACGACTCGAGGACGCGGAGCGCGTCGCCGCCGAAGCGGACGACCACCGCGGCGACGGCCAGCGAGAGGGCGACGCGGAGGAGAGCGACGACGCGGGCGGCGGGGGAGGAGCGACGGCGGCGGCGGGGCACGGGGAGAGGACGGTCGGGGCCGGCGCAGGCAACCTGACGGCAACCTAACGCGCCCGCGCGCCCCCGTCGTCCACCCGCTCGAGGAGCACGAAGCCCGACATCCGCCGCATGCGCTCGCGGCGCTGCACCGACGAGAGCCGGCCGATGAGGCGCCAGAGCCACATCCCCCGCATCTCCCGGCGGAGGCGTCGCGCCTCGTCCAGCGCGGAGCGGAACTCGCGCTCGCGCCAACCGAACCGGCGGAAGAACGCCGGCCCCTCTGCGGGCGCGAAGAGGAACGGGGCGTTCCCACGCTCCAGGGTGCTCCCCCAGTCGCGGCTCAGCATCCGGAGCAGGTCCGGCGTCGCGAGGTCGATGAGCCACCAGCGCAGCGGCGGGACGGCGTGAAGATCGCGCGCCAGCGCGCCCACCTGCTCGGGGGTCAGATAGATCAGCAGTCCCTCGGTGACGACGAGCGCCTGCCCCCCCGCCGCTTCCTCACCGAGCCGGGCGAGGAGCGCGGCGCGGGCCGCCGGGTCGGTCAGGTCGGCGGGGACGGCCTCGTACCGGCAGTGCGGCCGCGCGTCGCCGATCACCTCGGCCTTGTACTCGAGGATGGCCGGAAGGTCGACGTCGATCCAGTGCAGCGAGGGTGGGAGCGAGAGCCGCCACGGGCGCGCGTCGAGCCCCGCCGCCAGGTTGATGACGTGCGTCGCCCCCCCGTTCCGAATGACGTCGAGGATGACCTCGTCGAAGACGGCGGTGCGGACGATCATCGCCCACGCGCTCTCGCGACCGCGGCGCAGCTCGTCGACGATCCGCTCCCCGCGCTCGCCAGCCAGCCGGCGCGCGAACGGGTCGTGGAAGATCGCGTCCGAGCGCTCCGTCTCCATGGCGCGGTAGACGGCGACCCAGCGGGCGGTGTCGGAGACGTTTCTGATCGGCATGGCGCGGAAGTCAGGGTCCGAGGGGGCGGCGGGACCAGGGCGCGACGCGGCGCCCGGCGGCGCGCCTCGCTAGCGGCGCAGCAACGTCACCCAGACGGTGTCGACGAGCGCGTGCGTCACGGCGGCGGCGGTGATCCGCCGCGTCCGCTCGTACACCCACCCGTAGGCGAGGCCGGCGGCCGCGGCGAGCAGCACGTAGCGCGGGTCCGGGAGGTGCGCGAGGCCGAAGACGACCGCGGTCGCCGCCAGCGCGCGCGCCGGCCCCCACCAGCGCGCGAGGAGGTTCTGGATCAGCCCGCGGAAGAGGAACTCCTCCGGGACGCCGGTGGCGAGGTAGACGAGCACCGGTCTGGTCACCACCCCCACGGGGCTCAGGCGCGGATGCCAGTGCAGGAAGTCCGTGCCGAGTCCGACCGGAAGCGCGACGACCGAGTAGACGACGAACGCGGCGACGGCGACGCCCACGTCGCGCCACCGGAGCAGGAAGGTGTAGCCGACGTCGGGCAGCGCGCGGACGACGAGAAAGAGGAACAGCCCCTCCACGAGCCCCACGAAGCGCGCGACGTCGAAGCCCGCCGGGCCGACGACGGGGAGCGAGGGGAGAAGGCGGAGCTCGATCGGCAGCCAGAGCAGCGCGACGGACACCAGCTCGCGGACGGGGGCGCGCCCGGAGGGCGTCGGCGGCCCGAGGAGGGGCAGCGCGGGGGCGACCAGGTAGACCGCGAACGCGAGCGCCCGCGGCGCGACCGGGAGCCGCGCGGTCGCGGCGTAGGCCACGACACCCAGCCAGATCACCCCCGGGCCGGCCAGCGTGCGCCAGCGCGCCCGGCGCACGGCGTCCTGGAGCGCGCGCACGACCGCGCCGACGCTGAACGCGAGATAGGCGCCGACGAGCACCACGAAGAGCAGCGCGAGGCGCGGGAAGGCCGGCGCGTGGCGCAGCGGCCCTCCGAACAGCGCCGCCGCGGCGAGCGCGAACGCCGCCACCGCGGCGGCCGCCTCGGCGCGCCGTCGCGCGTCCGACCCGGCGACGGCGGTCTCGCCGCCCGTCACGCCGGCATCATCGAGGCGCCGCGTGATCGCAGGGGGCCACGCAGGCGGCGGGGGTGGCGCCGCTCCCACCGTGGAGGCGCTGCCAGCGCAGCGCGCCCGGGCCGACGTGGAAGTGCAGACTGATCGCGTCGGGCACGGTGAAATAGAGAGCGGTGCCGAGCAGCCCGTGGGCGAGGCCGAGCGGGTAGAGGTTCCGGTATTTCAGGTAGAAGCCCGCGCAGAGCCATCCCGCGGCGAAGGTCACGCTCACGAGGAACCAGTTCGGCAGGTGGGCGAGCGCGAAGCAGGTCGCGCCGAGCAGGGGCACGAGTCGCCTCCCGCGCCCGCGCTCGGCGGCCCCGGCGGCGAAGCGGTTCACGAAGTAGCCGTTGAGCGCGTACTGCTGGATCAGCCCCCACAAACAGTAGTACACGATGAACAGGGAGAGCTTGGCGGGCGTCACGCGACGCACCGTGCCGAATCTCGCGCCGAGCACGACGGCCAGGGCGCCGATCGCGAGCAGGAGGGGCGTCACGGCAACGAGGCAGGGCCACAGGTTGGCGCGGCGAAAGCCGATCGCGGCCGCCGACTCGCCGCGTCGCACGTGCGTCGCGACGGCGAGCGCGACGAGCGCGATCCACGACCGGTGAAGGTAGGGATCGACGAGCCAGATGTCGATCATGACGAGCGCGAGCATGCCCACGGCCTCGACCGCGGGCGAGAGGCGCCGCCGCTCCGCCGGCGCGCGCGCCGCCGTCAACGTCACGGGATCGCCACGCCGTAGCGCGCCTCGATCGCCCTCGCGGCCGCGGCGGCGAGGATCCCCTGCCCCCGCGCGCTCGGATGCACGCCGTCGAGACTGATGTCCGGGCCGAACGGGGCGCCCGAGAAGAGCACGTCCTTCACGCTGAATCGCGGCCTCGGGAGGTCGTAGAGCGACGACAGCGCGAAGTACGCGTAGCCGCTCTCCGCCGCCTTCGCCTGGATGTGGGCGTTGATCTCCGCCATCCGGGCGTTGATCGCGGCGATGTCCGCGGGCGTGAGGACGTAGTCGACGGCGCCCGGGACGTCGGCGCAGGTGGCCGTGGCCGGCGCCCCGGAGACGAGCGTCAGCAGGTAGCCCGGCACGAAGAGCTGGTTCGGGCTGGCGCGGCAGGCGGCGCTCACCTTGATGCCGAGCCCGAGCAGGTACGGCCACTGGCTGAACAGCTCGCGCGCGCTCCGCACGCTCGGGAACTTCGCCGCGTCGTCCGGCAGCCCGACGAGGACGGCGCGCGCGCCGGTGGAGCGCACCGCGTCGACGACCTGGTCGTAGTCCGCCTGCCAGTCCGCGTACGGCGTCATGGCGGAGACGCGGCCGGTGCTCGCCGGCAGCACGTCGTTGGCGGCCAGCTCCACCGAGACGAAGCTCGGGTGTTGCGCGAGCATCGCCGTCACCTGCGTCTGGCCGGGCGGGAGCACGCGACTGTAGAGGGTGCCGACGCGGGTGCCGCTCCCCCCCCGCGACTCGACGGTCTCGTGGAGCGCGTCGTGGACGTTGGCCCCGGAGATCGCGACGTTGTTGGCGGGAAGCGTGATCCCCTCGCGCAGCGGCGCGCACGTCGTCATCACGGTGGTCACGAGGTCGCCGCCGAACGCGCCGGCGAGCGCCGCGTCGGCGGCCAGCGGGGCGATCAGCGGCGGGCTGCACCCCGGGTCCTGCACGAGGGGGATCGAGAACGCCGCGCCGGCGCGGCCGGCGAGCTGCGCCGGCCAGGCGGTGCGCTGGCCGGCGGCGGAGATCCCCGCCGACAGCACGCCCATGCTGTTGCTCGTGCCCATCGCCACGTAGCGCGCGAAGAGCTCCCGCGCGGTGAGCACCGTGGCTGGGCTGGCCTCGGAGCGGGGCGGCCCCACCGGGTCGGTGCAGGCGGCGAGGGCGAGCGATGCGCCCAGGAGGGAGAGGGTGCGCTTCATCGGACTGCTCCTACTGCTCGTTAGGCATTCATGGCGCGCCGCCGGCCGGCCGCACGTTCAGCACGCCGGCCATCCCGAGCACCTCGTGCGGGGCGCAGACGTACACGTACTTGCCCGGCCGGAAGCGCCCGTCGAGCACCACGTCGTAGGTGGCCCCGGCGCGCTGGAGGAGCGGGCCGTCGCGCGCCGCGCCGAGCGCGGTGAGGTCGGCGCCGGGCGGCACGCTGCGGAACACGACGTTGTGCGGCACCCGCCCGCGCTGGACGAAGCGCACCGTGTCGCCGAGCCGGGCCGACACGCGCACCGGCGCGAACGCCATCGCGTAGGGCCCGCCATCGACCATCTCCACCTGGACGACGGCCGGCGCCGCGGAGGCCGCCCCCGTGTCGCGAGTCGTCGGCTGCTGCGCGACGGCCGTTCGCGCGGCGAGTGCGGCGATCGCGAGCGGCGTGACGATACGGTGTATCATGGGAGCTGCCTTCGGTCGCCATCGCCGGCTGTCCCGGCGGGCGACCGCGCTGCGGGCTACGGGGCGGGCGACGGCTGGCCCGCGCGCTCGCTGAAGATCCGCGCGACGATGCGGCGGCGCTCGTCGGGGTCGAACCGCGACAGCTTGTAGACGGCGTCGTCCGCGCCCGCGAGGCCGGCGAAGGTCCCCCGCGCTCCGTGCCCGACCGTCTTCACCGACGCCTGAATGAGTCGCAGCTCGTCGACGTCGGCGAGCGGCAGCGCGAGCGCGCCGGCGGGCACGGTGTCGTTCCGCGTCACGACCAGCGTGTCGCCACTCGCCCGAACCAGATGAACGTCGTAGAGGTAGCTGCCGCTGTTGAGCAGCACCTGCCAGCGGTCGGCGTGCGCGGTCAGCCCGGCGCTCGACTGCGCCGGCGCGGCGACCGGCGCGCTCGCGAGCAGCAGGAGCGCGAGGGGAAGCAGGCGGGCGGGTCGCGGCATGGGAGCTCCTCCGGCGGTGTGGCGCGTCGCGGGCGCGGCGCGCTTCCCTTAGCATCTAGCGCGGGGCCGGACGGGGCGCCAGTAGCGCGGCGGCGACGTCGGGCGGGCTCTGCGTATCGCGCGCCGGCCGCGCGCCGGCCGCGCACCGGGCGTGCGTCAGCCGGTGGTCGCCGAGCGCGCCCGCACTTCCTCCGACGTCAGTCCGTAGAGCTGCGGCGTCGCCACGCCGCGCATCCCGAGCATCAGGTAGAGCTGGCCGCGGTGGTGAGCCTCGTGCTCCGTGTGCAGCCGCAGCCATTTCCGGACGGTGATCGGCGCGCCGGCGGGCGTCAGACACTTCCCGCCCAGCCGCTCGTCGTCGAGCTCGGCGAAGAGGGCGCGCGACTCGGCGTGCAGCCGGTCGTAGAAGGCGAGCACCGCGTCGAAGCCGTCGGCCAGCTCGCGGCCGTGGCCGGTGTAGCGGCTCGGCCGGCCGTGCACCGTCTCGGCGTACATCCAGCGCTCGATGCCCGCGAGGTGGCGCACGAGGTCGCCGAAGGTGAAGCGGCCCGCTGCCGGCGCCCACTCCAGGTCGTCGGGCGGCACGAGCGCGACGACGCGCCGCGTGCGCGCGTGAACGCGGTCGAGGTACTCCAGGAACGATGCCAGCTCATGCGCCATGTGCACCTCCCTTGTCGGTGGCGCCGCGCGCCAGGGCCGCCTGACGCGCGGCGCGGCGTGCCGCGGCGGGAGGAAGGTACAACGTCGCCGTCGCCGCGACAGCCTCGAGCCGCGGCCGCGCCTCGAGGCGCGGCCGCGGCTCGTGTGGCCTCACGGCTCAGCGCGTCGGCGCGGCGCCCGTCGCGCCTCTGGCGGCCCCCTTCTTCTTCGGGGCGGCGACCGTGAACTGCTTCATCATGCCGTGCGCGATGTGCTCCTTCCCGTCCGTGGCATCGGGCACGAAGCAGAACATCGCGTACTCGCCGGGCGCCAGGTCGAGCGGGACGACGTTCTCCTCGCCCTGCGCCATCGGCGTCGTACCGCCCACCGGCGCTCCCGGCGGCGGGCCCTCCGGCTTGACCACCCACGCGGCGACGTCCGCCGCCGTTTTGCCCGGCGCGAGCCGGACGAACAGGACCTCGTGTAACTGCGCCGCCGAGTTTCGCACGCGCACGAGCTGGCGGCCGGCGCGCAGCGGCGTCGAGACGGCGAAGGTGTAGTCGGAGAGCGTCATCGTCACGTCGCTCGTCCTCGCGTCGCTCGTCCTCGCCGACGCGCTCTCCCCGGGCGTGCCGGCCGGAATGACCACGAGCTCGTGCGCCATCCCCTTCGCGAGGTGCGGCATCCTGTCCGCCGACGGGATGACGCAGATCATCACGTAGCGCCCCGCGGCGAGGCGCAGCGCGGCCGACGACGTGCCGCCGGGCACGGGCGTGTTCGGCCCGCCGACCGGGTGCATCCACGCCGGCGGAGGCCCGGCGGCGGCGAACGCGTCGAGCGCGTCGCGCATCGTCTTCCCCTCGTCGAGACGGACGAGGAAGACGTGATGCAGCTCGGTGCCCGCGTTGACGAGGCGGAGCTCGGTCAGCCCGGCCTCGACCGTGTCCGGCGCGACGAAAGCGTAGTCGCGCGCGGTGATGGTGACGACGCGCGCGCCGGGAACGGCCGGGGCCGCCGGCATGGCCGCGGTCGCGCGGACTGGCGCGGCGTGGCCGGCGGGGTGATCCGCCGCCGGCGTCTGCGCGGCGGCGCTGGACGCGGTGAGGGCGAGAACGACGGAAGCGAGACGGCACTGCATGGTGAGCTCTCCATTTGCGGCGCCGCACGGCACGGGGCCGGACGGCGGAGCCGCTGCTGACGGACTCGAGACGCATCGGGGTTGACGGGAGCGCCGCCCGGCGCGACGTCGTCGCGCGCGGGGGCGACCCGGCCGATCGAACGGTGACCGACGGCGGGAATGCTACGGCCGCCGGAAACGCGGAGCATGAGTCATCTGACCCCCAGGCACCGCCCCGTCCGTCGGGCGCCGGCGTCACGAGCCGGCGCCGCTCACCCCATCTGGGCGAAGCCCACCGTGTTCCCGCCCGGCTCCCGCACGTAGATCTCCGTGCTCCCGTAGAACGTCTGGTGGCGCGGCTTCACCACCGGCGCGCCGGCGACGGCCCGCTCGGCGGCGTCGATGTCGTCCACCGTGATGAACAGCACCACCGAGTGACCGCTCAGCCGCTCCACCTGGCTAGCCGGCATGTCCGCGAGCACGCTCGCGCGCGTCTGATACATGACCTCGACGCCCTCCCGCTCGACGCTCGCGAAGATGAGCTTGCCGTCGGGACCGGGCACCTGGTTCGCGACGGCGAAGCCGAAGCGCTCGGTCCAGAAGGGGAGGCAGGGCTCCACGCTCTCGACGACCAGCACGGGAGTGAGGTGCTCGAGGCGCGGCGACGCGGACGAGGAAGCGTTTCGGGGGGCTGGAGACGTCATCGCGATTCTCCGGTGGTGGAGGGTGGACGTGTGCACCGCCGCGCCCGCGCCGACGGCGAGCATCAGCACGCCGTGGAGCGTGGCGGGGTTCGTGGGGGGCCAGCTCGGCATCGTCATCGGGCTCTCCGGAGCGCCCGGCTGCTGCCGGTGGTGACCGGAACGGGCGCTCGCCGCCAACATACGATACCGAACAAAAACCGGCAATGGCAAACATGACCGTGCTGGACGAGCTCGCCCCTCCTCCCCCTCGCGGGTTCAATCGCTTGCGGGGCGCGCCGCCGGTCCGGCGGCGCCGAGCGCGCGGTAGAGCGGGTAGGCGATGGCGACGAGCGCGAGCGCGGTGAGCCCGCCGCGCACGTCCACGGCGATGACGCCGGCGAGAAAGGCGAGCGAGCCGGCGAGGACGAGTCCGGTCGTCCACGGATGGCCCAGGGCGCGCCACGGGCGCGGCGTGGCGGGCTCGCGCCGACGCAGCACGAACACCGCCGAGAAGGAGACCGCGTAGCTCGCCACGAAGAGGAAGGAGCAGAGCACGACCACGCGCTCGAACGTCCCCGTGAGCAGGAAGGCGAGCGTCGCCATGGCTCCAGCGAGCAGCGCCGCCGAGGGCGCCCCGCCCGCGTTGGTGCGGGCGAGCCACGGCGATGCCACGCGGTCGCGTCCGAGCGCGTAGGCGACGCGCGAGGCCATGAGCAGGTTGGCGATGATCGCGCTCGGCAGCGCCGCCGCGACGAGCGCGTTGACGACGCTCGCGCCCGCGGCGCCGAACACCCTTCCCGCGGCGGTCGCCGCCGGGAGCGCGTCGTGCGCGATCGCGGCGATCGGGAGCACGGCGAGGATGGCGGCGTTGACGAGCAGGTAGAGCGCCATCACCGAGAGCACGCCGCCGAAGGCCGCTCGCGGGATCTCGCGCCCCGGGTCGCCGCCGACCTCCTCGGAGAAGTAGAGCACGCCGACCCAGCCGTCGTAGGCGAAGATCACGCCCTGGAGCGCGGCCACGAGCGCGGCGGCGAGAGCGAGCCCGCGCGGGACGCTCGGCGCGGCCGCGGCGGGCGGGGACGCCGCCCAGCCGTGCGTCGCCGCGTAGGCGAAGCAGGCGACGATGAGACCGAGAAAGGCGGCCGCCTTGACCGCGCTCGCCGCGCGCTGCGCCCGGTCGGTGGCCCGAGCGCCCCTCCAGACGAGCAGCGTGAGCGCGCCGACGAGCGCCGCGGCGAGCGTCGCCCCGTGCGGCGCGAGGGCCGGCACGAGGGCGCCGATCGCGCCCGCAGCCACGAGCGCGACGGCCGCGTTGGTCGCGCACGTCGAGAGCCAGTCGTTCCACCCGACGACGAAGCCGGCGAAGTTGCCGTAGGCTCGGCGCACGAACACGTACTGCGCGCCGGAGCGCGGGATCATCGCCCCGAGCTCGGCCAGCGCGTTGGCGCCGAGCAGCGCGTAGAGGCCGCCGAGCACCCAGACGCCGAGGAAGAGCGCGGGCGCCGGCAGCCGGCCGGCGACGTCCGCCGGCGCGCGCAGTATCCCCGCCCCCACCGCGCTCCCCACCGCCACGGCGACGCCGAACGACACGCCGAGCACGCGCGGCAGCCGGCGCGCGGGGGGGGCGACCGCCGGCGGGGCGGGAGCGACGTCGGGGATGGACGACAAGGGGGCGGCTCCGGGTGAGGACCGGGCGAAGCTGCGGCCGGGCATCGGCGGGCGCAACGTCCCGCGCCACCGCGGACGGCGAGTCGGATGCCGATCGTCACCGAGCGCCGCCGGCCCGCGGTGCGCGGCGATCGTCGTCCTCGACCCGTTGGCGGCAACGGGTCACCGGTGTTCAGTTATCGGTGTTCGACCCGTGACGGCCGGCCCGTTTCCCCCCGCTCCCGCCCCGATGCCCCTCGTCTTTCCCTTCGACCCGAACATCGAGCGCGCCTCCACCATCCCCGCGCGCCTCTACAACGACCCCGTCTACCTGGAGCTCGAGCGCGAGCGCGTCTTCGCGCACACGTGGCAGCTCGTCGGACGGGCCGAGCAGGTGGCGGAGCACGGGCGGTACTTCACCGCCGAGGTCGGGAACGACGCGATCGTGGTGCTGCGCGACGGCGAGGCGCTGCGGGGCTACCACAACGTCTGCCTGCACCGCGCCGGGCCGGTGGCGCAGGGGTGCGGGAAGCGCAACACGCTCCAGTGCCGGTACCACGGCTGGACGTACGCCCTCGACGGCACGCTGCTGCGCGCTCCGGAGATGGACGGGGTCGAGCGCTTCCACCCCGAGGACATGCGCCTCGTCCCCGTGCAGGTCGCGCGCTGGGGCCCGCTCGTCTTCGCGAACCTCGACGGCAAGGCGCCGCCGCTCGAGGAGATGCTCGAGGACGTCCCGCGCCGCGTCGCGCCCTTCCGCTGCGAGGAGATGCGCTACGTCATGCGCAAGGAGTGGGACGTCGCCTGCAACTGGAAGGTGTACGTCGACAACTACCTCGAGGGGTACCACGTCCCCGTCGTGCACCCGGGGCTCCACAAGGAGCTCGACTACGACAACTACGTCGTCGAGCCGCGCCGGTACCTCTCCTTCCAGCACGCGCCGCTCCGCCCGGTGCACGGCGGCGCGGCCGACCGGAAGTACGACCCCGCGAGGACCGAGACGCCGGAGGCGCTGTACGTGTGGCTCTTCCCCAACGTGATGCTCAACGTCTACCTCGGACAGATGCAGACGAACGTCGTCATCCCGGTGGGCCACGACCGCTGCAAGGTGGTCTTCGAGTGGTACTCGGCGAGCCCGCCGGCCGACCCGGCGAACGACGCCGAGTGGGCGAAGCTGCTCGCCTTCAGCGACGAGATCCAGGAAGAGGACGTCGAGATCTGCGAGGTGGTGCAGCGCAACCTGCGCTCGCGCGTCTACGACCGCGGACGCTACTCGGCGAAGCGGGAGAACGGGGTGCACCACTTCCACTCCCTGCTGCACGAGTTCCTGACCTGACGCGCTCCGCGGTGACGCCGGCCGCTGGCCGTCGGCGTCACGCCACCTCGCGTCACGCCACCTCGCGTGACGCCGCCTCCCGGAGCGTCTCGGCGACCACGCGGAATCCCTCGCGCGCGCTGACGTATCTCGGCGCCCACCCGCACTCCGCGCGCAGCTTCCCGTTCGTCATGCGCTGCGACCGCGAGAGCAGCTCCCCGATCGATCCCATGAGGCGCGCCATCCACGCCGGCAGCGGCTTCGGAGTCGGGAGGCCGAACGCCGTGGACAGTGCAAGGAACAGCTCGCGCCGCCGCAGCGGCTCGTCGTCGGTCACGTTGTACGCGCCGGCGCGCGCGCCAAGCAGCGCGACCACGGCGAGGGCGGCGTCGTCGTGCGAGATCGACGAGAAGAAGGCGGCCCCGGCGCCGGGCAGCGGCGCCAGCCCGCGGCGCACGAGCTGGAGCATGTCGCGCAGGTAGCTGGAATCGGGCCCGTAGAAGCTGGCGAAGCGCGCCACGACGCCGATCCCGCCCCGCTCGGTGAAGCGTTCGGCCGAGCGCTCGGCGTCGACGACCGTGCGATTGTAGCGGGTCGGCTGGAGCGGCGTGCGCTCGTCGATCCAGCGCTCCCCGCAATCGGGGTAGACGGGGGCGAAGGACTCCTGCACGAAGCGCCTGACGCCGGCGGCGAGGGCCGCATCGACGAGGTTCGCCGAGCCCTCGCGGCGCACGCGGTCGTTCTCCCGCCACGCGCCGGGCAGCAGCATCCGGGTCGAGGAGGGGGGTATGTGCGTGGCGAGGTTGATCACGGCCTCGTGCCCGTCCACTGCGCGCCGGACGGCGTCGCGGTCGAACAGGTCGAGCGCGACCGTCGTCGCGCCCGCGCGCTCGAGCGCGGCGCGGCGCGCGGGGTTGCGGCCGGCGGCGGTGACCTGGTGGCCCGCCGCCGCGAGCAGGGGAACGGCGCGGCGGCCGATCACGCCGGTCGCGCCGGTGACGAGAATACGCATGGGCTGTCGCGCTCCAGTGAGCTCGGGTGAGATACGAACGCGTGACGTCGTCCGGCCGCCGCTGCGCCGGCGGCACCCAGACAGACGGGCACGCCGGTGCCCTGTGACACCCCGCCCGCCTCGCGTCTCCGGAGACGCGTCCGCCTGTCACACGGCGCCGGCTGGACCGTCTATGTTGCCAAGATGGATACCGACGCACCCGACGCCCGCGCCGAGATCTTCCAGGACCTCCGCCCCCGCCTCTTCGGCATCGCCTATCGCATGCTCGGCGCCGTCGAGGACGCCGAGGACGTGGTACAGGAGGCGTACCTCCGCTGGCACCATGCCCCCGCCGCCGTGCGCTCGGCCGAGGCGTGGCTCGTCGCCGTCGTGTCGCGGCTGTCGATCGACCGCCTGCGGCGCGCCGCCACCGAGCGCGCCGCGTACGCCGGGCACTGGCTGCCGGAGCCCATCGCGAACCCCGCGGGCGCGGACGTGCCGCCCGACCGCGCAACGGAGCTCGCGTCCGACCTCTCGATGGCGTTCCTCGTGCTGCTCGAGCGGCTCGCCCCCGAGGAACGGGCAGCGTTCCTCCTGCGCGAGGTGCTGGACGCCGGCTACGACGAGATCGCCGCCGCGCTCGAGAAGAGCGAGGCCGCCTGCCGGCAGCTCGTGCACCGGGCGCGCGAGCGGGTGCGCCGCGACCAGCGTCGCTTCCGGGCGCCCGCGGCGGCCAAGGAGCGGCTGCTCGACCGATTCCTCACCGCGCTCGCGACGGAGGACAGGGAGGCGCTCGTCTCGCTCCTCGCCGACGACGTCTCGTGCGTCGCCGACGGTGGCGGCAACGCGCCCGCCATCCGCCAGGTGGTCACGGGCGTCGAGCGCGTCGTCAAGCTCCTGCTCGGTCTCGAGCGGCAGGGGCGCGGTCGGGTCGAGCACCGCATCGTGCGGATCAACGGCGAGCCGGCGCTGCTCACGCTCTCCGGCGGGCGGACGCTGTTCACCACCTCCTTCGACAGCGACGGCGAGCGAATCTTCGCGGTCTACCGCGTGCTGAACCCCCACAAGCTCCGGCACGTCGGGCCGGAGCCGCTGTTCGCGGACGCCTGGCCGCCGCGCGGACGCATGGCCGCCGGAGGGGCGCCGGAGGCGCGATGAGGCGGAAGTAAGCCGCCGGGTCGGGCGGGAGGAGCGGGCTCTGCGACACTCTTACGCCGCCCAGACAGGATCAATATTGCATGTCGCCGCCACCGCACCGACCATGCATGGTGGCACTTGCCGAGCACCCGCGCCCGCGCGCCATCGGCGCGCCGGCGCGAGCGTCCCGATGCATGCCAGGGAGCGCGTCCACCTCGCGCTCCGGCCGCGCGGCGGGACGCACCGCCGGAACGCGGCCCCGGTCATGGTGGCGCGGGCGTCAGCCGACGTCCGCGCTCGTCGCGGAGGTGCCCATGTTCCTCACACGCGTCCTCACCAGCACGATGGCGCTCGCCGCGCTCGGCGGCGCTCCCCTGCTCGCGCAACAGAAGCCCGCCGCCCCGCCGGCCTACGGCGCCACGTCCGCCACCAGCACGGCGGCGATGCTCCCGATGACGACCGCCTCCGCCGCGGCGCGCGAGCACGCCACGCTCGGGCAACGGGCACTCGACTTCGGCCACCAGCAGGAGGCCACCGCGCACTTCCGCCAGGCCGTCGAGGCGGACTCCGGCTTCGCCTTCGGCTGGCTCGGCCTCGCCAACGCCTCCACCTCGGTCGGCGACTTCACGCGCGACCTTCGCGTCGCGTCGCGACTCGCGCCCAAGGCGAGCCGCGCCGAACAGCTCGAGATCGGGATCGCCGAGAAGCAGCTCAACTCCGACCAGGAGGGGGCGGCCGCGCTGGCCCGCGCGCTCGTACAGGTCGCGCCGCGGAACCCGCGCGCCCATCTCACGCTCGCCAACGTGCAGACGGCGATGAACCGCGAGGCCGACGCGCGCGCGTCGATGGAGCGCGCGATCGCCGTCGCGCCGGACTTCGCGCCCGCCTACATCCAGCTCGGCTACTCCTACCTCCTCGTCACTCCGCGCGCGCCGGCGAAGGCCGAGGCGCCGATCCGCAAGGCGATCGCGCTCGAGCCGCGGGAATCGCGCCCCTACATCGCCCTCGGCAGCTTCGGCCGCGCCACCAACCGGCTCGACGACGCGCGCCAGGCGTACACGCGCGCCGCCGAGCTCGACCCGTCGAACGCGCTCCCGCTGCAGCAGCGCGGGCACGTCAACACCTTCCTCGGCAACTACGACGCGGCGCGCGCCGACTACGACGCGGCGATCCGGCTCGGCAAGGACAACGAGCCGGCGAACTACGCCGTCTACCGCGCGCTCGTGCCGACCTACGCCGGCGACCCGCGCGGGTCGATCGCCGAGCTGGAGGCGCTCGTCGGCAAGATCGACGGCATGAACGTTCCCGACCGCGACGGCTCCAAGGTGTTCGCGCTCACCCAGGAGGCGCAGATCGCCATCCACAGCGGTGACGTGGACGCGGCGCGGCGCGCGCTGGAGCAGCGGAGCGCGCTCCTGCGCAAGCAGGCCACGGCGGTGGGCACCGAGGAGTTCCGGCGCACGCAGGAGAGCGACATCGCCTTCTGGGACGGGCTGCTCGCGGCGCGCCAGAAGGACTTCGCCACCGCCACCGCCAAGGCGAAGGAGGCGATGCGCCACGTCGCGGCCAATCGTGACCCGCGCAAGGACATGCCGGCGCACGCGCTCCTCGGCTTCGTCGCCCTCGACCAGAGGCGGTACGGGGACGCGGCCGGCCACTTCGGCTCGGCGGACCCGAACGACCCGTACGTCGCCTACCACCGCGCGCTGGCGCTCCAGGGCGCGGGACAGACGACGACCGCGAAGAAGCTCTTCCGCGAGGTCGCGAGCTACAACTTCAGCACCGCCGGCGAGGCGCTCGTGCGGGCGGACGCGAAGCAGCGCGCGCGGTAGCGGCGCGGCGTCTGGCCCCGACGCGACGGGAGAAGGTGGCCGGGATGGAGGGGGATGGAGAAGGAGCCGCCGGCGGCGATCCGGGCGATCAGCTCGCGGTGGCCGCCGGGTTCGCGGGCGGACCACCAGGTCGCGTCAGCCATCGCAGGCCGCGCTCCACCCGCCGGACCCGCGGCACGCTCCCTGCCTTGTGACGGGCTCGACAGCACCGCCGCTCGCGCGCGAGTCCCGCCGCGCCGCGTCGGCGGACGACCGAGACGGAACCGGCGGGCCCGCGCCCGCCCCGACGCACCCTGACGAATAGACCGATGGCCACCGCTTCGTCCTGCCACGCCGCCGGCCCCGACCGCCGCGCCGCCCGCCGCCACTCCGCCGAGCGCCGCACCCGCGCCCACCTGCGCGACCTGTGCGACGAGGTGCTCGCGTCCTACCGCGTCGCGACCGACCGCGACCCCCTCACCGAAGCCGATCGCCGCGAGGCCCAGGCACTCCTCACCAGCCTCGGCGTCCCGACCCGCCGCTGATCCGACGGTCGGCGGCCGGCGAGGACGGAAGCCGCCAGCGGGCACGCGGACCGACGCGGACGAGGCGCGCGGACGACCGTGGACCGCGCGTCCCTGGCACGGCAAAGCTCCTCGCACCGGGTCGGTGCGAGGAGCTTTGCCGTGCCAGGGACGATCCGCGTCGGTCCACGCGCCCGCTGCCCGAGCCCCTCGCGGCGCACGCTCTGGCGACCCTGGGCCACGCCGTCCCCTCCCCTTCGCAGGTCGATCGCGCCGGACGCTCGACAAACCCGCGCCGCGCGCTAATGTGAACCTCGGGCGGCCCCGAGCGTCCAACCGTGTACGAGCCCGATACAGGCCGGCACGGTCAGACGCTTGGCGACGCGTGGCGCGCGACGCCGTTGGTCCCCGGACCAGCCGCGGCGAGCCCGTGCCCTGCCCCACCCGGGCTCCCTCCGACGTTGCCTGCACGACGAAGGCCGACCTCCGGTCGGCCCCGACCTTCCGCTTCGCGACCGCGCGGACGCCGCGCGGGCGTACCCCTCCCGACCGTCGAGGAGCCGATCAGATGACCACTCCGGACGCAGCGATCACCCGGCCCCAGGACGTGGCCACGGCTCCGCCGCCCGCGGCGACCTCGGCGCCGGCCGCCCCGGCGGCGCCCCGCGCCACCCCGGGCGCCGCCGGCCGGTCGGCGCCCCCCGCCCGCTCCTCCGCCCCCGCTCGCGAGCGACTCCTCTCGCTCGACGTCTTCCGCGGGATGACGGTCGCCGGGATGCTCCTCGTGAACGATCCGGGGAGCTGGTCGAGCATCTACCCGCCCCTCGAGCACGCCACCTGGCACGGGTGGACGCCGACGGACCTGATCTTCCCCTTCTTCCTCTTCATCGTCGGCATCACCACGAGCCTGTCGCTCTCCACGCGCCGGGCGCGGGGGGCCGACGACGGGGCGATCGTGCGCCAGATCCTCCGGCGCGGCGCGCTGATCTTCCTCTTCGGCTTCCTCCTCAGCTGGTTCCCCTTCTTCACCTGGGGCAGCGTCGACGGGGTCACCGACCCGACCTTCCTCCAGCGCGTCGTCGACCGGCTGCTCCACGTCCGCATCCTCGGCGTCCTCCAGCGCATCGCCCTCGCCTACACCGCGGCCGCGCTCCTCACGCTGCGGACCTCCCTCAAGCAGCAGGTCGTCCTCCTCGCCACGCTGCTCTACGGCTACTGGTTCGCGATGACGCTCCTCCCGGTCCCCGGCAGCGGGATCCTGGGCGCGCTGACGCTGGACCACGCGCCGGCGACGCTCGCCGCCTGGCTCGATCGGGCGCTCCTCGACTGGGGCCCGCTCGGCAACCACCTCTGGGCGTCGAGCAAGACCTGGGACCCCGAGGGGGTGCTCTCCACCCTGCCGGCGATCGGCACGGCGATGCTCGGCGTCTTTGCCGGCCGCTGGATTGGCTCGGGCCGCCCGCTCCACGAGCGCATCGCCGGCCTGTTCGCCGCCGGCGCGGTCGGCATGATGGCCGGCGCCATGTGGGGGTGGAGCTTCCCGATCAACAAGAGCCTCTGGACCAGCTCCTACGTCCTCTTCACCGGCGGCATGGCCGCCACGGCGCTCGCCACCGCGATGTGGCTCATCGACGCCCACCGGGTCACCGGGTGGACGAAGTTCTTCGTCGTCTTCGGCGTGAACCCGATCGTCGCCTTCGTCGGCTCCGGCCTCATGGCGCGCCTCATCTACTCGATCATCAAGGTGCCGTACCAGGGCAAGCCGGTCTCCCTCCAGTCCGCCATCTACAACGCGCTCTACGCGTCCTGGCTCCCCGCCAACGACGCCTCGTTGCTCTTCGCGGTCAGCTTCGTCCTCGTCTGGTTCGGGATCCTCTACGCGCTGTACCGGAAGGGGATCATTCTCAAGGTGTGAGGTCGAGGTCGTCGTCGGAATGGAAACAGTAGGAGGCAGGTCGCAGTGGGTGGTTCGAAGGAGGCAGGTCGCAGTCGATAGTTCGCAGTCGGCAGTTTGCAGTAGGAGGTGACAGCGCACTGCCAACGGCAAACTGCTGACTGCGAACTACGCACTGCGACCTGCCTCCTTCGAACCACCCCCTGCGACCCGCCCACTCTTTATCTTCAGAGCCGGCCGCGATCTCTCCCCCACGGAACGTCAGTTGCCCCTGTCTCACGCATGAAGTGCCTCCCCTCGGCGCGTAGCTGCGCCCTCGCCGCGGCGATCGTCGCCCTCTCCCCGTTGCTCCCGGGCGACTACTCCCTGGGCGCCGAGCCCGCCCTGGCGCGCGCCGCGGCCGCGCCCGCCGCCGGTGCCGGCCGCGCCGGCGGTCCGTCGGCGGCGGGC
>JBJMNL010000183.1:0-4831 GCA_045804285.1 Gemmatimonadaceae bacterium
CGCTGGGCGCGCGTGCTCCAGACGCCGGCGGCGGCGGACAACCAGGCGGCGGCGATGGCGTGAGTGCCGAAGGGCGGAATTGAAAGACTGAACGGCGGAATGAGGCGTAGAGCAGAAGGGCGGAATGAGGAATGAGGCCGGGACTCCACGGCGTGGCTAGTCTGGCCACCGGGAGCGTCCCGGCCTCATTCCTCACCCCTCATTCCGCCCTTCTGCTTTACGCCTCATTCCGCCGTTCAGTCTTTCAATTCCGCCCTTCGGCACTCACGCCATCGCCGCCGCCTGGTTGTCCGCCGCCGCCGGCGTCTGGAGCACGCGCGCCCAGCGACTGATGATGTTCTTGTACTCGGTCCCCACCGGACGGATGCGGCGCGAGAGGTCGTAGAGGCCGACCGCGTGCACCTCGTTGCGCTCCTCGCGCAGCGCGTACTGCCAGTCGATCTGGTCGGTGAGCGAGTACCAGGTGAAGCCGCGCATCGGGATGCCGGCGTTGCGCAGCGCCAGCACGTCCTCCCACTGCGACTTGAGCCACGCCGGCGCCAGGCGCGAGATGCGGTTCGTCTCGCAGTGGAAGAGCGGGAGCTTGTAGCGCTGGTAATACTCGGTCGCCAGACGGCGGAAGCCGAGGCCGCGCCAGGCGGTCGTCTGCTTCCCGGTGGCGGCCACGCGGTGCTCGCACGTCGGGTAGTAGTCGAGCCCGATCCACCGCTGGTGCGGCGCCCGCCGCTCGCGGAAGAAGCTCAGGTCGTTCGACGTGACGCCGTGCTGGTGCAGGTAGCCGGCCATGCCCGGCGCCAGCTCGCGGCCGAGGGTCAGGTCGAGGGAGAGGAACTTGATCCCGTTGCAGTGGTCGGCCTCGGCCTGCGCCGCCTTGCCGGCCGCGTGGAAGTGCTCGAGCGACTCGCTCTGCACGATGATCGCGTCGGGACGCTCGGAGAGGATCGCCTCGACGGCCAGCTCGTGGGCCATGCACAGGTTGCGGAGCGCGCGGACGAACGTCTGCTCGCTCCGCTCGCACTCGTTCCACCACCCCATGCGCGCCGAGAAGTTGGCGCAGATGAAGATCTCGTTGACCGGCGTGTAGTAGCGCACCCACGGGTAGCGCCGCGCGAAGGCGCGCGCGTACTCCGCGAACAGCACGGGGAAAGCGATGTCCTGGAAGCCGCCGAGCCACGACGGCAGCCCGAAGTGGCAGAGGTCGGCGATGACCTCGATGCCGAGGTGCCGCAGCCGCGACATCTGGGAGTCGCAGCTGTCCCAGTCGTAGCGGTCGGGGGCGGTGTGGGTCCGGTAGTACGCCGGCCCGTAGCGCAGGGCGGCGATTCCCATCTCCTTGACGAGCGCGAAGTCTTCCTCCCACCGCGCGTAGTGCCCGCACTTGTCCATCTGGTCGATGCGGTTGCCGTTCGCGATGGTGGGGTAGCTGTTCTCGATGCCGGTGGCGAAGAGGAAGGTCATGTACGTCTCGCGAGGGGACCACGCGGGCGGAGCGCGCTGCCGGCAGGTCGGTGCCGGGCGGACTCGGTATGCGGGAGCGGCGGGCGGCGACGGGAGGGAGGTGCTGCTGGTCGGCGCACCGCGAGGCGGGCGGGGGGGGAGCGGTTTCTCGGTAGAGACGAGGAAGCGGGGCCGACGTCAAACTTTGTTCGACCCCCTTTCCCCGAGGCGCGAGACATAATGTCGCACGCCGTCTGGCGGCTCCTACACCGCTTTCGGCGCCGGGTTGCGGACCCCCGCGAGTGCCCGCCGGAAAACGGTGCCCGGGCCCCAGTACCCGAGCGGCTCCCGAGCGCCTAACTTTCCGTGATGCTGTCGTTTACCACGCGTTCCGCCCTCCGGGGCCCCCGTCCCTCCGCCCCGTGAAGGTCGGCTTCATCACCCTCGGCTGCGACAAGAACACCGTCGACACCGAGCGCTACCTCGCGCAGCTCGCCGGCCACGGCGCCCGCCAGACCAGCGACCTCGCCGAGGCGGACGTCATCGTCGTCAACACCTGCGGCTTCATCGACGCCGCCAAGCGGGAGTCGATCGACGCCATCGTCGAGGCCGGACGCTACAAGGACGACGGCCGCTGCCAGGCCGTCGTCGCCGTCGGCTGCATGGTGCAGCGGCACAAGGCGGAGCTCGAGGAGGCGCTCCCGGAGGTGGACCTATTCCTCGGCAGCTCCGAGGTCGAGCGCCTCGTCCCCGAGCTGGAGGGGCGCGGCCTGCTCGACGGCGTCCCCGCGGCCGCGCTGCACCCGGGGGAGCGCGTCTACTCCGGCGAGCTGCCGCACGTCCGCTACCTCAAGATCAGCGAGGGGTGCGACCACGGTTGCGCGTTCTGCGCGATCCCGCTCATGCGCGGCAAGCACCGGTCGTTCGCGGCCGACGACGTGGTGCGCGAGGCGCAGCTCCTCGAGCTGCAGGGCGCGCGGGAGGTCAGCCTCGTGGCGCAGGACCTCGCGCACTACGGACGCGACCGCCGCGACTCCGGCGTGCGGCTGCCGGAGCTGCTCGAGCGGCTCGCCGCCGAGACGGGCGTGCCCTGGTACCGGCTGATGTATCTCTACTCGGCGGGGATCACGCCGCGCCTGCTCGAGGTGGTGGCGCGCGAGCCGCGCATCCTGCCGTACCTGGACATGCCGATCCAGCACGCGTCGGACGACGTGCTGGCGCGGATGCGGCGCCCCGAGCGTCAGCGCACGATCCGGGAGCGCGTGCGCCGCTTCCGCGACGCCGTGCCGGGCCTGGCGATCCGCACGACGTGCATCGTCGGCTTCCCGGGCGAGAGCGACGCCGACTTCGACGCGCTGCTCGCCTTCCTCGAGGAGATCCAGTTCGATCGCGTCGGCGCGTTCACCTACTCGCCGCAGGAGGGGACGCGCGCCGCCGCCCTGCCGGACGACGTCCCGGAATGGCTGAAGCGCGAGCGCCTCGAGCGGCTCACCGACCTCCAGCGCGCGATCACCGCCGAGCGCTACGAGCGCCACGTCGGCGCCGTGGTGCGCGCGATGGTCAACGCCCGCGCCGAGGGAGACGGGGCGGCCGAGGGGCGCCTCTACTTCCAGGCCGACGACATCGACGGCGTGACGCGCATCCGGCCGTCGCGCGACGCCGGCGACGCCGGCGACCCCGGCGACCCCGCCCTCCTCGCGACCCTCGCGCCGGGCACGCTCGTCGACGTGCGGGTGGACGAGGTGGTGGACGACTACGACTTCGAGGCCACGCTCGTCCGCGTCGTCGACGCGCCGGCGGCCGCTGGCCCGGCACCGCGCCGACTCCGTCAGCTGCCGATGATGGGCACCACCGTGGGGAGCTGGGGACGATGAGCGAGTCGAGGAGGGCGGGAGTGGGGAGTGGCGGGCCCCAGGACGTCTCGATCGGCCAGTCCACTCCCGACTTCCGGCTCCCCCGGCCCGACGCCCGTTCGCGGGCGGTCATGGCGCGCTCCCGCGAGCTCTTTCCCGGCGGCGTCAACTCCCCGGTGCGCGCCTTCGGCGGCGTCGGGGGCGAGCCGTTCGTCGTCGAGCGCGGCGAGGGGGCGCGGATCTGGGACGTGGACGGGAACGAGTACATCGACTTCGTCCTCTCCTGGGGTCCGCTCGTTCTCGGGCACGCGCCCCCCGTCGTGCTCGACGCGCTCGACGACGCCATGCGCCGCGGGACGAGCTTCGGCATCCCGACCGGGCTCGAGGTCGCGCTCGCCGAGCTCGTGGTGGAGCGGATGCCGCACGTCGAGATGCTCCGCTTCGTCTCCAGCGGCACCGAAGCGACGATGAGCGCGGTGCGCGTGGCGCGCGCCTTCACGGGGCGGGAGAAGATCCTCAAGTTCGACGGCTGCTATCACGGCCACGCCGACTCCTTCCTCGTCCGCGCCGGCTCCGGCGTCGCCACTCTCGGGCTTCCGAACTCGCCGGGCGTCCCCGAGGCGCTGGCCGCCCTCACCTACACCGCGCCCTTCAACGACCTCGACGCCGTGCGCGCGCTCGCCCGCGAGCACCAGCTCGCGGCGATCATCGTCGAGCCCGTGGTCGGCAACTCCGGCTTCATCACCCCCGAAGCGGAGTTCCTGCCGGGGCTGCGCCACATCGCCGACGAGACGGGCGCGCTGCTCATCTTCGACGAGGTGATGACCGGCTTCCGCGTCGCGCCGGGCGGCGCGCGCGAGCGCTTCGGCGTCACCGCCGACCTCACGACCCTGGGCAAGGTGATCGGGGGCGGGCTCCCCGTGGCCGCCTACGGCGGGCGGCGCGACGTCATGGGGCAGGTGGCGCCGCAGGGGAAGGTCTACCAGGCCGGCACGCTCTCCGGCAACCCGCTCGCGATGGCGGCGGGCGCGGCGACGCTGCGCGCCCTCACGCCCGAGCTCCACGCGCGCATCGCGGCCCGCACCTCGCGGCTGGTGGAGGGGCTGCGCTCGATCGCCACGCGCTTCGGCGTCCCGCTCGTCGCCGACTCGGCGGGCTCGATGTGGGGCTTCTTCTTCCACGACGGCCCGGTGCGCTCCTTCGACGACGCGAAGCGATCGGACGTGGAGCTGTTCCGGCGCTTCTTCCACGCCGCCCGCGAGCGCGGCGTGTACCTCGCGCCATCCGCGTTCGAGGCGGCGTTCGTCTCCGCCGCCCACGGCGACCGCGAGATCGACGAGGCGCTCGGCCGCCTCGAGGCGGCGCTCGCGCAGGCGATCGGCGAGTAGCGTGGCGCGCCGGAGGGGACCGCTGCACGGCGGGGCGGGGCGCGGCGTCGGTCGGCTCCTCGCCACCGGCGCGTCGTCGCGACGCGCGGCGGCGGCCCTCGCCCTCGGCTTCGTCACCGCGGCGGCCGCGGCCGCGTGCGCCGCCGGCCGCCC
>JBJMNL010000184.1:0-104923 GCA_045804285.1 Gemmatimonadaceae bacterium
ATCGCCCCCCCCCCCCCCCACACCCCACTCCCCATTCCCAACCCAATGGCATCTCTCTTCTCACGCAAGCCGATCGCAGAGCTCCTCGCCGAAGGGGAGAATCCCGGCGGGCTGCGACGCGTCCTCGGTGCGGGCGACCTGATCATGCTGGCGATCGGCGCCGTGATCGGCGCCGGGATCTTCGGCTCGATCGGGTCCGCCGCGGCCGGCCAGGTCGACGCGGCCGGGAACGTGATCCGCGTCGGCGCCGGCCCGGCGCTCATCGTCTCGTTCCTCCTCCTCGGCGCCTGCTGCGCGCTGGCGGGGCTCTGCTACGCGGAGCTCGCGTCGATGATCCCGCAGGCGGGGAGCGCGTACGCATACTCGTACGCGACGCTCGGCGAGCTCGTCGCCTGGATCATCGGCTGGGACCTGATCCTCGAGTACGCGGTCGGCAACGTCGCCGTCGCGATCTCCTGGGGCGACTACTTCAAGTCGCTCCTCTCGGGTTGGGTCAGCTTTCCGCCATGGCTGACGACGGGCTACCGCTCGGCGCTGCTCAGCTCCGATCCGGCGGTGCACGGGCTGCTCGAGAGCGCGCCGCGGGTGGCGGGCGTTCCCATCCTGGTGAACCTGCCGGCGTTCTCCATCGTGGCGCTCATCACCTGGCTGCTGCTGCTGGGCGTTCGCGAGAGCGCGCGCGCGAACAACATCATGGTCGCCGTGAAGCTCGTCGTGCTCGCGCTCTTCATGGTGGTCGGCGCGATGCACGTCAACACCGCCAACTACCACCCGTTCGCCCCCAACGGCTTCACGGGAATCCACCAGGGCGCGGCGATCGTGTTCTTCGCCTACATCGGCTTCGACGCGATCTCGACGGCGGCCGAGGAGACGAAGAACCCACAGCGCAACCTGCCGATCGGCATCCTCGGCGGGCTCGCGATCTGTACCGTCATCTACGTGATCGTCGGCGCGGTGCTCACCGGCATGGTGCCGTACACGCAGCTCGGCAAGGCCGCCGACCCGCTCGCCTTCGCGCTCAACGCCACCGGGCTGACCTCGATCGCCAAGATCGTCGCCCTCGGTGCCGTCTTCTCGATGGCGGCGGTGCTGCTCGTCTTCCAGTACGGACAGCCGCGGATCTTCTTCGCCATGGCCCGTGACGGCCTGATGCCGCGCTGGGCGGCGCGCGTCCATCCGAAATACCGTACGCCCTACACCACCACGCTGCTCACCGGAGGGATCGTCGCCCTCTGGTCGCTGGTCGGCGACGCGAACGAGACCTACGACCTGACGAACATCGGAACGCTGTTCGCGTTCGCCATCGTCTGCATCGGCGTGATCGTCCTGCGCTACACCGATCCCGACCGCCCGCGGCCGTTCCGCGTGCCCTTCGTCCACGGCGTGGGACTGGCCGGCGCCGCGCTGTGCATGGGGGTCATGTGGGGGTTGCCGCGGATGGCGAAGGAGCGATTCCTCATCTGGCTCGCGATCGGCCTGGTGCTCTACTTCATGTACGGCTACCGCCACTCCACCCTCCGTCGTGGCGCCGCTCCGGTCTCGCTGGAGCCGGCCGCGCCCATCGAGAAGGCTTAGGATGGCTACCCACCTCTCCCCGGCCGCGCCGGCCTCCCCCGGCACCGGCAAGAAGGGCGGCCTCCTCGGGCTCTCCCTGACGCAGTGGATCGTGGTCGCGATGGTCGTCGGCATCGCGGTCGGCGCGCTCTTCCCCGAGGCCGGGCGCGCCGTGCACGGCGGCTTCGCGGCGAGCGACCTGAAGCCGCTGTCGAACATCTTCCTGCGGATGATCAAGTCGCTGATCGTCCCGCTCCTCTTCTCGACGCTCGTCATCGGCATCGCCGGGCACGGCGACGACATGAAGAAGGTGGGGCGGCTGGCGCTGCGCTCGATCCTCTACTTCGAGGTCGTCACGACGCTCGCCCTCGCGGTCGGCCTGCTCGCCGTGAACCTGGTGAAGCCGGGCGTCGGCGTCCGGCTGCCGGCGGAGGCGGGGGAGGCGGCGCAGTTCGCGGGCAAGACGCCGACGCTGAGCGGCGTGCTCGAGCACACCGTGCCGCAGAGCTTCTTCGAGGCCGCGGCGCAGAACGAGGTGCTGCAGATCGTCTTCTTCGCGATCCTGTTCGCCGTCGCGCTGTCGAAGGTCGAGGGGCGGCCGAAGGCGGTGATGCTCGGGTTCTGCGAGGCGCTCTCCGAGGTGATGTTCAAGTTCGTCGGCCTCGTGATGGCGTTCGCGCCGATCGGCATCGGCGCCGCGATCGCCGTCACGGTCAGCCGGAGCGGGCTCGGCGTCCTGGTGAACCTCGCCAAGCTCGTCGGCACGCTGTACGGCGCACTCGCCGTCTTCATCCTCGGAGTGCTCGTCCCGGTCGCGCTCGTCATGCGCGTGCCGCTCGGCCGCTTCGCGCGCGCCGTCAGAGAACCGGCGTTGATCGCCTTCTCGACCGCGTCGTCCGAGGCCGCGCTGCCGCGCGCGATGCAGGCCATGGAGGCGATCGGCGTCCCGCGGCGCATCGTCGCGTTCGTGATTCCGACCGGCTACTCCTTCAACCTCGACGGGAGCACCCTCTACCTCGCGCTCGCCTCCGTGTTCGCCGCCCAGGCCGCCGGGGTCGACATGCCGATCGGCACCCAGCTGCTGATGATGCTGACGCTGATGCTGACGAGCAAAGGGGTGGCCGCGGTGCCGCGCGCGTCGCTCGTCATCCTCTCGGGGGCGCTGACGAACTTCAACCTGCCGCTCTCCGCCGTCGCCGTCATCCTCGGCGTGGACGCGCTCATGGACATGGCGCGGACGTCGGTGAACCTCGTCGGCAACTGTCTCGCCACGGTCGTGATGGCGCGGTGGGAAGGGGAGCTCGGCAGCGAGCCGGCGGTGGCCGCCGAGGCCGCGGAGGAGCTGCACCTGGCGCCGACCGGGACGAACTGAGCGCCGCGTCGGCCCAGGCCGGCGTCGTCGAGGAGTCCGTGGAGGAGTGCCCGGCGCCCGGCCTGGCACTCCTCGTGCTTTCCCGCCGTTGGATCGGACGTCCGCCCGCGGCGACCCTTCCCACGACTCCACCGAGAGGACGACATGGCCCCCACCGCCGAAGCCAAGCGCGTGTCCCGCACGAAGAACGACCTGCCCGCCGAGACTCGGTCGCAGATGGTCGAGCTGTGCAACCAGATGCTCGCGGACTGCATCGACCTCGAGACGCAGACCAAGCAGGCGCACTGGAACGTGCGCGGCCCGCACTTCTACTCGCTGCACCTGCTCTTCGACAAGATCAACGAGGCGGTCGAGGAGTACGTCGACCTGATCGCGGAGCGGGCCGCGCAGCTCGGCGGGCGGGTGCGCGGCACCGCGCGCATGGTCGCCGAGAGCTCCCGGCTCCCCGAGTATCCCGCCGACATCAGGAACGGCGACGAGCACGTGGCCGCGCTCACCGAGTCCCTCTCGACCTTCGGCCGCACCGCCCGCGAGGCGATCGACGCCGCCGACGAGGCCGAGGACAAGGACACCGCCGACGTCTTCACCGAGATCTCGCGCGGGATCGACCAGTGGCTCTGGTTCGTGGAGTCGCACCAGCAGGCAGAGCGGTAGAACGAGAGCCCCCTCCGCGCTCAGCGCTCCACGCTCGGGTTGCCGGCCACGGGAGCCGGACGGTGAGCGTGGAGCGGTGAGGGGGGAAGGGGGAGTCGAGGGTGGCGCTCCGAGCGCTACGCCCCCAGCTCCACTCCGATCATTCGCAGCGCGCTGCGGACCGCGCCGCGGGCCGGGATCACCGCCTCGTTGCGCAGTTGGGCGCCGGGCACGACGGACTTGAGGCGGTGCTCGACGCGCTTGCGCAGGGTCGTGCGCGGGCGCAGGAGGCCGCCGGCGAGGGCGACGGGGATGGCCGCGCGCTCGTCCACGAAGAGCTGGCGCGCGAGCGCTCGCACGTGGAGCACCAGCTCCTCGACGGCGATGCTGAGGATCGCGTTGGCGCGCAGGTCGCCGCTCTCGGCGACGCTGACGACCGCCGGGGCGAGCGAGGCGAGCACGGCCGGCGTCGCGGCGGCCGCCCAGGGGATCAGCCCCGCGACGTCGTCCACCTGCGCGGCCGTGAGGACGGCGCCCGTGAGCGCCGTCTCCGGCTCGCGGCCGTCCGACGCGGCGGTGGCGACGCTGAGCGCGCGGCGGCCGATCCAGGCGCCACTCCCCTCGTCGCCGATGTTCGGGCCCCAGCCGCCGCAGCGGGCGACGACGCCGGCCGGGCTGCGCCCGAACGCCACCGAGCCCGTCCCGCTGATGAGGAGGATCCCGGCGCCGTCGCTGAACGCGTCGTCCATCGCGATCGTCGCGTCGGCGTGCACGACGACGTCCTCGGCGAGCTCGCGGCTCGCCAGCGCGTGCCAGAGCGCCTGGCGCTGCGTCTCCTGGCCGCCCCCCGCCACCCCGACGCAGAGCACCTTCGGCACGACGTGCGTCATGTTCGCCGACGCGAGCGCGTCCTTGACGAGCGCGGCGATGACGTCGGCCGAGCGCTCCACCTCGCCCGGCCGGACCGCGCTCCCCGCGCCCTCGACGCTCGTGATCTCGGCGCCCGTCTCGTCGGCGACGATGACGTGCGTCTTCGAGCCGCCCCCGTCGACTCCCACGACGATCGCGCTCACGGGCTGACCTCCGCGGCCACGCCGGCGCGCGCCGGCGCGGGGTGCGTGAGGGAGGACAGGACGCCGGCCGCCATCGTGATGCTCGTCCCGATCAGGACGTACCACGGCCAGGCGATGCGGGCGAAGGGGGCGAGCGTGTCGCCGAGGCCGGGGTAGGCGGCCACGATCTGCTTGGCGAAGACGATGAAGGCCATGCAGAAGATGCCCACCGACATCCCGGTGATCGCGTCGCGCTGGTTCGCCCGCTCCCAGAAGATGCCGAGGAAGAAGGCGCCGAGCAGGCCGCCGTAGGTGAAGGAGGCGATGCCGAGCGCGACGACCACCGCCGGCGTCCCCTGCTGCTTGAAGAGGAGGGCGCCGATCGTGAGCAGCACGCCCCATCCCAGCGCGAACAGCTTGCCGACGCGCAGGGTGCGCGGGTCGTCGGCGCGCCGGCCGGTGAGCGGCAGGTAGATGTCGTGCGTCGTCGCCGCGGCGAGCGAGTTGATCGCCCCCGAGTGCGTGCTCATCGTCGCCGCGACGATGGCGGCCACGATCAGCCCGACGAGGCCTGGCGGCATCTGGCTGATGATGAAATTGGGGAAGATCGAGTCGCTCGTCGGGAACGCCGCGCCGCGGTAGAACACCCAGAGCCCGACGCCGATGAGGAGGAAGAGGGTGAACTGGGCGAAGACGACGAAGCCGCTGCCGATGATCGCCCGCTGCGAGTCGCGCAGCGAGCGCCCCGAGAGCAGGCGCTGCACGATGAGCTGGTCGGTGCCGTGCGACGCCATCGAGAGGAAGGCGCCGCCGATCAGGCCCGCCCATATCGTGTGGGCGCGGTCGAGCCCGAAATGGGTGTCGACGACGCGGAGCTTGCCGGCCTCGGCGGCGGTGGAGAGGATCGCGCTCCACCCGCCGGGCACCGCGCGCCCGAGCAGCACGAGGGCGGCGACGCCGCCGAACAGGTAGACGCCGGCCTGCACCAGCTCCGTCCACACCACCGCCTTCATCCCGCCGCGGTACGTGTAGACGACGGTGAGCAGCCCGAGGATGAGGACGGCGATCGGCATCACCTGCGCCTTGTTCTCGACCGAGGGGCTGATGATGAGCGCGACCGGGATGGCGGTGGCGAAGACGCGCACGGAGTCGGCGAGGGCGCGCGTCGCCATGAAGACGATGGAGGTGAAGCGGCGGGCGCCGAGTCCGAAGCGCCGCTCGAGCAGCGCGTAGGCGGTGACGAGCTCTCCCTGGAAGTAGCGCGGGAGGAGCAGGTAGGCGACCACGAACCGGCCGATGATGTAGCCGGCGACGATCTGGAGGAAGCCGAGGTCGCCCTGGCCGGCCGCCGAGCCGTAGGCCAGGCCCGGCGTGCTGATGAAGGTGAGCGCGCTCGTCTCGCTCGCGACGACCGAGAACATCACGGCCCACCACGGGATCGCGCGGTCGGCCACGAAGTAGTCGCGGGCGTCCTTCTGCCGCCGCCCGACCCAGATGCCGAGCGCCGTGGTGCCGGCGAGATAGACGAGGAGAACGACCGCGTCGAGGGCGGTGAAGGTGGAGGACAACGGATTATCGGCTGTGCTGCGTGGCGGGGGGAGCGAGCCTGGCGCGTGGAGTGTGGAGAGGGCGTCGCGGTCGCGGCCCCCTGCACGTTCCACGCGTCACGCTCAGGGGATCACGCGACGACGTACGCCTCCATGGCGTAATACTCCGCGAGGCCCAGGCGATCGAGCATGCTCGCCGTGCCCTTGTTGCGGTCCTCGACGCGCTGCCAGAACTCGCGGTCGTCCTGGCCGGGGAAGGGCGCCGAGTCCTTCTGCGACTGGTGCTTGAAGATCGCCTGGATCTTGAGCCGGAGCTCCTCCTGCGACATCGGCACCAGCCAGGTGGCCTCCGTCACCGGCCACTCCTGCCATGCGCCGCGGTAGAGCCAGACCTCGGGCGAGGGGGCGCTGCCGGCGGCGGCGATCTCGGCGAGCGCCGCGTCGATCGCCTCCTTGCACATGCGGTGCGTGCCGTGCGGGTCGGACAGGTCGCCGGCGACGAAGACGATCTCGGGGCGCAGCTCCTCGATCAGCGCGCGGACGATGGCGACGTCGGCCGGCCCGATCGGGTCCTTGGCGACCTTCCCCGTCTGGTAGAAGGGGAGGTTGAGGAAGCGCGCGTTCTGTTTCGTCAGCCCCATCACCTCGATGCCGCTGACCGCCTCCGCCTCGCGGATGAGTCGCTTGAGGTCCTGCACCTCGGCGATGTCGACGTCGCCCGCCTTCTTCTTGGCGAGGAAGCCGTGGACCTTCGCCGACAGCTGCTCGACCGCGCCGCGCTCGGTGCCGTGCTCGGCGGCGAGGCGCTCGAGGAAGTCCACGTAGCGCCGCACGTCGTGGTCGAAGACCGCGATGTTCCCGCTCGTCATGTAGGCGACGGTCATGTCGTTGCCGTTCTCGACGAGCTTGCGGAGGATGCCTCCCATCGAGATGACGTCGTCGTCCGGGTGCGGCGAGAAGCAGATGACGCGCTTGCCGCGCGCGAGCTTGGACTTGCCGCGGATCTTGGCGCCGAGGGTGTTGAAGACCTCGCCGTTCACGGCGCCCGGGGAGCCGTGGCGGGCGACGAGCGACGACATCTTGTGGTCGGCGTAGTCGCGCTGGGTGAGCTTGAGGACCCCCTTGCCGGTCTGGTGCGACAGCCAGACCACGGCGCGGAGGGTGAGCTCGGGGGTCCACTCCACCTCGTCGAGCAGCCACGGGGTGGCGACGCGCGTCAGCTCGGCCGCCGCGGCGCGGTCGACGTAGAACGTCGTGTTGGGGTGCGACTGGAGGAACGTCGCCGCGACCTCGACGTCGACGTCTCCCTCGACCGAGCGGCGGACGATGAAGGCCTTGTGCTCGCCGGTGGCGAGGATCGCGATCTCGCGCGCCTCGAGGATGGTCGCGACGCCCATCGTCACCGCCTCGCGCGGGACGAACTCCTCGCCGAAGAAGTCGGCGGCGGCGTCCTTGCGCGTCACGGCGTCGAGGTGGACGAGGCGAGTGCGGCTGTCCGCGCCAGAACCGGGCTCGTTGAAGCCGATGTGCCCCGTCTTGCCGATGCCGAGGATCTGGAGGTCGATCCCGCCCGCGCGGCGGATGGCGTCCTCGTAGCGGCGCGCCTCCTCCTCGACCTGGTCGCGCGAGGCGGAGCCGGTCGGGATGTGGACGTTCTCGCGCTTGACGTCGATGTGGGAGAAGAGGTTCTCCCACATGAAGCGGTGGTACGAGTGGATGCTGTCCGGCGGCATCGGGTAGTACTCGTCCAGGTTGAACGTCACCACGTGGGCGAAGCTCAACCCCTCCTCCCGATGCATGCGGATCAGCTCGCGGTAGACGCCGATCGGCGTCGAGCCCGTCGCCAGGCCGAGCACGGCGCGCTGGCCGGAGGCGGCCTTCTCCCGGACGAGCGTAGCGATGCGGTTGGCGACGAGGCGCGCGATGTCCTCGTGGTCGTCGACCACGACGGTGCGGATGCGCTCGCGCGCGACCGAGTGGGCGGGCGGTGCGCCATGGGGCGCCGGGACGCGAAAAGACCCGCGAAACGTTGAGGATTCGCGGGCCTCCGTCGCGGCCCCGGCGCCCGTGGGGGCGTCGGATACCGTGTGTGCCATGTTATGAAGAGTTGCGCTGAGCCGGTCAGGCCGAGAACGAGCTGCCGCAGCCGCAGCCGCCGGTGGAGTTGGGATTCTTGAAGGTGAAGCCCGAGCCCTGCATCGACGAGACGTAGTCGATCGTCACGCCGCTCAGGTACTGCGCCGAGAACGGATCGACGAACACCTTGAAGCCTGCCTGGTCGACGACCAGATCGTCTTCGGCGCTCGCGTCTTCGATGAGGAGCCCGTACTTGAAGCCGCTGCACCCGCCGGGCTGGACGCTGACGCGGAGACCACCCTTGTCGGCGCTCACTCCCTCGGCGTCCATGAACTTCTTCACCTCGGCCGCCGCCACGGGCGTAACGGTCAGCGCCACTTCCGGTTGATTCATCGTGCTCATGACGGACCTCCGATGGGTCGGACGCTGCCCACCTGGCGCGTCCATTGGATGGGCGAAAGATAGCGGGGGCAGCGCGTTACGTACAGGGTCGCAAGGCGGGGGCACGGGGCGCGGGCGTCCGGTGCGGGGTGGATCGGCGCGTCGTGCCACCTTCCCGGCGGGGGGGCCCCCCGCGCCCCAGGGCGGCCGAAGCCGCGCCGCCCGGGGCGCCCCACCGCTCAGTCCGCCGCCACCGCCGTCACCTCCACCCGCACCACGGGCTCCGGCGTCGCCGGCTCGTCGCGGAAGGCGCGCGCGATCCAGGCGAAGGCCGCCACGGCGATCGCGAGCAGCGCAAAGCCGGTGCCCAGGTGGCCGAAGAGGAGCTTGCCGATGCCGAACAGGGTCGCGTAGACCGCCACGATGCCGGCGATCCAGTTCGTCCACGCGAGGGCCCCGCCGGGGATCGGCTCGCGTCCGAAGCCGGCCCGCGTCGAGACCCGGGCCCAGCCCGGCCCGCCCGGGCGGACGCGGCGGTAGAACGACTCCAGCGTCGCCTCCGGCTCCGGGCGCGTGAGGAAGGTGACCGTCACCCACGCCACCGTGCTCGCGGCGACGGTCACGATCATGACCATCGCGTCCGCGTTCGGGTCGCCGGCGGCGAAGCGCGGCGCGATCTTGCGCATCGCGATCAGCGAGACGACGAACGACACCACCATCGAGCTGATCTCGCTCCAGGCGTTGATGCGCCACCAGTACCAGCGGAGGATGAGCACGAGCCCCGTGCCGGCGCCGATCGCGAGCAGGAACTTCCACGCCCCCTCGACCGACGAGAGCTGCGAGGTGACCGCGATCGATGCAAGGAAGAGGAGCACCGTCGCCGAGCGGCCGACGTTGACGTAGTGCTTGTCGCTCTTGCCCGGCTTGAGGAAGCGCTTGTAGACGTCGTTGACGAGATACGACGCCCCCCAGTTCAGGTGCGTGCCGATGGTGGACATGTACGCCGCGGCGAAGCCGGCGAGCATGAAGCCGCGCCACGGCGTCGGCAGCAGGTCGACGAACGCCTGCACGTACGCGCCCTCGGCGTCCACCGTCCCGTTCGGCAGGTGGCCGCCCGGATAGAGGAGCACCGTCGCGAGCCCGGTGATGATCCACGGCCACGGACGCAGCGCGTAGTGCGCCACCTGGAAGAGCAGGGTGGCGAGCACGCCGTCGCGCTCGGTCCGGGCGGAGAAGATGCGCTGCGCCACGTAGCCGCCGCCGCCCGGCTCGGCGCCCGGGTAGTAGGCGGCCCACCACTGCATCGACAGGAACACCGTGAGCGCGAGGAGCGGCATCCACGCGTATGCCTCGAGCCCGGTCGGCGTGAACTTCACCGGGAGCACCGAGAGCGCGGCGGTCTCGCTGCCGAAGTGTCGGCTCACGCCCGCCTTGAGCGCGTCCATGCCACCCACCTTCTGGACCGCGTAGATCGCGAGGACGATCACGGCGGACATCTTGATCACGAACTGCACGAGGTCGGTCCAGAGCACCGCCCACAGACCCGCCGCGACGGAGTAGGCGACGGTGATCACGAAGCAGATCCCCACCGCCACGATCGGCGAGATTCCGAGCGCGATCGTGAGGATCTTGATCATCGCCCGCGTCACCCACCCCATGATGATGAGGTTGATGGCGATGCCGAGGTACACGGCGCGGAAGCCGCGCAGGAAGGCGGCCGGCCGCCCCGAATAGCGGATCTCGGCGAACTCGACGTCGGTCATGACCCGGGCGCGGCGCCAGAGGCGGGCGAAGAAGAACACGGTGAGCATCCCGCTCATCACCATGTTCCACCACAGCCAGTTGCCGGCGACACCCTTGGCGGCGACGAGCCCGGTCACGACGAGCGGGGTGTCGGCGGCGAAGGTGGTGGCGACCATGGCGGCGCCGGCGAGCCACCAGGGCACCTGCCGGCCGGAAATGAAGTACTCCTCGAGGCTCTCGCCGCCGCGCTTCGTGAAGACGAAGCCGATCGCGGTCGAGAGCGCGAAGTAGGCGGCGACGATCGCCCAGTCGATGGCGCTCAGGGTCATGGCGTGGCGCGGGTGGGGGTGGCGGGGGCGGAGGCGGGGGCGGCGGCCTTTGGCGAGGCTGGCGCGGCGGGGAGGTCGGGGCGGAGCGCCGCGATGACGGCGTCGGCGAGCGCAACGCGCACGTCGCCGATCCTGGTGTTCTCGCGCGACGGGTTGACGCGGTTGGTCAGGAGCAGGACGAACACGCCGTTTGCGGGGTCAACCCAGAGCGAGGTGCCGGTGAAGCCGGTGTGGCCGAAGGCGCGCGGGGAGAGCAGGTGGCCGGCGGAGTTGGTGCCGGTCGGCGTGTCCCAGCCGAGCGCGCGGCTCGAGAAGGCGGGGTCGGCGCGGGTGGTGAACAGGTCGACGGTCTCGGGGTTGAAGACGCGCGCCGCGCCGAGGCGTCCGCGGTTGAGCAGCGCCTGCGCGAAGCGCGTGAGGTCGGGCGCCGTGCTGAAGAGCCCCGCATGCCCGGACACGCCTCCCAGGGCGTACGCGTTCTCGTCGTGCACCTCGCCCCGGAGGTGGCGGCCGCGCCACCGGTCGACCTCCGTGGGCGCGGCGCGGGCGACGAGCCGCGCGCGCGACGCGTCGGCCACGCCGACCGGCAGGTAGCGCGTGTCCTTCATCCCGAGGGGCGCGAACACGTGCTGGGCGAGGTAGGCGTCGAGGCGCTGGCCGGACACCGTCTCGACGATCTCGCCGAGCAGGATCGCGCCGAAGTCGCTGTAGACCATGCGCGCGCCCGGCGCCGCCTCGAGCGGCGTCGCGTAGATCAGCGCGAGCATCGTGTCGCGCGACGCCGCGCCGGGATTGGGAACCTCGCGGAAATACTGCTTGAACGCGGGGAGCCCGGAGGAGTGAGTGAGGAGATGGCGAACCGTCACGCGCTCCTTGCCCGCGCCCGTCCACCGCGGCAGGTAGCGTTGCACCGGCGCGTCGAGCGAGACCTTCCCCGTCCCGACGAGCTGCATCATCGCGGAGGTCGTGCCGATGACCTTGGTGAGCGACGCGAGGTCCCACAGCGTGCGGTCGTCGGGCGCGGGTGCGCCCGCGGCCCCGTCGATGCGGCCGGCGGCGTAGCTGGCGAGCACCCGGTCGCGCGTGCCGACCACGGCGAGCGCGCCGGGGAAGGCGCCGCCGGCGACGGCGCGGTCGAGGACCTGGCGGACGGAGTCGCGAAGTGACACGAGGACCGAGGGGTCGCGGGCGAGCCGCGCGGCGGCGCCCCCCTCCGCGAGCGTGATGGGAAGCGCGCCGGGTGCCGGCGCCTCCCCGACCAGCACGCGCGCCGCCGCCCGCTCGGCCCACGCCGACCACGGGTTCCATGCCAGCAGGTGCGTGCGGAGCCCGGGGAGCTGGCGCTCGAGGTACGGGTCGCCGAACGATACGACGGCCGCGTCCGGACGCGCCAGAAGGATGGCCCGGAACGTCGTCGCGGCCGCCGGCGAGAGGTCGATCGTCCCCTTGAGCGCCAGCGGGCGCACGTACGGCGCGAGGACGACGGCGCGGGCGCCGCGCGCGCGAGCGGCGAGCGCCGCGGCGTCGGGCGTGTCGCGCGCCGTCCAGAGCGTCGCGTCCACGGCAACGCCGCGCGCGGCCAGCGCGCCGCGCAGCGCGTCGACGAAAGCGACGCCCGGCTGCACTCCCGGCGCCGGCTGCGCCCCCTCGTCCAGGTAGGCGAAGACCGCCACCGTGTCTCCCCGCTTCAGCAGGAGGAGGGGGGACGTCGCCGCCGAGCCGCGCGCGAAGACCAGCGATCGGCGCGCGGCGAGCGACGCCGCCGAATCCGCCGCCTCCGCCGGAACCGCGGCGGGCACGGCGCGCTCGTCCACGAAGCGGTCGGCGGCGAGGCCGGCGCGCGACTTCGCGATCAGCACGCGCCGCACCGAGGAGTCCAGGCGCGCGCGGCTGATCGTGCCGGCGCGCACCGCCCCCTCGAGCGCGGCCATCATCGCGCGGTGGTCTGCAGGGTCGAGGATGACGTCGTTCCCGGCGCGGATCGCGCGCACCGCGAGCTGCCCCGGATCGGCGGCGGCCTTCGTCGCGCCCCCCATCCACAGGGCATCGGTCACCACGAGCCCGTCGAAGCCCCACTCGTCGCGTACGATCCGGCGCAGGACGCGAGGGTTGAGCGAGGCGGGGACCGAGTCGCCGCTCAGCGCCGGGAGGGCGACGTGCGCGCTCATGATCGCCGAGACGCCCGCGCGCCGCGCGGCGCGGAAGGGGGCCAGCGCCTCGCGCTCGAGCCGCGGACGGCTCAGCGACACGACCGGGGTCGCGATGTGCGAGTCGACGTGCGCCTCGCCATGCGCGGCGAAGTGCTTGGCCGTCGTCAGCAGGCCGGCCGACTCGGCGCAGCGGATGAAGGGCACCGCGAAGCGCGCCACGAGCTCCGGGCGGTCGGAGTAGGCGCGCGTGTTGACGATCGGGTTGGCCGGGTCGCCGTTGACGTCGACGTCGGGCGCGAACGCCCACCGGATGCCGACCGCGCGCGCCTGTTCCGCGGTCACGCGCCCGTGGGCACAGCTCAGCGCCGTGTCCCCCGCGGCCGCGATCCCCATTGGGGGCGGGAAGACGGCGCCGCCCGGGATCAGGCGCTGGCCCGGGCCGAACTCGAGGTCGGCGGCGAAGAAGAGCGGGACGCGCGACAGCCGCTGCAGCGCGTTCGTCTTCGCCGCCAGCTCGGCGGGCGAGCCGATGGAGATGATGAAGCCGCCGATCGAGTCCTCGGCGATCCAGCGCCGGGCCTCGGCGAAGTCGCGGGCCGTGGTGTCGCGGAAGGTGCCCGGGATCCAGCGCAGGAAGAGCTGCCCGATCTTCGCGCGCAGCGAGAGCGTGGCGAGCACCGAGTCGGCCCACTGGCGGTCACGCGCGTCGCCGCTCCGCGGCGCAAGGATCCGGTGACGGCCGGCGGCGGTCGAGGGGGTAACGTAGTGGTGGGGGGGGGCCCCCCGCGCGTCCCGCGACGCGTCGAGCGCCACCCCCCCGCGCACCACCGCCGGCGGCCCGCCGCGCACCAGCTCGAGCCGGCGCGCCGGAGCGCCGTCCACCGTCGCCTCGTCCCCGGTCGAAGCTCCCGCGCCGGCGCCTCCGGCGCCCCCGCCATCGGAGGGGGGCGCGGCGAGGGGCCCCGCACCCCGCGCCTTCGCCACCGCCACGCCGGAGCGCGCGGCGACTTCCGCGCGTGCCCCGCCGGCCGCGCCGCGGTCGGCGGCGAGCGTCAGTCCCGCCGCGACGACGGCGACGCCGACCCCCACGCCCCACGCCAGCTCGAGCGAACGATCGCCGCGGCCGCTCACCGCTCCACCTCGCGGGCGCCGGCGCGGACGGGGTTATTCTTCACGCGGCGGGCGCTGGCCGGCCGCGCCACGCCTGCGGCGCGGCACCACCTCTGACAGGGGAGAGCGACGGGACGATGCATCGACGTTTGCGACGGGGACTCGGGTGGCTGGGCGCCGCCGGGACGCTGGCGGTGACGGCGTGCGCGGTCGGGCGCGCGGGCGGAGATACGCGCGAGGGGGCGGGACGCGCTCGCCGCGGGCGCGTCGAGCCGGGCATCGAGGTGCTGCTCGCCGACAGCATCCACCTCGTGCGCGGCAAGCGCGTCGGGCTGCTGACCAATCAGACCGGCGTGAGCCGCGACGGGCGCTCCGACATCGACCTGCTGTCGCGTGACAAGCGGGCGACGGCGGCCGGCGTCCACCTCGTCACGCTCTTCTCGCCGGAGCATGGCATTCGGGGCACGGAGGACCGGGAGTTCGTCGAGAGCGGGGTGGACGCGAAGAGCGGGCTGCCGGTGATCTCACTGTATGGGTCGATGACGGTCGCGCCGCCCGACAGCGCGCTGCGCCGGCTCGACGTCCTCGTCTTCGACCTCCAGGACATCGGGACGCGCACCTGGACGTACGTGGGGAACCTCGTGTACGCCCTGCGCGCGGCGCGCCGGACCGGGGTGCGGGTCGTCGTCCTCGACCGGCCCGCGCCCCTCACCGGCGCGCACGCGGACGGGCCGATGCTCGACTCCGCGCTCGCCAACCCCGAGGACCCCACGACGGCACGGCCGGGGCTGGCGTACGCATTATACCCCTTCCCCCTGCGTCACGGAATGACGATGGGGGAGATGGCGCTCTTCTACAATCGGGAGCTCGGGATCGGCGCCGATCTGGTGGTCGTGCCGATGCGCGGCTGGCGGCGCGACCAGTGGTACGACGAGACCGGGCTCCCGTGGGTGCGCCCCTCGCCGAACCTCCCCTCGCTCACGAGCGCGCTGGTCTACCCCGCGCTCGTCGGCTTCGAGGGCTCGAACCTCTCCGTGGGGCGGGGGACGGCGGCGGCGTTCCAGCGCTTCGGCGCCCCGTGGCTCGACGCCAGGCGCACGGCGGCGCTGCTCAACGAGCGGGGGCTGGGCGGGGTGCGCTTCGAGGCGGAGCCATTCACCCCGCGCAGTCCGGGCGACCGGAAGTACGCGGACCGCGAGATCCCCGGCGTCCGCGTGGTCGTCACGAACCGGGAGCTCGTGCAGGTCGGGCGTGTGGGAGCGGCGATCCTCTGGGCGGTGCGGCGCACCGCCGGCGACTCGCTCCGGATCGACGCGCGCGCCTTCGACCTCCGCTTCGGCAGCCCGGCGGCGCGCCAGGCGCTCCTCGCCGGGGACGACCCGGACGCGGTGATCGACCGCTCTCTCCCGGCCGTGGTGGCCTTCACGACGAACGCCAGGCGGTACTTTCTCTACAAGTGAGACCCGGGTGTGACGCACGTCGCGGCGGCCACGACCGCAAACCGAGCGGGGCCGCGCGCACACCTCTTGCTACCGACGGCGCCGGCGGGGCCGCGCGCGTGCGCCCCGGCCGGCCAAACTCTTTCGAGGGCGACATCGATGAGATTCTTCCATGCGGCGCTCCTGGCGGTCGCGATCGCGGCCTGCGGCGGACGCCAGGTCGAAGTGGGTACCGGGCCGCGCCCGGCGGCGGGCCAGAGCCAGGCGGGGGTGCAGGTGAACAACCGGCTCACCCAGCCGATCAACGTCTACGTCGTGTCCGGCGGCTCGGACATCTTCCTGCGCCAGGTCGCGCCGAACAGCAGCGAGTCGCTCACCGTGCAGGGGGTCGCCTCCGGCTCCACGGTCACGCTCCGCGCCACGACCGTCGACGGCACGCGTACCTACACGAAGGAGAACTTCGTCCTGAACGGCACGACTCCCTGGACGGTGCCCTGAGGCACCCCGACGCGCCGGTCGCCCGCGCCGCTCGCCGCGCGCGGGCCGGGCCGTTGCCCCAACTTTGTGGAGGGCATACCTTTCCGGGCCGGAGCCATGCTCCGGCCTTTTCATTTCCGACCGCCCGTCGCCCGCCCTCGGCCGCGGTCGGGTCTCTTCCCCAAGCCCCGCGCGCGCGAGATGCATGAAGAGAGTCTGGGACGCGATTAAACGCGGCTATCTGCGCGTCATCGAGCCGGTCGCAGAGCTCCTCGTGCGCTTGCGCATCAACCCCAACGCGATCACCACCGTCGGGACGCTCTGCTCCATCGCGGGCGGCGTCATCTACGGCAGCGGGCACATCCGGACCGCGGGGTGGTTCCTGGGCCTCACGGCGCTCTTCGACGTCCTCGACGGCACGGTTGCGCGCCGGACCGGGCGCTCGAGCACCTTCGGCGCCTTCTACGACTCGACGCTCGACCGGGTGGCCGACGGCGCGGTGCTCGGCGGCCTCGCGGTGTTCTACCTGAGGGAGGCGATCCACGCGACGGCGGCGCCGGCCGGTGGTCCGGGCCTCTTCGCCGCGATCTCGCCGGTGGAGAAGAACGTCGGCATGGTGGTCGTCTGTCTCGCCGGCATCATCGGCACCTTCCTCGTCTCCTACACCCGGGCGCGCGCCGAGGCGCTCGGGATCGACGCCAAGGTCGGCGTCATGCAGCGGCCCGAGCGCGTCACGCTCCTCTCGGCGCCGCAGGCCTTCTTCGGACTCGCCCTCCACGGCTGGGTGTTGATGGCGATCGTCGTCACGCTCACCGTCACGGCGTGGATCACCGCCTGCCAGCGGATCGCTTTCGTGTACGCCCGCACGCATGGCATCGACGACAGCGCGCGCGCCCCCGAGAGCGCGCCGCGCCGGGCCGGTGCGCCGCCGGCGCCGGGCCCCGGGCCGGGCGCAAGCAACTCCTCCACCAGCAACTCCTCCAGTAGCTCCTCCCCCGCCGCGCCCCGCGTCTGACCCCTCCCCGGGTCGGCCGCGGGGCCGCGCACATACCGAACGGAGATCTCCCCACGTGAAGGGTTCGCCCTCCAAGGAACAGCGCTCCGCCGTGCGGCCCGCCGCCGGCAAGCTCGGCATCCTCACGCCCGGCCTCGGCGCCGTGGCCACGACCTTCATGGCCGGCGTCGAGAGCGTCCGCCGCGGGCTCTCGAAGCCCATCGGCTCACTGACGCAGATGGCGACCATCCGCCTGGGGAAGCGGACGGACAACCGCTCGCCGCTCATCAAGGACTTCGTCCCGCTCGCCGACCTGAACGACATCGTGTTCGGCGCCTGGGACCCGATCCCCGACGACGCCTACACCGCCGCCAAGAAGGCCGGCGTGCTCGAGGACAAGGACCTCGCGCCGATCGCCGACTTCCTCAAGGGCATCAAGCCGATGCCGGCGGTGTTCGAGAACAAGTACGTCACCCGCATCCACGGGCAGAACGTCAAGCAGGGGAAGACCAAGCGGGACCTCGCGGAGCAGCTCCGGCAGGACATTCGCGACTTCAAGGCCCGGAACAAGCTCGATCGCGTCGTCATCGTCTGGTGCGCGTCGACCGAGATCTTCATCAAGCCCGGGCCGCAGCACGCCACCATCGAGCAGTTCGAGAAGGCGATGGAGCGCAACGACGAGGCGATCGCCCCGTCCATGCTCTACGCCTACGCCGCGATCATGGAAGGCGTCCCGTTCGCCAACGGCGCGCCGAACCTGAGCGTCGACATCCCGGCGCTCCTCCAGCTCGCCAACGAGCGCGGGGTCCCGATCTCCGGCAAGGACTTCAAGACCGGCCAGACGTGGATGAAGACGATCATCGCGCCGGGCCTCAAGGCGCGCATGCTCGGGCTCCAGGGGTGGTACTCGACGAACATCCTCGGCAACCGCGACGGCGAGGTGCTCGACGACCCGGCCTCGTTCAAGACGAAGGAGGAGTCGAAGCTCTCCGTGCTGCACACCATCCTGCAGCCCGAGAAGTACCCCGACCTGTACGAGGGCTTCTCGCACGTCGTCCGCATCAACTACTACCCTCCGCGCGGCGACAACAAGGAAGGGTGGGACAACATCGACATCGTCGGGTGGATGGGCTACCCGATGCAGATCAAGGTCAACTTCCTCTGCCGCGACTCGATCCTGGCGGCGCCGATCGTGCTCGACCTGGCGCTGTTCAGCGACTTCGCCCATCGCGCCGGGATGAAGGGGATCCAGGAGTGGCTCTCGTTCTACTACAAGAGCCCGATGACCGCGCCGGGGCTGCAGCCGGAGCACGACCTGTTCATCCAGCAGACGAAGCTCAAGAACACGCTGCGGCACCTGATGGGCGAGGAGCAGATCACGCACCTCGGGCTCGAGTACTACGCCTGAGACGGAGGGACGAGCGATGAGGCATGAGGCACGGGAAGGCCGCGCGGTGCGAGGTGTGAGCGCGAGGCGCGCACGGCGTCCCGTGCCTCGCGTCTCATTCCTCGTCCCGCTCGTCGCGGCGCTGTCGGCCGGCTGCGGCCCGACGCAGAAGTCGACCGACCTGCGACAGTGGACGGACGACCTGAGCTACCGGATCTCCACCGACCCGATGCCCCCGCGGGCACGGGAGCGGACGCTCTACAAGGTGGTGGTGCAGGACAAGGAGTCGCGTCAACCGATCGAGAGGGGAGAGGGGCGGATCTTCGCGACGAGCCGGGACGGCGCCAACACCTGGGACGCGCTCGAGCCGGGGCCGGAGCCGGGCACGTACTACGGCACCCTCAAGTTCATCACCGCCGGCGACTGGGCGGTCGCGATCCAGTTCCGCCGCGACACGACGCAGAAGCAGATCGAGCGCGTCGACTGGATGCAGACGGTACGGGCGGCGCGCGAGTAGGACCGCCCGATCTCACTGACGCCATCACGGAATGCGCCACTTTCATCGCACGCACCTCGTCCCCGCCGACGTCATCGCCGCGGCGGACGAGTTCTTTCCCGCGCTCGGACTCGCGGCCACGAGTCGCGCCGAGCGCGCGCGCGGCTTCGCGGGCCCGCTCGGCGCCCTGACGCTCAGCGCCAGGCCCGAGGGAGGGCACTACACGTTCGTGGAAGCGGAGACCGACCAGGTCGGCGAGAGCCGGCTCGACAAGAACGTGAAGCGGTTCTTCGTTACCCTCCACCGCCTGGCGGACCCGTCCCACACGCTGACGGCGGGCTACTGATGGCGTCGCGTACGACGGGGGCGCGCGACGCCGCGCGCGCGACGCGCGAGCCGGGCGCGAAGGGCTCGAAAGTCGGCGCGCGCGGCGAGCAGCCGGGGAGCGCGCTGACGCGGGACCAGAAGCTCGAGCTCTACTACTACATGCGGCTGACGCGCTCACTCGAGGAGCGGCTCGTCAACCTCTACCGGCAGACGAAGGTCGTCGGCGGCCTCTTCCGCTCGCTCGGCCAGGAGGCGGACGCGGTCGGCAGCGCCTACGCGCTCGACCGGAGCAAGGGGGACATCCTCTCGCCGCTGATCCGCAACCTGGGCTCGATGCTCGTCCAGCGCGCGACGCCGACCGAGATCCTGCGCCAGTACATGGCCAAGGGGGACTCGCCGACGCGCGGGCGCGAACTGAACATCCACTACGGCGATCTCGAGCGCGGCTTCGTCGGCCAGATCTCGCACTTGGGCGACATGGTGCCCGTCATGGCCGGCGTGGCGCTGTCGTTCAAGATGCGCGGGCAGGAGCGCGTCGTCCTCGTCTACGTCGGCGACGGCGCGACGTCGACCGGCGCCTTCCACGAGGGGATCAACTTCGCCGCCGTGCAGCGGCTGCCGATGGTCGTCATCGTCGAGAACAACGGCTACGCCTACTCCACGCCACTCTCCAAGCAGACCGCGGTGACGGCGCTCACGGACAAGGCGGTCGGTTACGGCATCCCGGGCGAGCGGGCCGACGGCAACGACGTCCTCGCCACCTACGACGTGACGAAGCGAGCCGTCGATCGCGCGCGGCGCGGCGAGGGGGTGACGCTGATCGAGCTCGTCACCTACCGGAGGAAGGGGCACGCCGAGCACGACAACCAGAGCTACGTGCCGGCGGGCGAGATCGAGCGGTGGGCCGCCGAGAACGACCCGCTCGACCGCTACGTGCGCGTGCTGCGCGAGCGCGAGGGGGTGCGCGAGGAGGAGCTCGCCGCCATCGACGCGCGCATCGCCGCGGAGATCGACCGGGCGACTGAGGAGGCCGAGTCGTCGCCGATGCCGGAGCCGTCCGACGCGCTGGTCGGCGTCTACGCCGAGCCGCCGGTGGTCGAGCCGCTCTGGTTCCGCGAGGGCGTCCGCGCCGCGGTCGAGCGCAACGAGCGCCCCGCCAGCTGGGGGACGCACGATGTCTGAGCGGGCGAGGAAGGCGGCGGCGTCGAACGGCGCGGGCGCCGCACCGGCGGGCGCGGTCGAGACGACGTACCTCGAGGCGATCCGCCAGGCGCTGTTCGAGGAGATGGCGCGCGACGAGAACGTCTTCTGCCTCGGCGAGGACATCGGCGCCTACGGCGGCGCGTTCAAGGTGACCGAGGGGCTGCTCGAGCGCTTCGGCGAGTCGCGCGTGATCGATACGCCGATCTCGGAGGCGGCGATCGTCGGCGCCGCGGCCGGCGCCGCGCACATGGGGATGCGCCCCGTGTGCGAGATGCAGTTCATCGACTTCATCTCGTGCGCCTACGACATGCTCACGAACTACGTGGCCACCGCGCGCTACCGCGCGATGCTCCCGTGCCCCATCGTCGTGCGCGGCCCGAGCGGCGGCTACGTGCGCGGCGGGCCGTTCCACTCGCAGAACCCCGAGGCGGCCTTCCTGCACACGCCCGGCCTCAAGATCGTCTACCCGGCGACGGCGAGCGACGCGAAGGGGCTGCTGAAGGCGGCGATCCGCGACGACGACCCCGTGCTCTTCTTCGAGCACAAGTACCTCTACCGTCGCGTCAAGGAAGTGCTGCCCGCCGGGGACCACGTGGTGGAGATCGGCAAGGCCCGCGTCGCGCGCGAGGGGAGCGACGTCTCCATCATCACCTACGCGGCCACGGTGTGGAAGGCGCTCGAGGCCGCCGAGCAGCTCCAGCGCGAGGAGGGGCTGTCGGTGGAGGTGCTCGACCTGCGCTCCCTCCTTCCGCTCGACGACGAGGCGATCGTCGCCACGGTGCGGAAGACCAACCGCGTCCTCGTGCTGCACGAGGACACGCGCACGGGAGGGGTGGCGGGGGAGATCACCTCGCGCATCAACGAGCTCGCCTTCGAGTGGCTGGACGCGCCGGTGCTGCGCGTGACGGCGGCCGACGTCCCGCTGCCGTACTCGCCGCCGCTCGAGGACTACGTGCTCCCGCAGGTCTCAGACGTCATGAAGGCGGTGCGCCGCCTCGCGGCGTACTGAGCGGTGGCGGACGCGAACGGCCCGGCCGGCCCGCAGGGCGCGGCCGGGGAGGGGCGGGGGGCGCGCAACGTCGGCGTCGGCTGCTTCATGGCGATCGTGGGTTTCTTCAGCGGCGGGATGTTCGGCGTCCTCGTCGTCAAGGCAATAGACTTCTTCACCAAGGCTCCGTCCTGCCCGGACGTGCCGTCGTGCCACTGGGCGGAGTTCTTTTTCGGTGGCGCGCTGATCGGCGCGCTGTCGCTCCCGACGTTGGTCCTCTTGCGTCTGCGGCGCGGAGACGCCGGGGCGGACAATTCACCACGAGGTTGATCCGGTGGCCCGCATAGATGTGATCATGCCCCAGATGGGCGAGTCGATCGCCGAGGGGACGCTCTCGAAGTGGCTGAAGAAGGTCGGCGACGAGGTGAAGCGCGACGAGCCGATCTTCGAGATCTCGACGGACAAGGTCGACGCCGAGATCCCGGCGCCGTCGGCCGGGGTGCTCGCCGAGATCGTCGTGACCGAGGGGCAGACGGTCCCCGTGCAGACCGTGGTCGCGCGGATCGAGACGGAGAAGGGGGCGTTCGTCGCCGGTGGGGCTGGGACGGGCGCGCCGGCAGCGGGCCAGGCGCCCGCGCCCGCCGGGGGCCCCCCCCCCCGCGTCGAATCTGCGTCCGCGTCCGCCGCTCCCGCCAACCAGACGAGCGCGCCCGCGACCGCCGGCGCGCCGACGGCGCCCGCCGGCGGCAACGGTGGCAGCTTCGAGGAGCGCGTCCGCACCAAGTCGTCCCCCCTCGTTCGGAAGATCGCGGCCGAGCATGGGATCGAGATCGCCGCCATGCAGGGGAGCGGCGTCGCCGGCCGGGTGACGAAGCGCGACCTCCTGCAGCACCTCGAGAGCGGGGCGCTCACACCGGCCGCCGGTGCCGCGGCGCCGGCGGCCCCCGCGCGGCCGGCGGCGCCGGCGGCCCTCGGCGGCGGCAACGGCCACCTCGCCGCGCCGCCGGTGGAGTCGCTGCCGGGCGACGTCGTCGAGCCCTTCTCGCGCATCCGCCAGCTCACCGCGGAGCACATGACGCTCTCGCGGCGCTGGAACGCGCACGTCACCAGCTTCTTCGAGATCGACCTGACGCGCGTCGCCCGCATCCGGGCGAAGAAGCGCGCCGAGTTCGAGCGGGCGACGGGCGAGAAGCTCACCTACCTGCCGTTCATCATCAAGGCCGTGGTGGACGGCCTCAAGGCGTTCCCGGTACTCAACGCCGCGGTGCGCGACAACAGCGTCGTCTACCGCAAGCAGTACAACATCGGCATCGCCGTGGCGCTCGACTGGGGGCTCATCGTCCCCGTCATCAGGAACGCCGACGATCTCTCCCTCACCGGGCTCACGCGCCAGCTCAACGACCTCGCCAACCGCGCCCGGGCGAAGAAGCTGAAGCCGGACGAGGTGCAGAGCGCCACCTTCACGATCACCAACCCGGGCGTCTTCGGCTCCCTCATGGGGACGCCGATCATCCCCGTGCCGACCTCGGGCATCCTCGGCGTGGGCGCGATCGAGAAGCGGCCGAAGGTGATCAGCGGCCCGGACGGCGAGGACACGATCGCGATCCGCACCTGCTCCTACTTCTCGATCTCCTTCGACCACCGGATCGTCGACGGCGCCGACGCCGACCGGTTCATGGCGCACGTGAAGCGGCAGCTCGAGACCTTCCCCGAAGACGGAGTCTGACCGTGCCGCGCGCCCTCACCGTGAAGCGGACCGTGGTGCCGAAGGGCGAGCGGAAGGTCTACCTCGAGCGCCTGAAGCAGCGCACGGCATACTACACGCGCGCCGGCTGCAACTTCTGGGTGTTCGAGGAGGCGGGACTTCCGGGCGCGTTCATCGAGTTCACCGAGGCGCCGAGCGCGGCGGTGCTCTCGGCCGCGCACGCGGCCGGACCGGAGCCGCCGCTCGACGCGCACCGGATCTACACCCAGGTCGAATTGTAGCGCGCTCTTTCGTAGCGCACGCCTCCGGCGGGGTGGTGACGGGCGGGAGTGGGGAGTCGGGAGTGGCGAGTCGCGTGCGCCGGGGCTTCCCCGGGTGGGCGACTCCTCGCCCCCGGCACCCGACTCCCGCCCGCCGTTTTCGTCCCCTACCGGCCTGCCGCAACCGGCGTCCCGCGACCATCTTTCGCGGTAGCCATCGCACCACTCACCGGCCGCTCCGCCCATGCCCACTCGCACCATCACCGTCGACGGCGTCAGCTGGAAGGTCTTCCCGTCGGGGTTCATCACGCCCAACGAGCACGACGAGTTCGGCCTCGTCTTCGTCGCGGGCAGCGACGGGGACCGCGTCGTGCGGGTGACGCGCTACTCGCCGCGCGGCGCCCGCTCCCGCGAGCAATCGCTCGTCGAGCTCTCGGACGCGGAGCTCGCCGAGCTCCTCGCGCAGTCGCAGCCGAGCTTCACCTCTCCCGAGGCGGGCTACGCGCGGTGACGGTCCCCCCCACGCCCGACCCCGCTCGCCCCGCGCTGCCGCGCGACGCCTTCGTCGACCTTCACACGCACTCGACGGCCTCCGACGGCGCCTTCGCGCCGGCTGACGTCATCGCCCACGCCGCGCGCGCGAAGCTCGCCGCCCTCGCGCTCACCGACCACGACACGGTCGCCGGTGTCGCCGAGGCGCGCGCCGCCGGCGAGTCGCTCGGGGTGCGCGTCATCGCCGGCGTCGAGCTGAGCGCGATCGACGGCGGGCGCGAGATCCACCTGCTCGGCCTCCACCTCGAGCGTCCCGAGGTGATCGAGGGAGAGCTCGCCGCCTTCCGCGACACGCGCCGCTCGCGCGCCGAGGAGATGGTGGCTCGCCTCAACGCGCTCGACGTGCCGGTCACGATGGACGCGGTGCTCGGCGAGGCGGGGGAGGGGGCCATCGGGCGGCCACACGTCGCCCGCGCCATCGTCCGCGGGGGGTGGGTTCGGGACCAGCGCGAGGCGTTCGACCGCTACCTCGGCGCCGGCCGCCCCGCATTCGTCGAGAAGCACCGCCTGCTCGTCGGCGACGCCATCCGGCTCGTGCACGAGGCCGGCGGCATCGCCGTCTTCGCCCACCCCGGCACCGACGGGACGCGAGCGCGCATCGAGCCGCTCGTCGCCCATGGCCTCGACGGGGTGGAAGTGCGCCACCCGGGCCACTCGGCGGAGGACGTCGCGAGGCTCGGCGCCCTCACCGACCACTTCGGCCTCGTGCCGAGCGGCGGCTCCGACTGGCACGGCGCGCTCGAGGGTCCGCGCGTCATCGGCAACCAGCGCGTGCCGGGCGAGTGGCTCGCGAGGCAGGAGGAGCGCGCCGCGGCCGGCCGCGCCGAGCGGCGCGTCGCGTGAGCGGGGGGCGCGCGTGACGGGGCGGCGCGGCTGATGGAGCTCGCCGGCCGGGTGGCGCTCGTCACGGGAGCCGGCCACCGCGTCGGCCGAGCCATCGCGCTCGCCCTCGGCGAGCACGGAATGGACGTCGCCGTCCACTTTCATGGCGCCGAGGCGGGAGCGCGCGAGACGGCGGCCGCGATCGCCACCCACGGGCGCGCCGAGCTCTTCCAGGAGGATCTCACCGCGCCCGGCGGCGCCGCGCGACTCGTGAACGCGGCGGCGGACCGCTTCGGGCGGCTCGACGTCCTCGTCAACTCGGCGGCGATCATGCAGCGGACGCCGGTCGGCGGGGTGACGGAGGAGGAGTGGGACGCGATGTTCGCGCTGAACCTGCGTGCGCCGTTCTTCGCCGCCCAGGCGGCGGCCGCGCGGATGGGGGAGACGGGCGCGATCGTCAACCTCGCCGACCTGGCGGCGTTCGAGACGTGGCCCGCGTACGTGCCCCACGGGATCTCGAAGGCGGGCGTGGTGCAGATGACGCGGGCCCTTGCCCGCGTCTTCGCCCCGCGCGTGCGCGTCAACGCGATCGCGCCCGGCTCCGTGCTGCTCCCGGAGAGCTGGAGCGCCGCCGACGCGGAGCGGCTCGTGTCGACGACCCCGCTTCGCCGCCTCGGGAGCCCGGACGACGTCGTCGGCGCGGTGCTCTACCTGCTCGGCGCCGACTACGTGACCGGCGAGACGATCATCGTCGACGGCGGACGTCATGTCCGCTGCTGAGCCGACCAGCGCGGCGGGCGCACCGGCGGCCGCCGCCGAGGGCGCGCACCTTTCCAGCCCGCTGCCCACCGCCGGGCGCGAGGGACGGACCGGCTACGGGACGATCGTGATCGTGGGCGGTGGCTGCTATGGCTCGTACTACCTGCGACAGCTCACGCGGGCGAAGGACGCCGGCGCGATCTCGTACGACCGCCTGCTCGTGGTGGACCGCGACCCGGGTTGCCGGGTGGCGCGGGCGGCGGCCGGGCCGGCCGTTTCGGGCGCCGCGGCGGCGCCCTCCGCGGCGGCCGTCGCGGCAGCGGGGGGCCCCCCCCGAGATCAAGATGCCCCCGAGCTCGCCGTCGCGCGTCACCATTTCGACGCGCTCCGCATCGAAGTCGCCGGGTGGCGCGACTTCTTCGCCCGCTACCTCGACGACGCCTGCGCCGAGCCCGGCCGGCGACGGAACGACGCCATCGTCCCGTCGCCGCTCATGCCGCACCTGATGTTCGACTGGCTCCTCGCCCGCGCCCGGGCGCGCTGGCCCGGCCGCCACGTCCACTCGGCGCCGCTGGAGCGCGAGCCGTCCATGCCGTGGCAGCGGGCGGCGCCTGACGGGACGCACTACGTCAGCTTCGCCGAGTGGATGTGCCCGATCAATTGCGTCGAGCCGGCGCTCTGCCCCGAGATCCGCGGGCCGCGCACCTGGAGCATGCCGCCGGCGCTCCGCGCCTACGCCGACGCCGAGCGCGCGCGCGGTCGCCCCGTCGCCGGCCCCGTGATCTTTCCCTGTGTCCACCGCGCGTACGGCGTCGGGATGTTCGACGTCGCCGACGCCGTGGCGGCCGACGCAGCCCTCGCGGGCGCCGACGGCCCGGGCGCGTTCCGCGTCCTCGTCGGAACGGTCTCGCACTGTCACGGCGCGCTCGGCGTCATCGAGGTCGGCGCGGAGCGCCCGCCGGCGGCCTGAGGGGCGTGTCCCCGTCCGGGCGCCCCCGCGGTCCGGCCCACTACGGCTCGAGCGTCCGTCAGTGCATCTTGTAGACGGTGCGCCGCCCCCGCCGGCTGGTCGTCGGCGCACCATCGACCATCTTCACGCCCCGCCGCCATGACCGCTTCCGTCATCGAGAACGTCGCCATCATCGGTTCCGGCCCCGCCGCCTGGACGGCCGCCATCTACGCGGCCCGCGCCAACCTCAATCCCATCCTCTTCGAGGGGGAGCCGGTCGGCGTGGACATTCCCGGCGGGCAGCTCATGACGACGACGGACATCGAGAACTATTCCGGCTTCCCGGAGCCCATCTCCGGCCCGGAGCTCATGGAGCGCATGAAGGCGCAGGCGATGCGCTACGGCGTCCGCGTCGTCTCCGAGCTCATCGTGAAGGTGGATCTCCAGGTCCGCCCCTTCCGCCTGAAGCCGCACTACGGCGACGAGATCGCGGCGCACACCATCATCGTCGCCACGGGAGCGAAGGCGAAGTGGCTCGAGCTCCCGAACGAGCTGCGCCTCGCGCAGTCCGGCGGCGGCGTGTCGGCGTGCGCGGTCTGCGACGGCGCGCTGCCCGCCTTCCGCAACAAGGTGCTGGCGGTCGTGGGCGGCGGCGACACCGCCATGGAGGAGGCCACCTACCTCACGAAGTTCGCCAAGGAGGTCGCGATCATCCACCGCCGCGACGCCTTCCGCGCCTCCAAGGTCATGGCCAACCGCGTGCTCTCGCACCCGAAGATCAGCATTCACTGGAACAAGCAGGTGGACGACGTCCTGGGCGATGACTCGATCGAGGGCGTCCGCCTCGTCGACACGGTGACCGGGGAGCGCAGCGACCTCCCGGTCGGCGGCCTCTTCGTCGCCATCGGCCACGAGCCGAACACGAAGTTCCTCGAGGGGCAGCTCGATCTCACGCCGCACGGCTACATCAAGGTCGCCCCGTGGCGCACCGCCACCAGCGTCACGGGCGTCTTCGCCGCCGGGGACGTGATCGACGACTACTACCGCCAGGCGATCACCTCGGCGGGCACGGGGTGCATGGCGGCGCTCGAGGCCGAGCGCTGGCTGGCGCACCATCACGTCCCGGGCGCCGAGTCGCCGGTGATGGACACCTCGGAGACGCTGCTCACCGCGAGCGAGGGGCGCCCCGCGGCGGCCGGCACGGGAAGTCAGGGGTACGCACCGTGAAGATCGAGAGCTACACCGTCGGCGCGTTTCAGGAGAACTGCTATCTCGTGATCGACGACGCCACCCGCCGCGCGGTGCTCGTCGACCCGGGCGCTGAGGGGGAACGACTGGTCGCCGCCGTCGAGGCGAGCGGCGCGACGCTCGAGGCGATCTGGCTCACCCACGCGCACGTCGACCACGTCGGCGGGATCGCCGCCGTGAAGCGCCGCTGGGACGTCCCGATCCACCTGCATCCCGCCGACGAGCCGCTCTACCGCAACGCCGACCGTCAGGCGGCGGTGTACGGCCTCCCCTTCGAGACGCTCCCCGCCGCGGAGCGCGCCCTGGGCGACGGAGACGTGCTCGGCGTCGGCGGCCTCTCCTTCCGCGTCATGCACGCCCCCGGGCACTCGCCGGGCCTCTGCGTCTTCGTCGGCGAGGGGGTGGCGCTCGCCGGCGACCTCCTCTTCGCCGGATCCGTCGGCCGCACCGACCTGCCGCTCTCCGATCCGGGGCGCATGCGGGACTCGCTCGCCAGGCTCGACGAGCTCGCCGGGGAGACGGTCGTGTACCCCGGGCACGGACCGGCGACGACGATCGACGAGGAGCGGCGGAGCAACCCGTTCCTGAGCGGCGTCGCGCGCGTGCCGCTGCGGCGCTGAGGGGCCGGCCGCGGTGCGCGCGCTCGTCTCCTACCTGCTCGCCGCCTGGCTCGGCGCCGCCCTCCTGCTGGCGGCGGTCGTCGCGCCGGCGGCCTTCGCGGTGCTCCCGACCCGGACCCTGGCGGGCGCTCTGGTGGGCCGCGTCCTCCCCGTGCTCTTCGTGAGCGGAATCCTCGTCGGCCTGCTCGCGGCGGTCGCGGCGCGCGTCACCCTCGCGGGCGCCGACCCGGGGCGCCTCCCGGGACTGCGCGCGGCGCTCGGCGTCGTGATCGTCGCCGCCTGCGTCGCCGCGCAGTTCGTGGTGGCGCCCCGCATCGCCGCCCTCCGCGCGCGGATCGGCCCATCGGTGGACGCGCTCCCCACGACCGACGCCCGGCGCGTCGAGTTCGGGCGGCTGCACGGACTGAGCGTCGCCGCGCTCGGCGTGGCGATGCTCGCCGGGGGAGCGGCGCTCGTGCTCGGCGCCCTCCCGGCCCGCGATGGGCGGCCCGCGGCCCGGACGACGGCGCGTTGAGCCGGCCGGTCGCCGACTCGCCCCGGCCGTGACGGACGGTTAAATTGGCGGCGACCCTTCCAGGCGCGCCGCGCTCGGGCGCCAGCGCGCCCCGCGGCGCGCGCTCCGGGCGAAGCCTCCCGCCGGCGACGGCGGTCGCGCCCCGCGGCCAGGGCATCCGGATTCGCCGACCCCTCGCACACCCGGTCACCCGATGACTCGTCACCGACTTCGCTGCGTCCCCCCCTTGGCGGTCGCCGTCGCCGCGATCCTCGCGCTCGGCGCCTGTCAGGACTCGATCCCGCCGGTGCGGACGCGACCGATCGGCCTCTTCACGATCAACGTCGACGGCGACGCCCGGCCGGACTCGACGAGCCCGTCGGCCGCCTTCTTCCGGGCCCAGGGCGTCGATCTCCTCGACAGCCGCTTCGCGAGCGATCAGTGCGCGATCCGCGGCTACTCGGCGGACGCCGGCCAGGGCAACTCCTTCCCCGGCGTGAACGCGGGTGAGGCACTCGAGGTCGAGCTCGCGTCCGGAAAGCGGCAGCTCGTGCCCAGCGAGAGCCCGTCGGGGCGCCTCTACACGCTGCCCACCGGGCAGCTGCTCGGCATCACGCCGGGCGAGATCGCCACGCTGCGCGTCCCCGGCGACGCCGCCGGCTTCCCGGCGACCACCGTCACCATCGAGACGGTGAAGCCGTTCGACTTCCAGCCGATCCCGGAGCCGGCGGTCGGAGGCGACGTGGACGTGACCTGGAGCGGCGGCGGCAGCGTGAGCAGCGCGATGGTGCTGTCGCTGCGCTATCAGAGCCAGGCGCAGTCCGCCGTGCAGTCGCAGGTGATCTGCATTCTCGTGGACGACGGTACCCACACGATCCCGGCCGAGGTGCTCGGCGAGTGGCGGAACCCGCTGACGAAGAATCGGAGCGCCGCGGCGACGCGGCTGCGCACGAGCGCCGCCACGCTCACCGGGAGCGACGCGGTGATGTACGCGCTCTCGTCGTACACCAAGGCGGTGACGGTGACGGTCACGCCCTGACCGGCGCCGCGCCGGCGGCGAGACCCGCCGGCAGTTCACCGCGCGGCCCCGGCCGTCGAGCGGACGGGGCCGCGCTTCACGCGCAATCGTGCCCCGCCGCCCGGCGGCCGGGGCCGCCCCCTTTTGAGGATCTCGAGATGGCCGACGCTACACGGATGGAGAAGGACCCGCTCGGCGAGCTGGCGGTACCCGCCGACGCGCTCTACGGCGTGCAGACGATGCGCGCCCGCCAGAACTTCCCCATCAGCGGCCTCCGCCCGCTGGAGCCGTTCGTGCTCGCGCAGGTGTGGATCAAGAAGGCCGCCGCGCTGACCCACAAGGAGACGGGCCGCCTCGACGCCCGCCTCGCCGACGCGATCGTCAAGGCGGCGGACGAGGTGATCGTGGGACAGCATCGCGAGCACTTCGTCGTCGACCCGTACCAGGCGGGTGCCGGCACGTCGCACAACATGAACGTGAACGAGGTGCTCGCGAACCGCGCCAACGAGATCCTCGGCGGGAAGCGCGGGGAGTACAAGCCCGTGCACCCGAACGACCACGTCAACATGGCGCAGAGCACCAACGACACGATCCCGACGAACATCCGCCTCGCGGCGCTGTCGCGCCTCGGCGCGCTCGTGTCGGCGTTCGAGGGGCTGCGCGACGCGCTCGCCGCCAAGGGGAAGGAGTTCGACCACATCGTCAAGGCGGGGCGCACGCACCTGCAGGACGCGATGCCGATCCGCCTCGGGCAGGAGTTCACCGCGTACGCGGGCTCGATGGACCGCGCGCTGCGGCGCGTCAAGGAGGCCGCGGACTACCTGCGCGACCTCGGCATCGGCGGCAGCGCGGTGGGCACCGGCGTGACGGTCGAGAAGGAGTACCCGCAGCTCATGAACAAGCACCTGCGGGCGATCACCGGTCTCGACCTCCGCGTCGGCAAGGATCGCATCCAGCTCATGCAGAGCATGGGCGACGCCGCCGCCTTCAGCGCCTCGCTGCGCGGCCTCGCGATCGACCTCAGCAAGATCGCCAGCGACCTCCGCCTCATGGTCATGGGCCCGCGCACGGGGATCGACGAGATCACGCTCCCCGCGGTGCAGCCCGGCAGCTCGATCATGCCAGGGAAGATCAACCCGTCCATCCCCGAGATGGTCAACCAGGTGTGCTTCCAGGTGATGGGCTGCGACACGACCGTCGCCATCGCCGCCGAGCACGGCCAGCTCGAGCTGAACGTCATGATGCCGGTGATCGCGCACAACGTGCTGCTCTCGATGCAGATCCTGACGAGCGCCACGAACGTGCTCGCCGATCGCTGCGTGAAGGGGATCGAGGCGAACGAGGAGATGTGCGCCTACTGGGTCGAGCGCTCCGCCGCCCTCGCCACGGCGCTCATGCCGCACATCGGCTACGCGCGCGCCGCCGAGCTGAGCAAGCAGTCGGTGAAGGAGGGCGTCCTCATCCGTGAGATGGTCAAGCGCGACCACATCCTCCCCCCCGACCAGGCCGACGAGGTCCTCGACCTCCGCAAGATGACCGAGATCGGCGTCCCGGGCGGCGCGCACGGGATGGTGGCCGCGGGTTAGAGGGCAACGGGGGAGCGCTTCCCTACGGGCTACACTCTCGCTCCGCCGGCCACGGGGGCCCGCGGAGCGAGCGCGTAGCGTGCGGGGGAGCGCTCCCCACCGGCCCCTAGCCGCCAGCCCCCGGTCCCCTTATCCTCCAATCGTGCGCATCACCACCTGGGCCGAGTACGGCCTCATCTGCTCGCTTCACCTCGCTCGCCGCGCCGCGGAGGGTCCGGTGACCGGGCGTGACATCGCCGGCCGGGAGCGCCTCCCCGCCGACTACGTCGAGCAGATCCTGCTCCGGCTGCGGCGCGCGGCGATCGTCAAGAGCGTGCGCGGGGCGCGGGGCGGCTATCTGCTCGCCAGGCCGGCGAGCGAGATCTCGGTTCGCGACGTGATCGCCGCCTCCGAGCTGGCGACGTTCGAGCTGCACTGCATCAGCCACCCCGTTGAGACGGAGCGCTGCTCCGAATCGCACGGGTGCAGCATTCGCCCTGTCTGGCAGATGCTGCAGAAGAAGATCGACGACGTCCTCGAGAGCGTCCACCTCGCGGACCTGCTGGCCGAGGAGAGCGTCGTCCGCGAGCGCGTGGGGCTCGCCGTGGCGCTGCCTCTGCCGGCGCCGGTTGGTACGGCGCCCACGGCCGGCCGCCCTGGTCGGGGCCTGCCGGTGCTCCAGGCCTAGCCACGACGCCCCGACCCTCCCCGCCCGCGATCTCGCACCGGTGAGCCCCGTGCGCTTCTGGCGGCAGTGGCGGGAGGAGCAGGCGCGGCGCCGCCGAGCCTCCGTCTACGTGGCGACGCTCGTGCGCGAGCCGGCCGAGGACGACGTCGCCTGGCTCGCGCAATTCGACGGCGCGCGCGACCTCGACCACGCCAGCTGGGAGCTTCGCCACGCGCGCCGATCGCTCGGGCTCCTCGTCGCCGAGCGCGACGCCCTGGACGACCGAACGGCGTCCGACGTCGGCCGGGCGCTCGCCACGGCGCTGCGCTACGACCCCCGCATCGCCTCCGACAAGCGCTCCGTCGCCGAGCAGCAGCTCAACGCCCGTCTCGCCGCCTATGCGGGGGTGCTGCGCGCACGGACGGGGGCGGAGGCGACGGCCCTGCGGCTCGGTCGCGTGCTCCTCACCTTCACCGCGGCCTCCGATTCAGCGCTGTTCCCCGCCGAGGCGCTCGGCCACGCGGGCGAGCTGTTGAGCCGCTATCTCCTGGAGGCCAACGGCGCGCTGCGCGAGGCGTTCGGCGCGGCGAGCCTCCCGGAAGACGTGCCGCCCTCCGCGGCCGCGGGCGCTCCCGCCATCTGAGCGTCCGTCGCGGGGCCGTCGGAAAATCGAGCGGGGCGCGGGCGGCCATCTGGAGGCTCGCGCCCCGCTCGTTTTCGACGCGTCGGCGTCGCGTTCCGTCTCGTTTCGCCCCGCGCCCGGGGTCGTCAGAATGGCGCGAGGGAGGGGAAGTGCTCGGGGGGGGACTTGAACCCCCACGTCGTTGCCGACACAGGCTTCTGAGACCTGCGTGTCTACCAGTTCCACCACCCGAGCAAGAGCTTCGAGCGCGTACCGAGAACGTGCGTTGTCGCGTGCTCCGGCGGCGTGCGTCGCAACTGCTCGCGCCCGTGGCGGGCGCGAGCCCGGAAGATATCCGGCTCGGTGGGCGAAGTCAACGCGCCGCAACGCGCTCCGCGACCGTCGGCGTTGCCCGGCGCACGCGTGCTCCCTACAATTCGCTCGGCGCGCCCGACGTCGCGCGGGCGCCGCGGCGCACGCGTCGCCCGGCCCCCGTCCCAGCGCTCCCGGGCGCGCCGACGCTCACTCACCCGTCCGTCCCATGGCCCGCGCCGAGCAGCAGAAGGAAGAGACCCAGTCGATCGCCCGGAACAAACGGGCGCGCCACGACTACCAGATCCTCGACACGTGGGAGGCGGGGCTCGTCCTCACTGGCACCGAGGTCAAGTCTCTGCGCGACGGCAAGGCCAACCTCTCCGACGCCTACGCGATCGTGAACGACGGCGAGGTGTACCTGCTCAACCTGCACATCTCGCCGTACGAGCAGGGGAACCAGTTCAATCACGAGCCGACGCGCACCCGCAAGCTGCTCCTGCACAAGAAGGAGATCCGCCGCATGATCGGCGCGGTGGAGCGGCAGGGGCTGACGCTGATCCCGCTCGAGCTGTACTTCAAGCGTGGCCGCGCGAAGGTCGCGGTCGCGCTCGGCAAGGGAAAGAAGCAGCACGACAAGCGCGAGGACGAGCGCCGCCGCGACGACGAGCGCGAGATGGCGCGCCACGCCCGCCTCCGATGACACCGCGCCGAGCCACCGTCGCATCGCTCGCATCGCCCGCATCGCCCGCATCGCCCGCATCGCCGCCGACCCGCGCATGATCGCCGCCGCCCTCCTCGCCCTGCTGCAGTTCTCGGCGCCGCCCGGCGTGCTCACCGTGCGCGTCGCCGAGCGCGAGACGGCCATCCCGCTGGTGGAGACGAACGCCGGCCCCGCCGTGCGCGCCGATCTCGTCGCGGGCGCCCTCGGCGGCCGCGTCCGCGAGGAGTCGCCCGGGCACTACGGCCTCTCCCTCCCCGGCGTCGAGTTCGAGGTCGCGGAGCAGGTCCCCTTCGTGCGCGCCGGCGACGAGGTCGTTCCCCTCGCCGCCTCCCCGTTCGTGGACGAGGGGAAGCTGTACGTGCCCCTCCAGCTCATCGCCGAGGCGCTCCCGCGCCTCGGCACCGGCGTCTTCTACGACTCCGGCCGCACCGAGCTCCGAACCTTCGACGCCGCCGGCCAGGTCGCCGTCGCGTCGTCGCCCGTGCTGCGGGTCGCCGCTCGCCCCGCGGCCGGCTCGGGCGCCGCGTCGGTGGGACCCACGCCCGCGGCGAACGGGGCGCCGACGGCCACACGCCTCGACGCGTCGCGCCCGCGCGGCCGACGGCGCCTCGTCGTCGTGGACGCGGGGCACGGCGGGCCGGACAACGGCATGTCGGGCCCCCTCGGCGGCCCGTTCCGGATCTACGAGAAGAACGTCACCCTCGCCGTGGCACAGCGCCTCGCCGCGGCGCTCCGGCAGCGCGGCGTCGACGTCCTCATGACCCGCACGCGCGACACGCTCATCGCCCTCGACGACCGCGGCCGCCTCGCCAACGAGAGCCGGGGCGACCTGTTCATCTCGGTGCACGTGAACGCGGCCAACATGGCGTGGAAGGACCCGGGGGCCGCCCGCGGCTACGAGACGTATTTCCTGGCCGAGGCGAAGACGGAGGACGCCCGGCGAGTCGAGCGCATGGAGAACGAGGCCGTGCGCTTCGAGACGCGCGTCGCCACGTCGCGGGGCGACCCGCTGAGCTTCATCATGAACGACATGGCGCAGAACGAGCACCTGCGCGAGTCGAGCGACCTCGCCGAGACGATCCAGGGACGGCTCGGCGCCATGCACCCGGGCCCGAACCGCGGCGTCAAGCAGGCCAACTTCGCCGTGCTCCGCACCTCCTTCATGCCCGCCGTGCTCGTCGAGATCGGCTTCGGCACCAACCCGAGCGAGGCCGCTTTCCTGAACGACCCCGCCCGGCAGCGCGCGGTCGCCGACGCGATCGCCGGCGCCGCGGTCGAATACCTGACTCACTACGAGCGCCGGGTCGGCGGCGCGGCGCGGTGAGCCGCCGGCCGGCCCGGCACGCCTTCGCGGCGCTCGCCGTCGGCCTGCTCGCGGCCGGCGGGGGCTGCGCCTACTACAACGGCGTCTACAACGCCCGGGCGAGCGCCAGCCACGGCGACGACCTCGCCCGGCGCGGGCGCGTGAGCGAGGCGAACGCGGCCTACGCCACCGCGGCCGAGAAGGCGGAGTCCGTGCTCGCGCACTTCCCTCGCAGCCGGTGGCGTCCCGACGCCCTCTACATCGCCGGCCGCAGCCAGGCCCTCCTCGGCCGCTGCGACGAGGCGGTCGGCCGCCTCGCCGAGTTCCTCGACGCGCCCGGCCAGGCGGCGCGGCACCGCGACCGCGCCGAGCTCGCGCTGGCGAGCTGCGAGGTGCGCGCGGAGCGCTATGCCGACGCCCGCCGCCGCCTCGAGCCGCTCCTCGTGGGGCGCGATCGGGAGCTCGCGACCCAGGCCGCCATCTGGGCCGCACGCGCCGCGATCGCGCTCGGCGAGAACGAAGAAGCGGCCCGGCGGCTGCAGTCGCTGCCGGAGGGCGCCGCCCAGTGGGAGCTGGCGGCCGCCGCGCTCGAGCGGCGCGAGTACGCGCGCGCCGAATCGCTACTCGTGCTCCGCGCGCGGCACGGCGACTTCCGAGACGACGTCGTCTCCTGGCTCCGCGAGCTCTGGTCAGCTCGGCATGACGACGGTGTCGAGCGGATCGTCGCCGCCTACGGCTCCGCGCGCACCCCGGCCGCCGGCAAGGTCGCGCTCGACCTCCTCGCCGCCGACCTGCTCACCGCGGCCGGGCGCGACGGTGACGCCAACGCCTACCTGCAGCGCGCACAGGCGCTCGCGGTCGACAGCGTGAGCGCGCGCGACGTCGCGGCGCGGCTCTGCCTGCTGCAGCTCGGCACGGTCTCCGCGTCGGCGGACGCCGAGGCCGTCGTCGCGCGCGCACAGTCGCGCGCCGCCGGCTCGCCCATGTACGAGCGGCTGCGCCAGAACCTGCTGCTGATGGAGCTGCTGGAGCGCCACTCCGACTTCAGCGGCACCTCGCTCTTCCTCGCCGGCGAGGTGGCGCGCGACAGCCTGCGCGCGCCGCGCCTCGCGCACGCCATCTTCACACGCGTCGCCTCGACCGTGCCGCTCATGCCCCTCGCCCCCAAAGCGCTCCTCGCCGCCGCCGCCGTGCTCCCCGACTCCGCCGCCGCCTACCGCCAGCTCGTGCGCACCCGCTACCCCGCGTCGCCCTACGCCACGCTCCTCGACGGCGGCGACCCGGGCGACATGCCGCAGTATCGGACCGTGGAGGACGAGCTGCGCCAGGGGTGGGAGACGGGGATCGCCCTCCTCGCCGACACGCTCGGCAAGCTCCACCCGGCCCCCAGCCCCGCGCTGGCCAGTGGAGCGGCGGCCTCTCCGGCGGCGACGGGCGCCCGAGGCGCGCCGGCCACCGCGGGCGCGGCGGGCACGGCGGGCGCGGGCGCGCCAGGGGGCGGAGTCCCGGCGGGGGCGCCCGCCTCCCCCACGTCCCCCACCTCGCCCCGCGACTCGGCGAGCGGCAGGCCGGCCGGCACCCCGAGCGCCGGGGGGCGTCCGTGAGCGCGCACGTCGTCGCGCCCGCCACGACACCCGGCCGGAAGGCGGGCGCCGCGCCGCCGGGGCCACTCGGCGCCGTCGTCGCCGGTCTCGAGTTCCAGAACCCCGTCGTCCTCGCGGCGGGCACGGCCGGCTACGGCCGCGAGCTGGCCGGCGTGATGGAGCTCGATCGGCTCGGCGGGCTCGTCACCAAGGCCGTGAGCCCCGCGCCCCGCACGGGGGCGCCCGCGCCCCGGGTGGCGGAGTTCAGCGGCGGGATGATCAACGCCGTCGGCCTCGCCAATCCCGGGCTCGAGGAGGTGCGCCGCGACCATCTCCCCTGGCTCGCCGCCCACCTGCGCCGGGCCCGCGTGATCGTGAACGTCGTCGGCAACGCGGTCGAGGACTACGCGGCGGTGGTCGCCGGCCTCGACGACACGCCGGGCGCGGAAGCGTTCGAGCTCAACGTGAGCTGTCCGAACGTGAAGGCCGGCGGAATGGAGTTCGGCGCCGACCCGCGCGCGCTTCGGGAGGTCGTCTCCCGCGCCCGCGAGGCGACGGGGCGCCCGCTCTTCGTCAAGCTCTCCCCCACGCTCCCGGACGTCGCCGGGAGCGCCCGCATCGCCGTCGACGCGGGCGCCGACGCGCTGACCCTCGTCAACACGCTCCCGGGGCTGGTCATCGACGTCGAGCGGCGGCGGCCGGCGCTCGGCTTCGGCACCGGCGGGGTGAGCGGGTCGGGGCTGCTTCCGGTCGGCGTGCTGGCGACCTGGAAGGTGAGCCGCGCCGTGTCGGTGCCGCTCATCGGGCTCGGCGGCGTCTCCACCGCCGATCACGCGCTCCAGTACATGCTCGCCGGCGCGTCGCTCGTCGGGATCGGCACGGCGGCGATGCAGGACCCCCGGGTCCCCGAGCGGGTCGTCCACGACCTCGAGCGCTGGTGCGACCGGCACGGCGTCTCCGCGCTGGCCGAGCTCGTCGGCACCCTGGAGTGGCCGTCCTGACGCCGCCGCGCCGCCCCACCGAACCGGAGACGATGCGTACCACTCCAATCGTCGCGCTCGACGTCCCGACCGCCGAGCGCGCCCTCGCGATCGTCGACACGCTCGGCGAGCTCTGCCGTTTCTACAAGATCGGCAGCGAGCTGTTCACGGCCGAAGGGCCCGGCGTCGTCCGCGCGGTGCGGGAGCGCGGACACGACGTCTTCCTCGACCTCAAGTTCCACGACATCCCGAACACCGTGCGGGCGGCGGCGCGGAGCGCGGCTGCCCTCGGCGCGCGGCTGATGACGGTCCACGCGGCCGGGGGGCGGGCGATGATCGAGGCGGCCGTCGAGGGGGCGGGGAGGGAGAGCGGCGTCCTCGCGGTCACCGTCCTGACGTCCATGGACGCCGGAACGCTGGGCACCGCCTGGGGACGGTCCGGCGTCGACGTCCGCGACGAGGTGCGGCGCCTCGCCCAGAGTGCCCGCGACGCCGGGGCGCTCGGCGTGGTGTGCAGCGGCGAGGAGGTCGCCGACCTCCACGCCCGCCACGGTCCCGCCCTCCGGCTGCTCGTCCCCGGCATCCGCCTCGCCGGGGGGGAGACGCACGATCAGGCGCGCGTGGTGACGCCGGCGGCGGCGGCGGAGGCCGGGGCGTCCTACGTGGTGCTCGGGCGCGCGGTGACCGGGGCGCCCGACCCGCGGGGCGCGATGGCCGCCGCGCTCCGGGAGCTTGGGACACCCGTCTGAGGGCGAACCCGCGCGCGGCGCGCGCACTCCGTACACGTCGGTCGCGGATGGAAGTCAAGGGGAGTCTGGGGGGATTTCACCCGGCTCCCTTGCGTGCGTCCCCTAAGTCCGTTATCCTACGAGTCTTGGCCAGAAAATCCATCCTTCGTTCGACTGGAGCGCCCTGTGAAAGTCCGCAGCAGCGTGAAGCCGATCTGCGAGAACTGCAAGGTTGTGAAGCGCAACGGCGTGACTCGCATCATCTGCAAGCGCAACCCTAAGCATAAGCAGCGTCAAGGCTAACTATGGCTCGTATTGCTGGCATCGATCTGCCGCGAGAGAAGAAGGTCGAGATTGGCCTGACCTACATCTACGGCATCGGCCGCGCCGTGGCGCGTCGGATCATCGCGGCGACGGGGGTCAACTCCGAGCTCCGCATCCGTGACCTGAACGACGCCGACGTCAATCGTCTCCGCCAGGAGATCGAGAAGAACTACCGCGTCGAGGGCGCCCTCCGGACCGAAGTGGCAATGAACATCAAGCGGCTGATGGACATCGGCTCCTACCGGGGCATCCGTCACCGCCGCGGCCTGCCGGTGCGCGGGCAGCGTACGCACACGAACGCCCGCACCAAGAAGGGGCCGCGCCGCGCGATCGCCGGCAAGAAGAAGGTGACCAAGTAACATGGCTACTGCGAAGAAGGCGAAGCGCATCGTCGAGGCGGAAGGGGTCGCCCACGTCAGCGCGACGTTCAACAACACGACGATCACGATCACCGACAGCCGAGGGAACACGATCTCCTGGGGCTCGTCGGGGAAGGCCGGCTTCAAGGGCTCCAAGAAGTCGACCCCGTTCGCCGCGACCGTGGCCGCCGAGCAGGCGGCGCGTGAGGCGGTGACGCTCGGCGTCCGCCGCGTCCACGTGCGCGTGCAAGGGCCGGGCTCGGGGCGCGAGTCGGCAATCCAGGCGCTCGCCGCCGCCGGGCTCCAGGTGAAGTCCATCAAGGACGTCACCCCGATCCCGCACAACGGTTGCCGGCCGCCGAAGCGGCGGAGGGTCTGACCGATGCGCTACACGGGACCCGTCTGCCGCCAGTGCCGCCGCGAGGGGACGAAGCTCTTCCTCAAGGGCACCAAGTGCTTCACCGAGAAGTGCCCGGTCGAGCGCCGTCCGTACGCGCCCGGCCAGCACGGCCAGAGCACCGCGCGCCGCCGCAAGACGTCGGAGTACGCCAAGCAGCTGCGCGAGAAGCAGAAGATCAAGCGCATCTACCAGGTCAGCGAGCGTCAGTTCCGTAACACCTTCGAGCGCGTGTCGACGCTGCCGGGGATCACGGGCCACAACCTGCTCGCCGCCCTCGAGAGCCGTCTCGACAACATCGTCTACCGCATGGGCTTCGCGCCGAGCCGCCGCGCGGCCCGGCAGCTGATCCGCCACCGCCACGTGGAGGTCACCCAGCGCACGGTGGACATCCCGAGCTACCTCGTCCAGCCGGGCGAGGAGGTGCGGGTGCGCATGAAGTCGCGCGAGCAGGCCTCCATCATGGCGGCCATGGACCAGGCCTCGCGCGGCGCGCCACTCTCCTGGATCGCCGTCGACCGCGAGTCGTTCAGCGGCCGCATGCTCGAGCGCCCCGCGCGCACGAGCATCCCGATCGCGGCGCAGGAGCAGCTGGTCGTCGAGCTCTACTCCAAGTAACACCGAGCGCGGAGCGTGGAGCGTGGAGGGGCCACTCGGCAGGTCGAGACGCTCCCTCCACGCTCTAGGCTCGGCGCTCGCGGTTCGGTCGGGACCCTAACTCCCGTACGGGCTCGCCGCGCGTTAGGGGCGGGGCGAGGCGTTGCCGGGACGGTATTTCCCGGTAAGACCATCTTCAGGGATTTCGCACACATGGCACAAGCAATCGATCTGCGCGGGCTCGTCCGGCCGCAGCTCGTCGAAGCGGCGAAGCGCGAGGACAACCCCAACGTCGCCGAGTTCCGGCTCCAGCCGCTCGAGCGCGGCTTCGGCCACACGCTCGGCAACGCGATGCGCCGGCTCCTTCTGTCGTCGCTCCGCGGCTCCGCCGTCTGGGGCTTCCGCATCGACGGCGTCGTTCACGAGCACCAGACCATCCCCGGCGTGGTGGAGGACGTTCACCAGATCATCGGGAACCTCAAGGTGCTCACCCTCGTCCTCGACGAGGGGGTGGAGGAGACCGTCCTCCGCATCGCCAAGAGCGAGGCCGGCCCGGTGACGGCCGGCGACATCGAGGGCGCGAACGGCGCCCGCGTCGTCGACCCCGGCCAGCACCTCTTCACGCTCCAGGACGACCGCGACATCAACGTCGAGCTGTACGTGAACAAGGGGCGCGGCTACGTCGAGGCCGACCAGCACGCGGTGGACCGCGGGCTGCCGGTGGACCTCGTACGCATCGACGCCATCTACAACCCGGTGCGCCGCGCCAACTTCGCCGTCGCCGAGACGCGCGTCGGGCAGCGCACCGACTACGACCGCCTCACCCTGACGGTCGAGACGAACGGCACGGTCACGCCCGAGGAAGCGGTCAGCTACGCGGCGGCGCTCGCGCAGACCCACTTCCAGTACTTCGCCGGATTCGGCTCGCACGCCTCGGCCCCCGTGGCCGCCGGCGGCGACGCCGGTGCCGGCGACTCGGTCCGCCTGGCCGAGCTGAACACCCCGATCGACGACCTGGAGCTGTCGGTCCGGTCGGTGAACTCGCTCAAGAATTCGAACATCCGCTCGCTCGGCGACCTCGTGCGCCAGACCGAGAGCCAGATCCTGCAGGTCAAGAACTTCGGCAAGAAGTCGCTGCAGGAGATCGCCACGCTGCTCGAGAATCGCAACCTGAACTTCGGCATGCGGTACGAGGAGACGCCGGACGGCGGCGTGCGGATCATCGATCCCGGCACGCCCCCCAGCCGCGCCGCTGCCGCTGCGCCTGACGACGAAGAGGAGTAATCACCCATGCGTCACCGGAAAGCCGGGCGCCAGCTTCGCCGCACGAGCGAGCAGAAGCTCGCCCTCATGCGGAACCTCGCCATCTCCCTCATCGAGAGCGGGGCGATCGAGACGACCGAGGCGAAGGCCAAGGAGCTTCGCCCGTTCGTGGAGAAGCTGATCACGAAGGCGAAGACGGGCACGCTCCACGCCCGCCGTCTCGCCGGCCGTCACGTGCAGAAGCGCGAGGCCGCCGACAAGCTGTTCCAGGAGATCGGGCCCCGCTTCGCGACGCGGGCCGGCGGATACACGCGCATTCTCAAGACCGGCTTCCGCAAGGGCGACGGGGCGGAGATGGCGCGCATCGAATTGATCGAGAGCTGAAGGACACTCCAATGGCCATCAATCGCAGCCGCTGCTTCGTGTGCGACAAGGGCGTGACCTTCGGGAACAACGTCTCGCACGCGAACAACAAGACCCGCCGCACCTGGAAGCCGAACCTCCAGGTCGCCCGCGTCGTCGTCGACGGGAAGACCGTGAAGGTGAGGGTCTGCACCCGCTGCCTCGCCGCCGGCAAGATCCAGCGTGCGCCCCGCGGCACCCAGGTCGCGTAACCCGCGCCCCGTTCCGCTGCAGGACGAGAGGGAGCTTCTTCGGAAGCTCCCTTTTTCGCGACCTGACGCGCCCGGATCGCGGGATCAACGCGATGCGCGGTCGGTGGAGAACCGCCGTTGGTAGTTGGTGGAGAACCGCAGTTGGGAGAACCGCAGTTGGTAGTTGGCAGTTGGTAGTTCTCAGTGAGCAGTAGCCAGAAGCAGTTGGTAGTTCTCACTGAGCAGTGGCCAGAAACTGCAAACTGACGACTGCCGACTGACGACTGCCAACTCGCTCTTGCAGTCCGCCGATCGCCCTCCGCCCCCGCCTCCCCCACCGCACCGTTCCCCCTCGGACCCTGTTATCTTCCGCCCGGCCCCTCGCGCCCAGCCCTTCTCCCGCTCCCGCTTTGCCCACCGCGCTCATCACCGGCATCACCGGCCAGGACGGCTCCTACCTCGCCGAGCTGCTGCTCGACAAGGGGTACCGCGTCGTCGGCGTCGTGCGCCGCAGCTCGACCACCCCGTACGAGCGCATCGGCCATCTCGTCGACCGCATCGAGCTCATCTCGGCGGACCTGCTGGACCAGCACTCGCTGGTCGACGCCATCGCCGAGTGCCGGCCCGACGAGATCTACAATCTCGCCGCCCAGAGCTTCGTGCAGACCTCGTGGACGCAGCCGGTGCTCACGGGGGAGTTCACGGCGCTCGGCGTCACCCGCATGCTCGAGGCGATGCGCAAGGCGGCGCCCGGGGCGCGATTCTACCAGGCCAGCTCGAGCGAGATGTTCGGCAAGGTGGTCGAGACGCCGCAGCGCGAGTCGACCCCCTTCTACCCGCGCAGCCCCTACGGCGTCGCGAAGGTCTACGGCCACTGGATCACCGTGAACTACCGCGAGAGCTTCGGGCTCTACGCCGTGTCGGGGATCCTCTTCAACCACGAGTCGCCGCGGCGCGGGCTCGAGTTCGTGACGCGCAAGGTCACCGACGGCGTCGCGCGCATCAAGCTCGGCATCCAGCGCGAGCTGCGCCTCGGCAACCTCGACGCGCGCCGCGACTGGGGCTTCGCCGGCGACTACGTGGACGCGATGTGGCGGATGCTGCAGCGCGACACCCCCGACGACTACGTCGTGGGCACGGGGGAGACGTGGGCGGTGCGCGACCTGTGCGAGATCGCCTTCTCCTGCGTCGGGCTCGACTACCGCGAGTACGTCGTGCAAGACCCGAAGTTCTTCCGGCCGGCCGAGGTGGACCTCCTGGTCGCCGACCCGTCGAAGGTGAAGCGGGACCTCGGCTGGGCGCCGCGCGTGAGCTTCCGGCAGCTCGTCGAGATGATGGTGGACGCGGACCTCGCCCGGCACCGGGCGGCGGCGCGCTGAGGGGAGGAGCGCTCCCGATGCGCGCGCTCGTCACCGGCGGCGCGGGGTTCGTCGGGCAGTGGCTCTGCCGCGCCCTCCTCGCCGACGGCTGGGAGGTCAGCGGCGCCGGCCCCGAGGCAGCGCCCGCCCACCCGCTGCTCTCCGGCGAGGAGCGGCGCGCCCTCCGCTGGCTGCCGATGGACGTTCGCCGCGCCGCCGACGTGGGCGCGGCGCTCGACGCGGCGCGCCCCGACGCCGTCTTCCATCTCGCGGGCGTGAGCTCCGTGACGGGGGCGGCGGGCGATCCCGGGGGCACCTGCGAGGTGAACGTGGCCGGCGCGGCGCGACTGCTCGGCGAGGTGCGCGCGCGGCGGCGCGCCGGCGCCCTCGACCCAGCGGTCGTCGTCGTCGGGAGCGCCGAGCAGTACGGGCGCCACGACCCCGCGGAGATGCCGCTCCGCGAGACGGCCGAGCAGCGCCCCCTGAACGTGTACGCGGCGAGCAAGGCGGCACAGGAGGTCGTGGCCCTCGAAGCCTTCCGCGCCGACGGCGTGCGCGTCGTCGCGACCCGCAGCTTCAACCACAGCGGGGCGGGGCAGGGGGAGCGCTTCCTGCTGCCCGCGCTCGTCCGCCGCGCCCTCGCCCTGCGCGGCGACTGCGCGGGCGGGCGTCCGGCGCTCGTCGTGGGCAACCGCGAGACCGTGCGCGACTTCCTGCACGTCGCCGACGTGGCGCGCGCCTATATTCTACTGGCGGCGCACGGCGCGCCCGGTGAGGTGTACAACGTCGCGAGCGGGACCGGCTGCCGCGTCGCCGACCTCGCGGCGCGCGTGCTCCGCGCGGCCGGCGTGCCCGGCGCCGACGTGACCACCGACCCCGCGCTCGTCCGCGCCGTGGAGGTGCCCGCGCTCGTCGGCGACAGCGACAGGCTGCGGCGCGCCACCGGCTGGGCTCCCACCAAAACGCTCGACGACATCATCGACGACCTGATCAATGCCGCGACGCACTGACCTCAAGCGCATCCTCATCATCGGCTCCGGCCCCATCGTCATCGGGCAGGCGGCGGAGTTCGACTACTCGGGGACGCAGGCGTCGAAGGCGCTGCGCGAGGAGGGGTACGAGGTGATCCTCGTCAACTCCAACCCGGCGACGATCATGACCGACCCGGAGTTCGCCGACCGGACCTACATCGAGCCGGTGACGCCGGACTACGTCGAGCTGGTCATCGCCAAGGAGCGGCCGGACGCGGTGCTGCCGACGATGGGCGGCCAGACCGCCCTGAACGTCGCCCTCGCGCTCCACGACCGCGGCGTCCTCGCGAAGTACGGGGTCGAGCTGATCGGGGCCAACGCGCGCGCCATCCGCGTCGCCGAGGACCGCGCCCAGTTCGCGGAGGCGATGGGGCGGATCGGGCTCGCCGTGCCGCGCGGCGGCATCGCGAACTCGTGGGACGACGCGCAGCTGCTCATGGATCGCACCGGCTTCCCGGCGATCATCCGCCCCTCGTTCACCCTCGGCGGCTCGGGCGGCGGCATCGCCTACAACCGCGAGGAGTACGAGACGATCGTGCGCCGCGGGCTCGCCGAGTCTCCCACCACCCAGGTGCTCATCGAGCGCAGCGTCATCGGGTGGAAGGAGTTCGAGCTGGAGGTCATGCGCGACCGCGACGACAACGTCGTCATCGTCTGCTCGATCGAGAACATCGACCCGATGGGCGTCCACACCGGTGACTCGATCACCGTCGCGCCCGCCATGACGCTGACCGACCGCGAGTATCAGCGGATGCGCGACGCGGCCTGCGCCGTGATCCGCGAGATCGGCGTCGACGCGGGCGGGTGCAACATCCAGTTCGCCGTCAACCCGCGCGACGGCGAGATGCTGGTGATCGAGATGAACCCGCGCGTCTCGCGCTCCTCGGCGCTCGCCTCGAAGGCCACGGGCTTCCCGATCGCGCGCATCGGCGCCAAGCTGGCCGTCGGCTACCGGCTGGACGAGATCCCGAACGACATCACGAAGACGACGCCGGCCTCGTTCGAGCCGGTGCTCGATTACGTCGTCGTGAAGGTGCCCCGCTTCGCCTTCGAGAAGTTCGCCACCGCCGACCCGCGCCTGACGACGCAGATGAAGTCGGTCGGCGAGAGCATGGCCATCGGCCGCACGTTCAAGGAGGCGTTCCAGAAGGGGCTCCGCGCCCTCGAGACGGGGCGCCCGGGATGGGCGGTCGGGCACCGCCCGCAGGACGACCGGCTCCCCGACGACTCGCTCGAGGCGCTCAAGGGCGCGCTCCGGCAGCCGACGCCGGAGCGGATCTTCCAGCTCAAGCGCGCGATGGAAGCGGGAGTCTCGATCGCCGACCTCAACGACATCACCGGCATCGACCCCTGGTTCCTGAGCCAGATGCGCGAGCTGGTGGACGCCGAGCGCCGCCACGCGACCCTCGCCGACGTCGACGCGACCGAGCTGCGCCGGATGAAGCGGATGGGCTTCTCCGACCGCCAGCTCGCCGACCTGCGCGACGAGACGGAGGCGGAGGTGCGGGCGCGGCGTCACGCGCTCGGCGTCCGGCCCGCCTACAAGATGGTCGACACCTGCGCCGGCGAGTTCCCCTCGGCGACCCCCTACCTGTACGGCTGCTACGACGAGGAGAGCGAGGCGCCGCGCACGGGGCGCCGCTCGGTGGTCATCCTCGGGAGCGGGCCGAACCGCATCGGCCAGGGCGTGGAGTTCGACTACTGCTGCGTGCGCGCCGCCCTGGCGCTGCGCGAGCGCGGGTTCGAGACGATCATGATCAACTCGAACCCCGAGACGGTCTCCACCGACTTCGACATCTCCGACAAGCTCTACTTCGAGCCGCTGACGCTCGAGGACGTGCTCGAGGTCGTGGAGCGCGAGCGCCCGGAGGGGGTGATCGTCCAGCTCGGCGGGCAGACGCCGCTCAAGCTCACCCGCGGCCTCGAAGCGGCGGGAGTGCGGATCCTCGGCACCTCCCCCGACGCGATCGACGCCGCCGAGGACCGGAAGCGCTTCGACGGGATCGCGCGCCGGCTCGGCATCCGGCAGCCGGAGAACGGGACGGCGACGAGCCTCGACGAGGCGGTGGCCGTGGCCGGCCGGGTCGGGTACCCGGTGCTCGTCCGCCCGTCGTACGTGCTCGGCGGCCGCGCGATGCAGATCGTCTACGACGAGGCGCAGCTCACCGAGTACTTCGCGACGGCCGCGCGCGTGTCGGAGGAGCGCCCGGTGCTCATCGACAGCTTCCTCGAGGACGCCTTCGAGGCCGACGTCGACGCCATCGCCGACGGCCAGCGGGTGGTCATCGGCGGCATCATGCAGCACATCGAGGACGCCGGCATCCACTCCGGCGACTCGGCCTGCGTGCTGCCGCCCTACCTGATCGACGAGCGGCACGTCGAGACCATGCGCCGCCACACCGTCGCCCTCGCCGAGGCGCTCGGCGTGCGCGGCCTGATCAACGTGCAGTACGCGATCAAGCACGACGTCGTGTACGTACTCGAGGTGAACCCGCGCGCGAGCCGGACGATCCCCTTCGTGTCGAAGGCGATCGGGGTCCCGCTCGCCTCGATCGCCGCCCGCGTCATGACGGGCGAGACGCTCGCCGACCTCGACTTCACGACCGAGATCGTCCCCCCCTACGTGGCGGTGAAGGAGGCGGTGTTCCCGTTCAAGAAGTTCCGCGAGTTCGACCCGATCCTCGGGCCCGAGATGCGCTCGACGGGCGAGGTGATGGGGATCTCCGACTCCTTCGGCAGCGCCTTCGCCAAGGCGCAGCTCTCCGCCGAGAACGGGCTGCCCACCGCCGGCGCCATCTTCCTGACCGTCAACGACCACGACAAGCCCAGCGCGACGCCGATCGCGCGGCGCTTCCACGAGCTCGGCTTCCGGATCATGGCCACCGAGGGGACGGCGCGCTTCCTCCGCGCCCGCGGCGTCCCCGCCGAGCGCGTGTTCAAGGTGCACGAGGGGCGCCCGCACGCGATCGATCTCGTCGTCAACGGCGAGGTGCAGCTCCTCATCAACACGCCCCTCGGCAAGCACGCGCAGAAGGACGACTACACGATCCGCCAGGCCGCCATCGCGCACAACGTCCCGTACACCACCACCCTCTCGGCGGCCAGCGCGGCCTGCGACGCGGTGCTCTCGCTCCGCTCGCGAAACGCGAGCGTCCGCTCCCTCCAGGAGTGGCACGAGCTGCTCCGCGAGAGCGACGTGCGGAGCGTGCCGCGGGTGACGGTGGGCAGCCGCTAGCGCGCGGGGCCCGCCCGCCGCCCGCCGCCGACTCTCGTCGCGCCCTCACTCCCGACTCTCCCCCCGACAGCGCCGTGTCCCCTCCATCGGTCCACGAATCCGCCTTCGTCCACGAGTCCGCCTACGTCGACGACGGGGCGCGCGTCGGCGCCGGGACGAAGATCTGGCACTTCTGCCACGTCATGCCCGGCGCCGTCATCGGCGCCCGGTGCAGCCTCGGGCAGAACGTCGTCGTGATGAACGCGGTCGAGATCGGCGACAACGTGAAGATCCAGAACAACGTCTCCGTCTACGAGGGCGTGGTGCTCGAGGACGACGTCTTCTGCGGGCCGTCGATGGTGTTCACGAACGTCCTCAACCCGCGCAGCCACGTCTCGCGCAAGCACGAGTACCGCCGCACGCTCGTCCGCCGCGGCGCGTCGATCGGCGCGAACGCGACGGTGGTCTGCGGCGTCACGCTTGGCGAGTACGCCTTCGTCGGCGCCGGCGCCGTGGTGACGCGCGACGTCCCCCCCTACGCGCTCGTCGCCGGCGTGCCGGCGCGCCGGGTCGGGTGGATGTGCCAGTGCGGCGAGCGGCTCCCGGCGTCCGGGGAGGGCGAGTGCGCCGCCTGCGGCTCGACGTACCAGCGGGCGGGGGAGGGGCTCGTGCGGACCTCCGGCCCGGGGATGGCCGCGTGAGCGCGCGCCGCGACGACGCGCCCCCCTCGCCGATCCGCGTCGCCCTCGTCGGGTGCGGCCGCATCAGCCGCAACCACTTCGAGGCCATCGCCCGCGTCGACGGGCTGGCGCTGAGCGCGGTGTGCGACGTCGTGCCGGAGCGGGCGGCGGCGGCCGGCGAGCAGCAGGGCGTGCCGGCGTTCACCTCGTACGAGCGCATGCTAGGCGAGGCCGAATTCGACGCGGTCGCGATCTGCACCCCGTCGGGGCTCCACCCGCAGCACGGGATCATGGCGGCGCTGGCGGGCAAGCACGTCATCTCCGAGAAGCCGATGGCGATCTCGCTCGCGGCGGCCGACGAGCTGGTGCAGGCCTGCGACGCCGCCGGCGTCAAACTGTTCGTGGTCAAGCAGAACCGCCTCAACCCGTCGATCCAGCTCCTCAAGCGCGCGATCGACCGCGGGCGCTTCGGCCGCATCTACATGGCCAACTGCACGGTGCGCTGGACCCGCCCGCAGGAGTACTACGACCAGGCGCCCTGGCGCGGGACGTGGGAGTTCGACGGCGGCGCCTTCATGAACCAGGCGTCGCACTACGTCGACCTCGTGCAGTGGCTCGTCGGCCCGGTGGAGAGCGTCATGGCGCGCACGGCGACGATGGCCCGGCGCATCGAGGCCGAGGACTCCGGCGTGGCCCTCTTCAAGTTCCGGAGCGGCGCGCTCGGCTCGATGGAGGTCACGATGCTCACCTACCCGAAGAACCTCGAGGGATCGATCACGATCCTCGGCGAGAAGGGGACGGTGAAGATCGGCGGCACCGCGGTCAACCGGGTCGAGCACTGGGTGTTCGCCGACTACGACGACGACGACAAGCTCGTCGAGACCGCGTCCACCAACCCGCCGACCGTCTACGGCTTCGGCCACGAGGCCTACTACCGGAACGTGCTCGCCGTCCTGCGCGGCGAGGCCCTCGCCGACACCGACGGCCGCGCCGGCCGGAAGTCGCTCGAGCTGATCCTCGGCATCTACGAGTCGGCGAAGACCGGGCGCGAGGTGCCCCTGCCGTTGCGGACGAGGGTCTAACGGCCGGAACGGGGGGAGTCGGGGACCGGTCGGCAGTCGTCGGTCGCCCGTCGTCACCAGTTGGCAGTCGTCAGTTGTCAGTCGCTAGTCCTCAGTGTCCAGCTCTCGGATCCCGGTGACCCGCCGAAAGTGCCAACTGACGACTGCCAACTGACGACTGCCAACCAGGCTCCGGCTCCCATCCCCGGCCGCCACCCCGCCGTTTGATTGACCCCCGTCTCCCCCCTCGGCATCTTTCCTGGGCCCATCCCACCAGCGCTCTCGCCATGCCCGTCCCCCTGCTCGACCTTCGCGCGCAGTACGCGACCATCAAGAACGACGTCGTCGACGCCATGATGCGCGTCGTCGAGGACCAGGCCTTCATCCTCGGCCAGCCCGTCCAGCAGCTCGAGTGCGAGCTCGCGGGGCTGTCCGGAACGAGATACGCCGTCGGCTGCGCGAACGGGACCGACGCGATCCTCCTCGCCCTGCGCGCGCTCGACGTCGGCCGCGGCGACGAGGTGGTGACGACGCCCTTCACCTTCTTCGCGACGGGGGGGACGATCCACAACGTCGGCGCGACGCCGGTCTTCGTCGACATCGACCCCCGCACCTACAACGTCTCCCCCGACGCCGTGCGCGCGGGGGTGACGTCCCGGACGAAGGCGGTGATCCCGGTCGACCTCTTCGGGCAGATGGCGCCGATCGAGCAGGTGGCGGCGGCCGCGCCGGGGCTCCCGATCATCGAGGACGCGGCGCAGTCGATCGGCGCCCGCCGGCGGATGGGCGCGAATTGGTGCATGGCCGGCCAGATGGCGACCATCGGCACGTTCAGCTTCTTCCCCTCCAAGAACCTGGGCGGCTACGGCGACGGCGGAATGGTCGTCACCCAGGACGAGGCGCTCGCCAAGCGGCTGACGCGCCTGCGCACGCACGGCAGCGTCAAGACCTACTTTCACGAGGAGGTCGGCTACAACAGCCGCCTCGACTCGCTCCAGGCGGCGGTGCTGCACGCCAAGCTCCCGCATCTGGCGGCGTGGAGCGCCCGGCGCCGCGAGAACGCCGCCTACTACGACGCCGCGTTCGCCGGCGTCCCCGAGATCGTCACCCCGTACGTCGACCCGCTCAACGAGTCGATCTACAACCAGTACACGATCCGCGTCCCGCGCCGCGACGAGCTCCAGGCGCACCTCAAGGCGCGTGGCATCGGGAGTGCTATCTACTACCCGCTGCCGCTTCACCTGCAGCCCTGCTTCGCCTACCTCGGCTACCGCGAGGGGAGCTGTCCCGAGGCCGAGCGCGCCTCGCGCGAGGTCATCTCCCTCCCCATCTACCCCGAGCTGTCGCGGTCGCAGCTCGACGAGGTGGCCGCCGCCGTCCGATCGTTCTTCGGCCGCTGAGGCCCGCCGCACGGCGCACGGCGCGCCGCGGCCGCCCCGCGCGCCCGTCCCTTACCGCGTCGCCCACATGAAAGAGCAGCTTCTCGCGAAGATCCAGGACAGGTCGGCCGTCGTCGGCATCGTCGGGCTCGGATACGTCGGGCTCCCGCTCGCCATGGAGTTCGCCAAGTCCGGATTCCGCGTCATCGGCTTCGACGTCAGCCAGCGCGTGGTCGACCGCCTCGCCGCGGGCGAGTCGCACATCCAGGACGTCCCCGCCGCCGACGTCGCCCGCTTCGTCCGCTCCGGCGCCTTCCAGGCGACGACGGACGAGGCCCGGCTCCGCGAGTGCGATGCCGTCTCGATCGCCGTCCCGACCCCGCTCGGCAAGACGCGCGACCCCGACATGAGCTTCGTCAACGCCGCCACCGAGACGATCGCCCGCAACGCGCACCCCGGGCTGCTGGTGGTGCTCGAGAGCACGACCTACCCCGGCACGACGCGCGAGGTGATGCAGCCCCGCCTCGAGGCGTGCAACCTCACCGTCGGCGAGGACGTCTTCCTCGCCTTCAGCCCCGAGCGCGTCGATCCCGGCAACCCCACCTGGCACACCAAGAACACGCCCAAGGTGGTCGGCGGCATCACCCCGGCCTGCACCGAGGTCGCGATGAAGCTCTACGGCTCCTGCATCGACCGTCCGGTGCCCGTCTCGTCGACGGAGGCGGCGGAGCTCGTGAAGCTGCTCGAGAACACCTTCCGCTCGGTCAACATCGGGCTCGTGAACGAGATGGCGATCGTCTGCGACAAGCTCGGGGTCGACGTCTGGGAGGTGATCGACGCGGCGGCGACGAAGCCGTTCGGCTTCATGAAGTTCACGCCCGGCCCCGGGATCGGCGGACACTGCATCCCCCTCGACCCGCACTACCTCGCCTGGAAGATGCGCACGCTGAACTACAAGACGCGCTTCATCGACCTGGCGAGCGAGATCAACAGCGGGATGCCGGACTTCGTCGTCGAGAAGGTCGCGCACGCGCTGAACGACGAGCGCAAGGCGGTGAACGGCAGCCGCGTCCTCGTCCTCGGCGTCGCCTACAAGAAGGACATCGACGACATGCGCGAGAGCCCGGCGCTCGACGTCATGCGCCTGCTCGAGGAGCGCGGGGCGACGGTGGTCTACCACGACCCGCACGTGCCGTCGTTCCGCGAGAACGGCCACGTCACCCGGGGCGTCGAGCTGACGGACGCGGAGCTCGAGCGCGCCGACGCCGTGGTCATCGTCACGGACCACGCCGCGGTGGACTACCAGCGCGTCGTCGACCACGCGGCGGTGGTGGTGGACACCCGCAACGCCACCGCCCGGCTGCGCCCGTCCCGCGCGCGCATCGTCCCCCTCTCGACCACGCAGTCGGCCGGCGCCGCCGGCGCCGCCGCCGCCGCGGCCGCGTCGGCGGCAGCCGTCGGCAAGCAGCCCACGGCCCGTCCCGCCCCGGCCGCGGCGGCGCGCTGACTGTTCCGGCGCGGCGGGCGGAGGCGCCGCCCGCCGCGCCGAGCCCCGCCGAGGCTGGCGCGCGGCTTGCAACGGCCGTGCTCGCCACTCGGGCGTCCCGTGCCGCGCGCAGCCCTCCGGCGCCGCGGCGCAGCCGCCCCGGCTCTGCCTTCGCTGACGTCCGCCGGCCGCTCCACCCTGGCCGGCGACGCCGGCGCCGTCGTTCCACCGCACGCGCCACCGCACCCCGGCTCCCGTCGGGAGCCTACCCGCCGCACCCGTCTCGGGGCGTCGCCGCCGCGCTGCGCGAGGCGGCCGTCGCGATCGCCCTCCCCGACGACCCCTCACCGTATCCGACCCTGACGCCCCTCGCCCGCCACACACCGGAGCGCGCGCCCCGAGCCCGTGGCACGCGCGGCGCGGTCGTCACCCTCGCCGGCGCGGCCGCCGTCGCGCTGCTGCTTCCGGCCTCCGCCAGCGCCCAGCACCCGCTGGTGACGCTGCCGCTCGACGACCCGGCCTACGTCCAGCTCCAGGCGCTCGAGCGCACGGGGTGCGACGAGGCGCGCGTGTCGGCCTTCCGTCCGTTCCTCGTCCGCTCGGTGCGCGAGCGGCTCCGGAAGGCCGCGGCGACTCCGTCGCGGTGCTCGGGCCCGATCCTCCAGACGCTCCGCGCCCGGTTCCTCCCCGATACCGCGGCGACGCTCGACATCTCCGACGTCGCGCCGGACCTCGCCGCGGCCGTGGCCGCGACGGCCGCGCAGAGCCGCCACCCCTCGCGCTCCGGCATCGGCGCGGCCGTGACCCTCACAGGCACGGCGCTCTCCAACGGCGAGTTCCGCCCGCTCTGGAAGGGAGTCCAGCCGACTGACCTCGGCACCCCGCCCGCCGTGCTCCTCGCCCGCCTCCGCGGCACCGCCGACGGGGGGGACAACCTGGTCGCGGTGGTCGAGGGCTACGCGCAGAGCGACCGCCGCAACGACCCGCTGATCCGCGCCCGGCAGCTCCGTGGGGGGGACGCGGTGCTCGACTTCAGCGAGGCGTACGCCAGCGGCCGCGTGGGCCCGCTGGTCGTCACGCTGGGCCGAGGACGGGAGGCCTGGCTCGGGGAGGGGGACGAGTCCATCGCCCTCGGCGCCCACTCCCCGCCGCTCGACCGCCTGGCCGCCTCGGCGACCTGGAAGCGCCTCGACGCGCGCGCCATGGTCGCCACGATCAACGACGTCGTCATCGACCTCGCCCGCGACAGCCTGACCGGCGGGCCGGACCGGCAGCGCTATCGCCGCGTCCTCCTCGGCCACGCCCTCACCTACCGCCACTCCCCGCGGCTCGAGCTCACTCTGGGGGAGACGGCCATCCTCTCGCGCACGAGCTCCGTCTTCGACCTCGCGTACGCCAACCCCCTCATGCCGTACCTGTTCACGCAGAACGATACGGCGCGCGTCGGGACAGAGGGGCGCGACAACATCCTCGTCTTCGGCGCCACCCGCTTCGCCCTCGGGCCCGTGCGGATGACCGGCGAGCTCGTCGTGGACGACATCCAGATCGACCCGGCGGATCGCAAGCAGACCCCCGATCAGCTTTCCTGGCGAGTCGCCGCCACCGCGCCGCTCCCGACGACCCGCCCGGCCGCCGTCGGGGCGGAGTACCGGCGCGTCGACAGCTACACCTACCTGCGCGGGGACTACTCCGTGGTCTACCAGAGCTACGACCGGCCGCTCGGCTCCGAGCTCGGCCCCGACGCGGACCTCTTCCGCGGCACGGCGGAGGTCTGGCTCGGCGGAGCGACGCGCCTCTCCGGTGGGTTCGGCTTCTGGCGCCAGGGAGCGCTCCGGATCTCGCAACGGCCGGCGCAATCCGCCAATTTTCACGCCGGCGAGCCGTACCCGAGCTCGAGCCCGGACCGTCCGGGGGTACAGCGGGCCCTGCTGGGCGAGCTGGCACTTCAGCGCCTGTCCACGACGCTGCCGCTGACGCTGCGCGTCGAGAGCGCGCGCGTCGAGAACGCCGCCAACCAGCCGGCCCTCGCCAGACTCTACCTCCGCGCTCAACTGATCGGCACCTATGCTTTCCGCTATCCCTGACCGGCGCCCGCGCCGCGCGCCGCTCGGCGGCGCGGGCGCGCTCGCGGTCTTCTTCCTGATGATGGCCGCCGCCCTCCGGCCGGCCGTCGCGCAGTCGACGCCTCCGGCGCCACCGGCGCCACCGGCGCCCGCCTCGGCGCCGCGCGACAGTGTGCCGCGGAGCGTCGGCGTCCTCCGCTCCGGCGACGTCCTCGACATCGTCGTCTTCCGCGAGAAGGAGCTGAGCAACAAGTACCTGATCGACAGCCGCGGCTTCGTGCAGATCCCCGGACTGGGAGTCGTCCAGGCCGCGGGGCTCGACCCGACCCAGGTGAAGGAGCGCCTGATCGACTCGCTCCGCGCCCGCGGCTTCGAGCGCCCGGAGATCTCGGTGCAGCCACTGATCCGCGTCTCCGTGCTCGGACAGGTCCGCGCGCCGGGCCTCTTTCCCGTCGAGCCCGGGACGAGCCTCATTCAGCTCCTGACGATCGCAGGCGGCCCGAGCGAGGACGCGAACCTCCGCAAGGCGCGCGTCGTGCGCGACGGCCGCGCCTACACCGTCGACCTGGAGAGCGCCCTCTCCGGGAGCTCGGCCGGGCGGATCGTGCTCTACTCGAACGACTACGTCGTGGTGCCGAAGCGGAACGGGTGGACCCGGCAGAACGTCATGTTCGCGCTCGGCCTCATCTCCACCGCGCTGACGGTCGTCACTCTCGCCGTGACGCTGTCACGATGAGCGAGCCCTACTCGGTCGCCGCGGAGAGCGCGGAGGACGGCGCCGGAGCCTTCGCGGGGATGACCCTCCGCGAGGCGATCGGCGCCGTCCGGCGGCGGCGCTGGATCGTGCTCTCGGTGGCCGCCGTCGTCCTGCTCATCGGGATGTGGCGGACGCTGCGGGAGCCGCGCGTCTACCACTCGGTGACGACGGTGCGCATCCAGCAGGCCCGCAACGCCTTCAGCCAGACGCCGAGCTACTCGACGTACGATCCGCGCATGGACCCGCTGCTCTCGGAGCAGCAGGTCATCCGCAGCCAGACCGTCGCCGAAGGGGTGGTCGACCGCCTCGGGCTCCGCCTGGCCATCAGCTCGCCGAGCGGCCTCACGCGGGAGGAGCTCTTCGGGACGCGCTGGCCCGTCGTCGACTCGCTCGCCCCGACCGGCGACCTGGTACTCACCGTCCGCCCGTCGACGTACGTGCTGTCGTCGCGCGGCGTGACGTACGGCGAGGCGCGCTACGGCGCTCCCCTCGCCGGGGGCGGCGTCGCGCTCCAGATCGACCACCGCCCCGACGTCGAGAAGGACCGGATCGTCCTCTCCGTCCTCCCGCGCGGCGGCGCCGCGGCGATGGTTCGGGGCGGGATCGCCACCCGCGTCATCCCGCAGACCGACATCGTCGAGATCTCGTTCGACGGCCCCGAGCCCCTCCTCGTCCGCGACGTGGCCAACGCCATCGCCCGCGAGTACAAGGAGTTCTCCGGCACGCGGCAGCGCGAGGCGGCGCGCGACAAGAGCCACTACACGAAGGCCGCGGTCGACAGCCAGGCCGTCGCGCTCGCGCGCGCCCAGGACGCGCTCAAGTCCTTCAAGCAGGCGAACAAGATCGGCGACGTCCTCACCGAGCGCGGCGCGCTCGAGGCCAGCATCCACAGCCTCGAGGACGAGCGCCAGGCGTCCGACGTCGAGCGCAAGGTCTACAGCTCGCTCGTCGGCAAGCTGGCGGGCGCCGACACCGTGGACGAGGACCTGCGGCGGCTGACCGGCACCGAGGCGGTGAGCAAGAACACCTACATCGCCAACCTGTTCAACCGCTGGTTCGACCTCGAGAAGACGCTCGCCCAGCTCCGCACCACCAAGAACGACCGGCACGACGACGTCCGCGCGACGTTGTCGCTCATCTCTCGCACGAAGGCCGACCTCCAGACGGCGAGCGGCCAGTACCTCCAGGGGCTCAACACGCGCATCGAGTCGGTCGACGCCAAGATCGCCGACCTGCGCACGCAGCTCGAGCGCTTCCCGCCGCTCGAAGCCGAGCAGGTCCGCCTCCAGTCGAACGTCGAGACGCAGAACCGGCTCTACGCTGACCTGCTCTCCTCGTACCAGGTGAGCCGCATCAACGAGGGCGACGACGCCGGCACCGTCCAGCTCCTCGACGAGGCGCCGCTGCCGCAGTTCGCCATCTCCCCGAACCGGCGCCGCGCCGCGGCCTACGCGCTCGTCGTCGGGCTCCTCCTCGGCGTCGGCCTCGCCCTCGTTCTCGAGCGGCTCGACGACACGGTGAAGTCGCCCGACGAGCTGCGCGACGCGATGGACGTGACGCTGCTCGGACTGATCCCGGCGATCGACACCTCGGAGCTCCGCGACGGCGAGTCCGCGCACACGGTCGGCCGCCTGGTGTCCCACGCCGACCCGCGCTCGCCGGTGGCGGAGGCGTACCGCTCGCTTCGCACGAATCTCGCCTTCGCGCGCAGCGCGCAGCACGTCCAGACGATCGTCGTCGCCAGCCCCGGCCCGGGCGACGGCAAGTCCACGACGGCGGCCAACCTCGCCATCACCTTCGCGCAACAGGGGCAGCGGACGCTCCTGGTGGACGCGGACATGCGGCGCGCCGTGCTCGACAAGACCTTCGACTTCCCGCGCACCCCGGGGCTCACGGACGTCATCATCGGTACCGTCGCGCTCGAGGCCGCGGCCCGGGCGACCCAGGTGCCGAACCTGTCGGTGCTGCCGAGCGGCCAGTTCCCGCCGAACCCTTCGGAGCTGCTCGGCTCCCCGGCGATGCGCGAGGTGCTGCGCCGCGCCAAGGAATCGTTCGACGTCGTCCTCTTCGACTCGCCGCCGCTCCTCGCCGTCACCGACGCCGCGGTGCTCTCCACGCTCGTCGACGGCACGATCCTCGTCGTCCGCACGGCGTCGACGGCGCGCGAGGCCGTCCGGCGAGCGCTGGGGCAGCTCCGCACGGTGCACGGCCGCGTCCTCGGCGCGGTGCTGAACGACGTCGACGTCCGCGGCGGCGCGTACTATGGCGGCTACGGCTACTACTACGCCTACGGCGCGGAGCACGAGACGGGCAACGGCCGACGGAACGGCCTGGTCGGACGCATGCGCAGGCTCGCGGGGCGATGAGCCTCGCTTCGCGGGGGATGCCAGGACGAGCGAATGGGCCACCGGCTCGCCTCGCGCGCACGCGGCCGGGCGACGGCTGAGGAGCACCGGCCGACGCTCGCCGAGGGCGTCGCCGCGGTCGTCCGCCTCGCCGCCGGCGTGGCGCCCGGCGTCGGCGCGGACGCCGACTGGGCCGCGCTGCTCGCCCTCGCCAAGACGCATCGCCTCGCCGCCCTCGCCTGGCTCCGCGGCGGCGAGACGCTCCGCGCCCTGGCGCCGGCGCCGCTGGTCGCCGAGTGGCGGAACTGCTGGCTGACGGCGACCCTGCGCGCCCAGTCGCAGCTGCGCGTGCACGCCCGCCTCGGCGAGGCGTTGGCCGCCGCCGGCGTTCGTGCCGTGACGCTCAAGGGGATGCCCCTCTCCCAGCGTCTCTACGGCGACCCGGCGGTCCGCTGCAGCGGCGACTGGGACGTCTACGTGGACGCGGCGGAGCGCGACCGCCTGACGCGAGTGCTCGAGGCGGAGGGATGGGAGCGAGTCGAGGGCGAGCCCCCGTTCGACGAGACGTTCCGTCTCCGCCGCGGGCCGGAGCTCTTCTACCTCGAGGTTCATTCGTCGCTGCTCGGCGAGCGCCTGGCGTCGCTTCCCCTGCCGCCCCCCGACGCCGCCCTCGCCGCGATCGACGGCAGGGACGTCCTGGCGCACACGGGGCCGACCCTGCCGGGCTACCTGGCGGTGCACCTGGCGACCCACAGCTTCCCGCCCGCGCTCTGGTGGGTCGACTTCCACACACTCTGGCAAAGCATGGGCGACGCCGAGCGCGCCTCCGCCGTCGCACTCGCGCGCCGGGCCGGCGTCCACCGCTATCTCGATTGGGCGCTGCGCCGTTCCGCCGGTGTCCAGGCCATGCTCGACGGCGACCCGGCCGGCGCGCGCCGGCTCGGCTTCGTCGCCGACCGACGGCGTGACGTCCACCAGCTCTGGCGCCACCTGCTGCTCGCGCCGGGGCCCGGCGTCGCGGCCGCCGCTCTCACCGCGTGGGTGAGGCCACGCTGGGCGCCCGCCGATCGGAGCGCCCTCGCCCTGCTCTCCGCGCGGATGCTCCGGCACTGGCGCGCCCTCCTGCCGGCGTCGCGCGGCGCCGACCCCCGGGCATGACGGAGAAGGGAACGGCCCCCTCTGGCCGGCCGCGCGCCGGAGCGTCGGTGAGCTCGCGCGTCCTCGACCTCGACGCGGCGCGCTATCTGGAGCTCGCCCGCGAGGTGCTCGCCGCCGGGGGTGGGCTCTGGATGAACGGGTCCGGCGCCAGCATGCTCCCGCTCATCCGCCCCGGCGACCGCGTCTTCGCGGAGGGCAGGGTAGGGAGCCCGGCGGTCGGCCAGATCGTCGTCGTCGACCGGGGCACGCGCTTCGTCGTCCACCGTGTCGTCGCGGTGGACGGGGGGCGGATCGTGACGCGCGGCGACGCGAGCGATCGCCCCGATGCGGCCGTTACTCGTCAGGCAGTCGTTGGCCGTGTTCTTGCAGTCGAGCACGCCGGTCGCTGCGCCGCGGTCGCCGTCACCGGTCGGTTCGGTGTCGGTCCACTGCTGTACGGCGCCGCGAACCTCGCCCGCGCGACTCTGCATCGCCTCTGGAGAGCGTGTCGCCGGGCGCGCCGGCGTCGCCTCCGCTGACGCCGCGCGGCGACGCGGCGCACGCGCCGCGCCGCCACCGTCTCGACGCACCACCACATTCCGGCAATCCACGGTCCCGAGCACAGTGATGTGGTCGTAGGATGTTGACGCATGCGCCCCAACCCCGCACTGCGCCCTCCGCGCTCGCTGGTGTCGACCGGCCGGAGGTGTCGCTCGGCTTCGGCGGACAGGTGCTCCACCTCTGCTCGGGCGACGCGCGCGTGCGCTTTCGCGTGCCCGAGTCGTACGCGCCCTTCGTCGTCGACGGCGGCCGCGACGGGTGCGTCGTGCGGTGCGACGTCGGGCCGCTCGAGCCCTCGCCCGGACCGGCGGTGCACAGCGAGCCGCGCGCGTGGGAGCTGCGGCGGCCGCCCGAGGGAGGGGAGGAGACCTTCTTCTGCTCCGGCGCGCCGCCCGGCACTCCGCTCTGGCTGCTGCGCTTCGCCCCGTCGTTCCGCGAGGCGCGGCTGACCTTCCGCGAGAGCGAGACGCCCGGCGTGATCCACGTCGGGCGGGCGGCCACGGTCCTCGAGTACATGACCGCCCGTCTCGTCGCGCGCGCCGGCGGGCTGCACCTGCACGCGAGCTTCGCCATCGCCGAGGGCAAGGCGTACGTGTTCGTCGGGCACTCCGGCGCCGGCAAGTCGACGATCGCCGAGATCGCCGAGCGGTGCGGCGCGCGGATCCCCACCGACGACCGCACCATCCTCACCTTCGACGGCGGCGTGCGCGCCTGGGGCACGCCGTGGAACGGCTCGTTCGCGCGCAAGACGCCAGAGTCCGCGCCGGTTCGCGCCGTCTACCTCCTGCAGCAGGCCGGCGCCGACGCCGTCGTCCCGATTCCGGCGGCGCGGGTGGTCCCCGAGCTCTTCACCCGGTTGATCCATCCGCGCGTCTCCGCCGAGGAGGTGGAGCTGAGCCTCGAGGCGCTCGAGCGGCTCGCCGCCGCCCTCCCGGTGGCCACGCTGCGCTTCCGCCGCGCGTCGTCGGCGTTCGAGTGCGCGCGCGCGTGGGCCCCGTGAGCGCGCCCCGACCCGAGGCCGCGTTGCCCACGACCGTCGCGCCCCGTTCGCGCCGCTCCCTTCACCCGTCCCAGATAGCCTCACGCATGGCAGAGGAATTCCGTCGCTCCGACGCGTTCGTGTACCGGCTGACGGCGGGCGAGCACCTGCTCGTCTCGCTGCACGGGCGGCGCGCGGAGACGCTGTTCGGGCTCACCGCCACCGGAGCGGCGCTCTGGAAGGAGCTCATCGACTGGCGCTCCGTCGACGCGCTCGCCCTCCGCCTGACGACGGACTACGACGTGACGCCGGAGCAGGCCAGGGTGGACGCGCTCGAGTTTCTCGAGCAGTTGACCTCATTGGGCGCGGTGGAGCGCCGCGGGGAGTGAGATGACCGCCACGATCCCGTCGGTGTCGGCCAACGCCCTTCGCGCGCGCATCATGAACAAGGCGCGCGCGAGCCGCATCCCGCTCCAGGCCGACGTCGAGATCATCGCGACGTGCAACTTCAAGTGCGTCCACTGCTACATCGCGCCCTGCGCCGAGCGCGAGGACGTCATGTCGCTCGACGACGCCGAGCTGGTCTTCGACCGGCTGCGGGACGCCGGGACGATGCAGCTGCTCCTCACCGGCGGCGAGGTCTTCACGCACCGGAGCTTCCGCGAGATCTACCTCTCCGCGAAGCGGCACGGCTTCGACGTCTACATCAACACCAACGCGTACCTGATCGGGCGGAAGTGGGCGGACTTTCTCGCCGAGTGGCCCCCGGCCGCCATGTCGATCAGCCTGTATGGGATGAGCGAGGCGTCCTACGAGCGGCTCACCGGGATTCCGCGGTCGTTCGAGCGCGTCATGCGGGCGATCGATCTGCTGCTCGAGCGCGACATCCCCTTCGATCTCAAGTGCCCCGCGATGACGATCACCGCCGACGAGATCCCGGCGATGAAGGCGTTCGCGGAGGCGCGCGGCGTGCCGTTCCGCACCGACTACGTCATCTCGCCGCAGGAGAAGGGGGACTCCGCGCCCCTGCAGCTCCAGCTCGCGCCGCGCGCCGCCACCGAGCTCACGCTCCGGCTCGACCCCGGCCTCGCCGACTTCCGCGGGTACGCGGCGCCGCGCGTGAACGGGTCGACCACCGACGAGGTCTACAAGTGTGGCGCGGGGCGGACCACCCTGCACGTGAACGTGCACGGCGGCGTCAGCACCTGCTCCACCTCGCGAAAGGTCGTCGGCAACATCCTCACGCAGCCGTTCGAGGAGGTCTGGGCCGCGCTGGGCGGCAAGATCGAGGCGCGCTTCCCGCCCGGTCATCCGTGTGGGAGCTGCCAGTTCTCGCGAATCTGCGTCGGCTGTCCGGCGACGGTGGAGCAGCTCACCGGCCTCCCGAACGGCTACGTGCAGCTCTACTGCCAGATGACGCACCAGAGAGCCTACGAGCTCGGCTACCACCCGACGGGCGTGCCGCGGACCGTGGCCGAGGGCATCCCCGCTCACGTGGCCACGCCAGCCCGAGCGCACGGGCGCGCGCTCCCGGTGCTCGGCGCCTGACCCCCGCGCATCCTCACTCAAGGGAGATCCACATGCACCAGCGCCAGGAGTACATCAAGCCGTCCGTGCTGCGACTCGAGGTGAACGTCGACCACGACGTCGTCGCGTTCGCGTCGTGCAAGTCCGCGCTCAACTCGGACCTGAAGGCCAATCCGCAGACCGGCGGGCCCGCGAGCTGCGCGACGTCGGTCTGCTCCTCGGGCCCGTACGACATCTCGTGAGCTGACCCCGCGCCGGCTGCTCGCGGTCGGCTGCGTGTACGCCGGGGAGTGCCGCAGCGGCGCGCGGCGCGCTCCGTCGTGTGACCCGGAGTCTCTCGACCATCACTCACTGTCCGCCGAGGAGCGCGTGCCTAGAGCCCCTATTCGTTCGCACCGCCGCGTGCTGAAGCTCGCGGCGTCGGCCCCATTGCTGGCGGCCTGTTACAGGGATCCCACTCAGCCCGCGGCGATCGAGCTGCGGCCCCACTCCGCGACCCCCAGCGTCATCTCGCGCCAGGGGGCGCTGCGCGTCGTCTTCAACGCGCCCGTCCAGGCGTCGAGCGCGCTCGATCCGCAGAACTTCGTCGTCATCAACCAGTGCAACGGCCTGCGCGTCAACGGCGCGCTGCGGATGAACGGCGACACGCTGATCTTCTCGCCGTCGCAGGCGCTCCCGTACCTGACCCAGCTCGGCGTCCGCGTCCAGAACGTCCTCGACGCGCAGGGGAACGCGCTGCGGGATCCGCTGCTCTTCAGCGTCCTCACCGAGAGCCCGCCAGTCAGTGACGTGAGCTGGGAGCCGCTCGCGTCGCCGACGAGCGACTTCGGCTCCGGGATCTCCTTCGTCTCGCCGAGCGTCGGGTACCTGACGACGACCGCGGGCGCCGTCTATCGCACCGACGACGGCGGCGTGACCTTCGCGGCGCGCTTCAAGCTCCCCTCGGTCATCGGCACGCGCGACGTCCGTGCCGCGTCGCCCGACACCGTCTACGTCGTCGGGACCGTGTCCGACAACGTCAGCACGGCCCCGAACCTCCTTCGCTCGGTCGACGGCGGCCGCACGTTCGCGTCGATCTACTCCAACTCGAGCGCCGGCTTCGCCTCCCTCTCGCTCCACCGCCGGCCGGCGTCGCAGCCGCTCTTCCTCATCGGCGGAAGCCAGTCCGGCAGCCTCGCGGCGTTCCTCCACGATGGCGAGACCGCGTCGACGACGACGTTCGGGCCCGTCGGCGGCTCCGTCTTCGCGAACATGGCGGACATGGGGCCGCGCGGCACCAGCGCGGCGATCGCCGGCTTCACGGCCGACGCGAGCTTCACCACGCTTCGCGGCGCCGCCTACCTGTCGAGGACCGGCGGCACACCGTTCGAGGCGGTCGACCTGCCGCCTTCCACGCCGCAGCTGCGCGGCCTGGGCTTCGTCGACGACGGCACCGCGCTGCTGCTCGGCGACTCGTCGACCGTGCTGCGGCTCGACGCCGCCACCGGGGGGCTAACGAAGCTGGGCCAGGACGATGGCATCCCGCAGACGGAGACCGATCCGGAGGCCTCGACCACGACGGTCTACACCTTCGTCCGCGCCGCCTTCGCCCCCGACGATCGGCGCGTCGGCTGGATCATAGGCTACCTCACGCGGCGGCGGGCCGGCACGCCGGACGTCCGTCAGGGCGTCATCCTGATCTCGCGCGACGGCGGGCACACGTTCGCGCGCCAGGCCGTGCGCGGCGCCGCCGACAACGGCGTGGGCTTCCCGGCACTCCGCGACATCAGCGTCCTCGACAAGAGCTTCGCCGCCGTGACCGGCGAGACCGGTTTCGTGGCGGCGCGGAAGTCGGACGTCCAGAACTTCGCGACCGTCTGCTCCTTCGCCACGCCCTGACGCCAATGCCCAACCCGAGCTCTCACAGCGCCCAACCGCGCCGGTACTCCGTCGCGCGGTGGCTCCTCGCCGCCGCCCTGTCGGCGGCGCCCGCGGCCATGCCCGCGCGCCTCGCCGCCCAGACGCCGGCCACCGTCACCGGCGGCGACTTCGACATCTGCGACGCCTGCGCCAACGTCACCGGCAACGTCCTCCACCTGCGTGGCCGCACGGGCTTCGGCACGAGCCTCGGCACCTTCACCCTCGTCAACGCGGCCAACGACGCGCAGGACGTCGACCACGACGGCTACACGCCCGGTGTCGACTTCACGAACCTGTACCTGCAGCAGGTCACGGACTTCGTCAACGTGGCTGACCCCTCCCGGGTCATCCAGGCGCGCAATCTCATCTTCGGCGACTTCCTGAACCCTCTCCGCAACGGCGGGCAGAACAACGTCGGCGTCGTGGTCAACGTCCCTGCCGGCACCCCGGCCGGCACCTATCGCGGCTTCTTCGTCATCGCCGACTCGGTTCGCCTGGCGGGAGTGAACTCGAACGGCGAGAGCCTCCGCTCCGACCTGCTCAACGTCGAGATCGAGGTCCTCGGCAGCAACGGCTTCGGCCTCGTGCAGTCCGACACGGCCGCCGAGCTCGACTCCCTCGCGCTTCGCGGCCGTCCGGGACAGACCGTCAGCGGCGTCGTCCGCGTCGCGAACCTCGGCAACGTGAACCTCGCCAACGCGCGGCTCGACGCGACCGATCTGATCGCGACGTCCGGCACCGGACTGCGCATCCGCGCCGACCGCATCTCCTTCTCGCCGGCCGCCATTCCCTCGGTCGGCGTCGGCGACACGGCGCGCGTGACCGTCAGCGTGCGCGTCCCGATCGGCGTCCTCGCCGGCCCCTACCGCGGCGACCTGATCGTCCAGGCCGACGGGTCCACTCCCTATCGCGTCCCGCTCATCGTCAACGTCACGACGCCGGGCGACCTGGTCTTCGAGAACAACCCCGTCGTCGGCCGCCGGGGCGACAACGCCGTCATCATCTTCAACGCCGACCCCGGCACGCAGTGGCAGATGGCGGTCTTCGACATGCGCGGCATCATCGCCTACAAGTCCGCGAACACCGTCTTCGCCGGCATGCCGGCGGCCGGCAGCAGTCCGGCGTTCCCGGGCGACCAGGCCGTGCGCACGGTCTGGAACCTCGTCAACGGCACCGGCGAGCCGGTCGCCGGGGGCATGTACTACGTGATCGTCAATGCCATCCAGGACGGCAAACGCCGGCAGCTCCGCGGCAAGCTCATGGTGATCCGGTGATGTCGACCTCTTCGCGCACCCGCACCCGTACGCCCGCCCTGGCGCTCGCCTTCGCGCTCGCCGCGGCACTCCCCGCCAGCGCCCGCGCGCAGTTCGACGGCGGCGACGCCGACGGCGGCCGCAACGCCATGACGATCCTCGGCATTCCGATCTCGCCCCGCGCCGTCGGCCTCGGCGAGGCGATGGGGTCTCTCGACCGCGACCCGGCGACGCTCTGGTACAACGCGGCCGGCCTCGCGGGGCTCAAGAACAACGCCTTCACCGTGACGGCGGCCCAGCGGTTCGGCCAGTCGCAGATCGTCGGCGCGGCCGCCGCCTTCCCGACCGACATCGCGGCCTTCGGCGTCGCCGCCCGCGTCTTCAACGCCGGCACGATCACGGGCACGATCAACGGCGAGCCGAGCGGGGAGAACTTCCGCGCCTACCAGTACGTCCTCGAGGGAGGCGGCGCGCTGCAGCTCGCGCGGCACTGGCGCTGGGGCGGCACGCTCTTCTTCTCGCAGGAAGTCCTCGGCAACCAGACCGAGGGCTCCGTCGGCATCAACTCGGGCATGCAGTTCCCCGAGGTCTGGGGACGTCTGTCGCTCGACGGCGGCATCAGGAACTTCGGCACGAAGGTGAACTTCGACGAGACCTTCAAGGGGTTCGCGCCTCCGTTCCACGGCTACGCCGGCGGCTCGTTCGACGTCTTCCGGCGGCGCAACCTTCTCCAGACCCCGATGCTCTTCAAGGGGGAGCCGATCATCGTCGACGCGAAGCTGGTCGCCGAGGGCTTCTTCCCGCGCGACGAGAAGCCCTACGCCGGCGGCGGCGTCGAGGCCACCGTCAACGGGGTCGCGATCGGCCGGATCGGCTACCAGACCGGCAGGGACAACCGCCACGGCATCTCGCTCGGGGCCGGTGTCAACGTCGGGCAGTTCCGCCTCGAGTACGCCTTCCGCAATCAGGAGAACGGCGGCGCCAAGTTCTGGACCAACGATCCCGTCGGGGACTCGCACAACGTCAGCTTCACCTATTTCTGGGGCGAGAAGGGGCAGAACCAGCCCGCCGTTCCCGTCATCGTCACCCAGCCCCTCGACACCGCGGCGCTGAACGAGACCGTGCGCCTGGCGCTCGAGCGGCAGCTCGAGGCGCTCCGTCCCCTCCTCGACAGCCTCCGCGGCCAGCGCGTCGAGATCACCGACGGCGACATGGTGGCGCGCTACGTCGTGCCGGTCCACTTCGCCTTCGACTCGGCCGCCGTCCGCGACAGCGACCTGGTGGTGCTCGGCCAGATCGCCGACGTGATCAAGCGCGTCTACCCCTCCGCGCTCGTGACCATCGAGGGCTTCGCCGATCCCTCGGGGAGCACCGAGTACAACCGGCGCCTCTCGCTGCGCCGCGCCGAGTCGGTCAAGCAGGTGATGGTGAGCCGCTACGGCATGCCGGCCGGACAGTTCAAGACCGTGCCGTACGGCGAGCAGACGGCCCGCCAGGTCACGCCGGGCGCGCGCAAGGACGACCCGGGCGCCGAGCAGAACCGGCGCGTGACCTTCACGATCGACGCCACGCAGCACTTCCAACCCTGACGCCGAGCGGCCGCACGGAACCGGACGGGGCGGGGCGTGCGGTCGCGCCCCGCCCCGCGTCGCGAACGGGAGCGCCCCGTTGGCGCCCCCCGCAGCCCGCGGTTAATTTGCGCGAGCCCGCTCTACCTGTGAACTACTGGAGAACGAGTGAAGATATCGGTCATTGGGACCGGCTACGTCGGCCTCGTCGCCGGCGCATGCCTGGCTGAAACCGGAAACGACGTGATCTGCGCCGACGTCGATCAGAAGAAGATCGACGGCCTCAAGCAGAACGTGCTCCCCATTTACGAGCCCGGCCTGGAGCCGCTCGTCGAGCGCAACCAGCAGCAGGGGCGCCTCACGTTCACCACCGACGTCGCCGCCGCCATCGCCTCCGCGGAGGTGGTGTTCATCGCCGTCGGTACGCCGCCTGACGAGGACGGCTCCGCCGACCTGCGCCACGTCCTCGCCGTCGCCGAGCAGATCGGCCGGCACATGAAGCGCGAGCTCGTCATCGTCACCAAGTCCACCGTTCCGGTGGGCACCGCGGCGAAGGTGGCCGCGTCGGCGGCGCAGTATGCGCGGCTCCCCTTCCACATGTGCAGCAACCCGGAGTTCCTCAAGGAGGGCGCCGCGGTCGACGACTTCATGAAGCCGGACCGCGTCGTGCTCGGCGTCGAGACCGACCACGCGCGCAGCGTCATGGCTGAGCTCTACGCGCCCTTCGTCCGCACCGGGAAGCCGATCATCTTCATGGACATCCCGTCCGCGGAGATGACCAAGTACGCGGCCAACGCGATGCTCGCCACGCGCATCTCGTTCATGAACGAGATCGCCAACCTCTGCGAGAGCGTCGGCGCCAACGTGGACCTCGTGCGGAAGGGGATCGGCAGCGACGAGCGCATCGGCCCCTCCTTCCTCTTCCCGGGCCCGGGCTACGGCGGCTCCTGCTTCCCCAAGGACGTGAAGGCGCTCGTGCGCACCGCGTGCGAGGCCGGCGTGCCCCTCTCCGTCCTCGAGGCGGTCGAGGAGGCGAACGACAGGCAGAAGCATCGGCTGTTCGAGAAGCTGGCGCGCGCCCTGGGTGAGGTGCGCGGCTGCCGCGTCGCCCTCTGGGGGCTCGCCTTCAAGCCGCAGACGGACGACATGCGCGAGGCGCCGGCGCTCACGCTCATCGAGCAGCTCGTCGACGCGGGCGCGTCGGTGGTCGCGCACGACCCGGCGGCGCTGCACGAGGCGCAGCGGCGCCTGGGGGACCGCGTCGAGTTCTCCGAAGGGAACTACGAGGCCGTCGCCGGAGCCGACGCCCTCGTCGTCGTCACCGACTGGAACGAGTACCGCCACCCAGACTTCGCCCGCATCCGCGGCGCGCTGCGGCGCCCGGTCGTGATCGACGGCCGCAACCTGTACGACCCCGCGAAGATGCGCGCGATGGGCTTCATCTACGACTCGATCGGCAGGGGGCACGCGTGAGCGCGTCGGCGTCCACCGCTCAGCCACGGGCGCGCACGCTCCCCGACCGCCCGCTCCGCGTCCTCGTCGCCGGCGCCGCCGGCTTCCTCGGCTCCCACCTCGTCGACCGCTTCCTCGCGGACGGCCACACCGTGGTCGGCGTCGACAACTTCATCACCGGCCACCGGAACAACCTCGAGCACCTCGACCGGCACGAGCGCTTCAGCTTCCTCCGGCACGACGTCTCGACCCCCATCCATGTGGACGGGCCCCTCGACGGCGTCCTGAACCTCGCCTCCCCGGCGAGCCCGGTGGACTATCAGGAGCACGCGATCGAGACGCTCAAGGTGGGCTCCTACGGGACGATGAACCTGCTCGACCTGGCGCGGTCCAAGGGTGCACGATTCTTCCTCGCCTCCACCTCGGAGGTGTACGGCGATCCCCTCGTGCACCCCCAGGTCGAGAGCTACTGGGGGAACGTCAACCCGATCGGTCCCCGCAGCATGTACGACGAGGCCAAGCGCTTCGCCGAGGCGGCGACGATGGCGTACCGCCGCCAGCACGGCGTCGACACGCGGATCGTGCGCATCTTCAACACCTACGGCCCGCGAATGGCGCCGCGCGACGGGCGCGTGGTGACCAACTTCATCGTCCAGGCGCTCAACGGCGAGCCGATCACGATCTACGGCGACGGGACGCAGACGCGGAGCTTCTGCTACGTCGACGACGAGGTCGAGGGGCTCTACCGCCTCTTCATGGGCGGTGATTGCCAGCCGACGAACATCGGCAACCCCGCCGAGTACACCATGCGGCAGCTCGCCGAGCTCGTCGTCGAGCTCACCGGAACGTCGTCGGAGATCGTCTTCACCCCGCTGCCCCAGGACGACCCGAAGGTCCGTCGTCCGGACATCAGCCGCGCCCGCGAGCTCCTCGGCTGGGAGCCGAAGGTGCCCGTGCGCGATGGCGTCGCGCGCACCGTCGAGTACTTCCGCACGCTCGTCGGCACCGACCGCATGCGGCCGCGGCGGTAGGGCAGGGCGGCCGCCGGCGACGAGGGTGGCGCGGGGGGCGGTGGGCAGGCCGGCGGGCCGGGGGCGAGGGGGCGGGGTGCTCCTTCGCCCCCAATGGTTTATCTTCATGGCTTCGCCGGGGCGGCTCCGCTCCGGTGAGGCCGGGCGCACCGCGACCCCGCGGTCGGGCGTGCGTCCGGCCGTTGTGTCCGGAAGCGACGATCGGCGGTCACGATCGGCGTCCCCGGCCTGCCGAGCGGCACCACACCCCGCGAACCGACTTCCTCCTTCCGGGTAGCACACCCGTCATGCCACGTACCCGCAGTCTCACGGCCGTCCTGCGTCTCGTCTTCCTGCTCGCCGTCGCGGCCACCGGCCTCGTCGGCTGTGCCTCCAAGGGCTTCAACCCGAGCTCCTTCGGCGGGAACAACGAGCGGCTCTTCGCGGCCGGCCTGCGCGAGTTCCAGCGGAAGAAGTGGGACAACGCGGTCACCGCCTTCGAGAAGCTGACGCTCGACCTCCCGGCGCGCGACACGCTCCTCCCGCTCTCGTACTACTACCTCGCGCAGGCCCACGACCGCCGCGGCGAGCACCTCCTCGCCGCGCAGAGCTACTCTCGCCTCGTCGAGACCTTCCCCGACGACACGCTCGCCGACGACGCCCTCCTCGGCTCTGGCGACGCGTACAAGCAGCTCTGGCGCAAGCCGGTGCTCGACAAGGAGTACGGCCAGACGGCGATCCAGAGCTACCAGGCGCTGCTCTCGCTCTACCCCAACTCGCCCCTCCGCGACCGCGCCACCAGGTCGATCACCCAGCTCCAGGAGTGGCTGGCGAAGAAGGACTACGAGAACGGCATGTTCTACATGCGGCGGAAGGCCTACGACTCGGCCATCATCTACTTCCGCGACGTGACCAAGAACTACCCGACCACGTCCAAGGCGCGCGCCTCGTACCTCCGTCTGGTGGACGCCTACCGCGCCATCCACTACCGGGACGACGTCGCCGACGTCTGCGCGACGCTCCGCCAGTCGTACCCGAGCGACGGCGAGGTCCGGAAGAAGTGTGGCGCAGGGCCGGCCACGGCGGCGACGCCGCCGGCGGCCGCGCAGCCCAAGCCGGCTCAGTAGCGCTCCCGCCGCCGCGCCGGACCACCGCCGCCCGTGCGCCTCGGCTACTTCGGGGGGACCTTCGACCCGCCCCACGTAGGCCACCTCCTCGCGGCGGTGGACGCCGTCGAGCAGCTCGCCCTCGATGGGCTCGTCTTCGTTCCGGCGGCCCAGCAGCCGCTCAAGGCGGCCGGCGGGAGCTCGGCGCCGGAGCACCGGCTGGCGATGATCAGGCTGCTCGCCGGGGAGGACCCGCGCTTCTCGGTCGACCCGATCGAAATCGAGCGGGCGGGGTTATCTTACACGGTTGACACTTTGGCGGCGTTCGAGCGGCGCCATCCGGGCGACGAGCGCTTCTTCGTCGTCGGGGCGGACGCGCTCGCGACGTTCGCCAGGTGGCGCGAGCCGGAGCGGGTGCTGCGGCTCGCGCGTCTCGTCGTTCTGCGCCGGGCGCCGGCGCCCGGCACGCCGGGGTGCGGCGATGCGGGGAGGGACGGAGCCGCGCTGCCGGCGGCGCTGCCGCCCGCGCCGCCGGGGATGGAGCCGCTGGTGCTGGAAACGCGCCGCGTGGACGTGTCGTCCACCGAGATCCGCGCGCGGGTGCGCGCAGGGCAATCGATTCGAGGGTTCGTGCCGGACGCCGTCGCCGCTTACATCGAGCGTACGCGGCTGTACCGATAGAGGATAGCATGCTCAAGAGCGTTCTAGGGAAAGTCTTCGGCACCCGCCACGAGCGGGAGCGCCGCCGCGTCCAGCCGATCGTCGACGAGATCAACGAGCACTACGCGCGGCTCGGCGAGGTCTCCGAGGAGGAGCTGCGCGCGCAGACCGCGAAGTTCCGTGAGATCATCCGCCAGCGCACCGAGGAGCTCGACCGCCACGTCGCCGAGCTGAAGGAGGCGAAGCGCGCGGCCGCAGACCCCGTGGAGCGCGACCGGCTCGACACCGAGCTCAGCGGCCCCGACGGGCGCGGCGGTGTGGAGGCGGAGCTGCGTGAGGCGGTCTCGGAGGTGCTCGACGAGATCCTTCCCGAGGCCTTCGCCACCGTGCGCGAGGCCGCCCGCCGCCTCTGCGGGCAGACGGTCGTGGTGACCGGCCACGATCTGACGTGGAACATGATCCACTACGACGTGCAGCTCATCGGCGGCATCCAGCTTCACCTCGGGCGCATCGCCGAGATGGCGACGGGTGAGGGGAAGACGCTCGTCGCCACGCTCCCGCTCTACCTGAATGCCCTCGCCGGCCGGGGCGCCCATCTCGTCACGGTGAACGAGTACCTCGCCCGCCGCGACTCGCAGTGGATGGGCTTCCTCTACAAGTATCTCGGCCTCACCGTCGCGTGCCTCGACGACACCGTCCCCGGGTCGCTGGAGCGGCGCGAGGCGTATCACGCCGACATCACCTACGGCACGAACAACGAGTTCGGCTTCGACTACCTCCGCGACAACATGGTGGTCTCGCTGGACCAGCGCGTCCAGCGGCCGCACTACTTCGCCATCGTCGACGAGGTGGACTCCGTCCTCATCGACGAGGCGCGGACGCCGCTCATCATCTCGGGCCCGGTCGGCAACGAGAGCGACGCCCAGTACGCGGAGCACAACGCGGCGGTCGCCCGCCTCGTGCGGCGCCAGGACACGCTGGTCAACCAGCTCGTGGCCGAGGGGGAGCGCGCGCTCGAGAAGGGGGACACGGGCGCCGCGGGGCTACACCTGTACAAGGCGCAGCTCGGAGGCCCCAAGAACAAGCGCCTCCTCAAGGCGCTCCAGGAGCCCGGCGTCAAGCAGCTCGTGCAGAAGATGGAGCTCGAGCACATCGCCGACCGCAAGCTCCCCCCCGCCAAGCAGCAGTTCCGGGACATCGAGGAGGACCTCCTCTTCGTCCTCGACGAGCGCGGGCACACCGTCCACCTCACGGACCCCGGCGTCGACTTCATGTCGCCGGGCGACCACGACGCGTTCGTCCTGCCGGACATCTCCGGCGAGGTGCACCGCATCGACCGTGACCCGGACATGTCGGCGCAGGAGAAGCTCGACGCGCGCCGCGCGATCGAGGCGGAGTACGCGCTGAAGAGCGAGAAGCTCAACATCGTGCACCAGCTCCTGCGCGCGCACGCCCTGTACGAGAAGGACGTGAACTACGTCGTGCAGGAAGGGCAGGTCCTCATCGTCGACGAGTTCACCGGCCGCACGATGCCGGGCCGTCGCTGGTCGGAGGGGCTCCACCAGGCGGTCGAGGCGAAGGAGGGGGTGCAGGTGAAGGGGGAGACGCAGACCCTCGCCACCATCACCATCCAGAACTACTTCCGGATGTACGAGAAGCTCGCCGGGATGACGGGTACCGCCGAGACCGAGGAGACGGAGTTCTTCCAGATCTACGGGCTCGAGGTCTCGGTCATCCCGACGAACAAGGACGTCATCCGCGACGACCGGCACGACCTCGTCTACAAGACGCGCCGCGAGAAGTACAACGCCATCGTCGAGGAGACGAAGCGGCTGAACGAGCTCGGCTACCCCGTGCTCGTCGGCACGGTGAGCGTGGAGGTCTCGGAGACGCTCGCGCGCCTCTTCCAGCGCTCCGGGCTGCGCCCGAACGTCCTCAACGCCAAGTACCACCAGCGCGAGGCCGAGATCGTGGCGATGGCCGGCCAGAAGGGCGCCGTCACGATCGCGACGAACATGGCCGGCCGTGGCACCGACATCAAGCTCGGCGCCGGCGTCACCGAGGCACAGCCGTCGGTCGTGAAGGACCTCGACGGCAACGACGTCCAGATCGAGGAGATCGGCGGCCTGCACATCATCGGCTCCGAGCGCCACGAGTCGCGCCGCATCGACCGCCAGCTCCGCGGCCGCGCCGGCCGCCAGGGCGACCCGGGCGCCTCGCAGTTCTTCCTCTCGCTCGAAGACGACCTGATGCGCCTCTTCGGGTCGGAGCGCATCGCGCGCCTCATGGATCGCATGGGCGCCCAGGAAGGGGAGATGCTGACGCACCCCCTCATCACGCGCTCGATCGAGCAGGCGCAGAAGCGCGTCGAGCTCCAGAACTTCCAGTCGCGCAAGCGGCTCCTCGAGTACGACGACGTGATGAACCAGCAGCGCGAGGTCATCTACTCGCTGCGCGCCTTCGCGCTCGAGGGTGGGGAGGAGCTCAAGGGCGAGGCGGTCAAGATGGTCGAGAAGGCCGTCGGGAAGCGCGTCGAGAACGCCCTCGCCGAGTACGAGTCCACCGAGCAGTGGGACTACGACCTCCTGCAGCAGGACCTGCTCATGCACTACCTCGTGCAGGTCCCGGAGCTCGCCGACGCCGACCGGCGCCCGACGACGCTCGCCGACGCGCAGGGATACGCCGTCGAGGCGGGGCGGCGCGCGTTCGCCGACAAGCTGGCGAGCCTCGACGAGGTGCGCGACGAGGGCGGCGCCGGCTACGCCGACCGCCTCCTCGCGCTCGTCATGCTCAACGTGCTCGACGAGAAGTGGAAGGACCACCTGTACGACCTCGACCAGCTCCGCGGCGCGATCAACTACCGCGCCTGGGGGCAGAAGGACCCGCTCATCGAGTACAAGCACGAGGCGTTCACGATGTTCGAGGGGCTGATGGAGGACATCTGGAACACCTTCACCGAGCGCTTCCTCCGCGTGCAGCTGGTCTTCGAGCAGCAGCCGTCGCCGTTCGGCGACGCCGGCTTCGACGGCGCTCGTCCCGGCGCGCCTGGGGGCGGCAATGGCGACGGCCGCCAGCGTCGTCCCACCAAGCGCTACAACGCGCTCGGCATTCTCGAGGAGATCCCGGCCGAGGAGCTCGAGCCCGCCGCGTCCGACGACCATGCTCCCGCGGCCGCGTCCGGTGTCGACGAGGTGATGGACGTCGGACCGTCGGAGCAGCCGGCCACCGCCCAGACCGCGGCTCGCGCCGAGCCGACCGTCGTCGGTGGCGGCCGCTCGGCGCGCCCGCTGAGTCACGCCGCCGGGGGCGCCGCCGCCGCCGCGACGCCCGCCGACTGGAAGAACGTGAACCGCAACGACCCCTGTCCTTGCGGCTCCGGAAAGAAGTTCAAGAAGTGCCACGGGGCGAGCCTCTAGCTGGGGCTCGACCGTAGCCCCGCACGAAGGCAGAGCTCCCCGCGCCCGATCATCGGCCGCGGGGAGCTCTCGTCGTGCCCCACCGGACGGGCGCCGTCCTTCGAGGCGGCCGAGACGACCTTTGGCGGGCCCGCTCGCATCGCTCGCGGCGAGGCGAGTGCTTCGCCTCGCCACGAAATGGTGCCGCGGCGGGCGGCTCGCGCGCTAACGTTGGCTCCCGAGGTCAGTGGCCCACCCGAGGTGCGCGATCGAGCGCCAATCCATGCCCGACGCTGGCAAGTCCGCCCGGAAATCGTTAATAATTCAAGAGTTGCCACCCTCGGAGCGTCCGCGCGAACGGCTCAAGCACCTCGGCGCGCAGGCGCTCAGCTCCGCCGAGCTGCTGGCGCTGGTGCTCGGGACCGGCGCCCGCCGTCGGTCGGCGCTGGCGGTCGGGCAGGAAGTGCTCGCCGGGGCCGGCGGCTCGCTGCGGCGGCTCGCCGCCCAGCCGGTCGCGGCGTTGACCGCGCTCGATGGGGTGGGGACGGCGCGCGCGGTGACGATTCATGCGGCGCTCGAGCTGGGGCGCCGAGCGGCGCTCGAGGCGCGCGACGAGGGGGCGCCGGTGCGCTCGCCGCGCGACGTCTTCGAGCTCTTCGCGCCGCGGCTCGAGGACCTTCCGGTGGAGGAGTTTCACGTCGCCGTGCTCGACTCGCAGCACCGCCTGGAGCGGGACGTGACCGTCACGCGCGGCATCCTGAACTCCTCGCTCGTCCACCCGCGCGAGGTGTTCCGCGAGGCCATCGCCGAGCGCGCGGCGGCGATCATCCTCGTCCACAATCACCCGAGCGGCGACCCGGCGCCCTCGGCCGACGACCGCGCGGTCACCGAGCAGCTCGCCGCCGCCGGCAGGCTGCTCGACATCCCGGTGCACGACCACGTGATCATCGGGCGCGGACGTTACACGAGCTTCGCGGAGGCAGGACTGTTGTGACGGGATCCACCGCACGTCTGGAGTGTCGGCTGCCGGCGCCCGCGCCCCGGAGCCACCCATGAGCGCGACCGCGCTGCGCGAGGTCATCCCCGGCTGGGAGCTCGATTCCGAGCGCGCCCCGGCGCGTCTCGACGCCGAGCTGCTGGCGCGCGCCTATCGCTTCTCCGAGCGCGCCCACGCCGGCCAGAAGCGCAAGTCCGGCGAGGACTACGTCACCCACTGCGTCGAGGTCGCGAAGATCCTCGCCGACCTGCAGCTCGACTCCGTCACCGTCGCGAGCGGGCTCATCCACGACGTCGTCGAGGACACCGAGATCACCGTCGCCGACGTCGAGCGCGAGTTCGGACGTGAGATCGCCCAGATCGTCGACGGACTGACGAAGATCGGCAGCCTGCCGCTCAACTCGTCGCAGGAGCGCCAGGTCGAGAATTACCGCAAGCTCCTCCTGTCGATCGCCAAGGACGCCCGCGTCATCCTCATCAAGCTCGCCGACCGCCTGCACAACATGCGGACGCTCGACTGGCTCGCCCCCGAGAAGCGCCGCCGGATCGCTCAGGAGACGCGCGACCTCTACGCCCCGCTCGCCCACCGCTTCGGTATGGCGAAGATGCGCTGGGAGCTCGAGGATCTCGCGTTCAAGCACCTCGAGACGGACGAGTACAAGGGGCTCGCCCGCCTCGTCGCCCAGAAGCGGGGCGAGCGCGAGGAGCTCATCTCCCGCCTCCGGGGCCCCCTGCAGGCGGAGCTCGAGACCGCGGGGATCCGCAACGTCGAGGTCACCGGGCGCCCCAAGCACCTCTGGTCGATCTACAAGAAGATGCGGCAGCGCGACAAGCCGTACGAGGAGATCTACGACCTCCTCGCCATCCGCGTCCTCGTCAACACCGTCCCCGAGTGCTACCACGCGCTCGGCGTCATCCACGACGGGTGGACGCCGGTGCAGGAGCGCATCAAGGACTACATCGCGCAGCCGAAGTCGAACGGCTACCAGTCGCTGCACACGACCGTCTTCGGCCCCGGCCGGCAGCTCTTCGAGATCCAGATCCGCACCCGGGAGATGCACCGCACCGCGGAGTTCGGCATCGCGGCGCACTGGCTGTACAAGGACGCCGGCAAGAGCTCCTCCGACGAGCTCGACCGCCACCTCCAGTGGTTCCGCCAGGTGCTCGAGCTGCAGCTCGACGCGAAGACGCCCGACGAGTTCCTCGAGTTCCTCAAGCTCGACCTCTACCAGGACGAGATCTTCGTCTTCACCCCCACCGGCGACGTCATCCAGCTCCCCAAGGGGGCGACGCCGATCGACTTCGCCTTCGCCGTCCACACCGAGGTCGGGCTGCACTGCCAGGGCGCGAAGATCAACGGCCGCATCGCCCCGCTCTCGCGCATCCTCAAGAACTCCGAGACCGTCGAGATCCTCACGGCGCCGACCGCGCGCCCCAGCCGCGACTGGCTCGCGCACGTGCGCACCGGGCGCGCCCGGCACAAGATCCGCCAGTGGCTGCGCCTCGAGGAGCAGGCGACGTCGGTCAAGCTCGGACGCGACATCCTCGAGCGCGAGGTCAAGCGCCGCCGCCTCGCCAAGCCGGACGACGCCCAGCTCGCGACCGTCGCGAAATCGCTCAACCTGAACGACGCCAACCACTTGGTGGCCTCGATCGGACAGGGCGACGTGCACGTCATGCAGGTCCTGAAGGCGGTCTACCCGGAGCTCGAGACGACGACCGAGCCGGCGGCCAAGCCGAGCGCCTTCGAGCGCCTCGTCGACCGCATGCGCGGCGCCACCAAGGGGGTGCGCATCCAGGGCGTCGATGGGCTGATGGTGCGCTACGCCCAGTGCTGCCAGCCGGTGCCGGGCGACGCCGTCGTCGGCTACGTGACCCGCGGCCGCGGCGTCAGCATCCACCGCGGCGATTGCCCCAACCTCCTCATGCTCGCCCACGAGCCGGAGCGCCGGCTCGAGATCGACTGGCAGGAGATGGAGGGGGAGCGCTTCGTCGTCCGGCTCGCGCTCGAGGGGAACGACCGGCGCGGTCTCTACGCCGACGTCGCCACCGCCGTCAGCAGCACCGGCACCGACATCCGCAGCATGGAGCTGCGCACCGCCGACGGCCGCGCCACCGGCGCCGCCTTCGTCGAGGTCGAGAACCTCGCCCACCTGCAGAAGATCATCAAGGCGGTCCGGCGCGTGAAAGGCATCACCGAGGTCGCGCGCCGGGAGCGGTTGACGACTGAGGACTGAGGGGCGCGAGGCGGAGAGAGGAGAGAGGAATGAGGGCCGGGACGCGACGCTGGACTACACGGGCGGACTGAGCGTCGTCCGGCATCGGAGCCGGGCCGCGACAGGTACCAGGTACCCGGGGCGGCCCGGCCTCATTCCTCATCCCACATTCCGCCCTTCCGCGTTACGCCTCATTCCTCATTCCGCGCTTTCAAGTCCGCCCTTCAGGCTCCCTCATTCCGCCCTTCTCCACTCGCCCTCCCCGAACAAATCCCGCTCCCAGGGGTTATAGTAGCTCTATGTCTAGCGCGCCCTTCGACCTCCAGGCCCCCTTCCAGCCCGCCGGCGACCAGCCGCGCGCGATCAGCGAGCTCGTGAAGGGGCTCGAGCGGGGGGACCGGTTCCAGACCCTGCTCGGCGTCACGGGCTCCGGCAAGACGATGACGATGGCCAACGTCATCCAGCACTACGGCAAGCCGACGCTCGTCCTGTCGCACAACAAGACCCTCGCGGCGCAGCTGTACGGGGAGCTCAAGAGCTTCTTCCCGCACAACGCAGTCGAGTACTTCATCTCGTACTACGACTACTACCAGCCCGAGGCGTACGTGCCGACCACCGACACGTACATCGAGAAGGACGCCTCGATCAACGAGGACATCGACCGGCTCCGCCTGCGCGCGACGTCGAGCCTCATGGAGCGCTCCGACGTCGTGATCGTCTCCACGGTCTCGGCGATCTACGGCCTCGGCGACCCGGTCGAGTACCGCGAGCGGATGGTGCAGCTCGAGCGCGGACAGCGGATCGCGCGCGACGACATCCTCCGCGCCCTCGTCGGCATCCAGTACAACCGCAACGACGTCGCCTTCGAGCGCGGCACCTTCCGCGTCCGCGGCGACACGGTCGAGATCTTCCCCGCCTACGAGGAGCAGGGCGTCCGCGTCGAGATGTGGGGGGACGAGATCGAGCGCGTCTCCAAGATCAACGTCCTCACCGGCGAGACCATCGCCGTCCTCGAGCGCACCGCCGTCTACCCCGCCAAGCACTTCATCACCAACCGCCCGTCGCTCGAGCGCGCGGTCGGGAAGATCCGGGCGGAGCTGGTCGAGCGCCTCGCCGTGCTGCGCAACGACGGCAAGCTGCTCGAGGCGCAGCGCCTCGAGTCGCGCACGAACTTCGACGTCGAGATGATGCTCGAGATCGGCACCTGCGCCGGCATCGAGAACTACTCGCGCCACCTCTCCGGGCGCGAGGCCGGCGAGCGGCCGGCCTGCCTCTTCGACTACTTCCCGGACGACTTCCTCGTCGTCATCGACGAGTCGCACGTCTCCCTGCCGCAGATCCGCGGCATGTACAACGGCGACCGCGCGCGCAAGCTGACGCTCGTCGACTACGGCTTCCGGCTCCCGAGCGCCCTCGACAACCGCCCGCTGATCTTCGACGAGTTCCTCGCCCTCACGCCGCGCGCCGTCAACGTCAGCGCCACCCCGGGCGAGGTCGAGCTCGAGCTGTCACAGGGCGTCGTCGTGGAGCAGGTCATCCGCCCCACCGGCCTCGTCGATCCGGAGATCGAGGTGCGCCCGGTGCGTGGGCAGGTGGACGACCTGCTCAACGAGATCCGCCTCCGCGAGCGCCGCGGCGAGCGCGTCCTCGTCACGACGCTCACCAAGCGCATGTCGGAGGACCTCACCGACTACCTCCAGCAGGTCGGAGTGCGCGTCCGCTACATGCACTCCGACATCGACGCGATCGAGCGCATGGAGATCGTCCGCGGTCTCCGGCTCGGCGAGTTCGACGTCCTCATCGGCATCAACCTGCTCCGCGAGGGGCTCGACATGCCCGAGGTGTCGCTCGTCGCCATCCTCGACGCCGACCAGGAAGGCTTTCTGCGCAGCGACCGCTCCCTCATCCAGACCGTCGGCCGCGCGGCGCGCCACGTGAGCGGCAGGGCCATCTTCTACGCCGACCGCATCACGGGCTCGATGCAGCGCGCCATGGATGAGACGGCACGGCGGCGCGAGCTGCAGCAGCGCCACAACGCCGAGCACGGCATCGTCCCCAGGGGCGTTCAGAAGAGCATCGACCAGGTGAAATTCATCACCCGCGTCGCCGACGCTCGACTCGAGAAGGACGGGCGCGAGGGCGAGGGAAAGCGCATCGCCGAGGGGGCCGCCCCGGGCTACGACACGTCCGACCTCCCGGCGCTCATCGCGCGCCTCGAGGGCGAGATGAAAGAGGCCGCCAAGGCCCTCGACTTCGAGACCGCGGCGCGCCTCCGCGACGAGCTCTTCGAGCTTCGCGCCCGCGCCGACGGCGCGCGGAGCGACGGAGCGGGGAAGCGGCGCGGCAGCCTGGCCGAGGTCAAGGCGCGGTAGAGGCGCGCCTCTCCGCTCCGGCCGCCGGCCTGTGGCCGCAGGCCGGCGGCTGGAGCCCGGGCCGGGCGCGCGCTACCTTCCCGGCGTGCCTCTCGACCACCCGCCGATCCCGCCGCTCGCCCCCCGCGGGCGCATCGCCCTCACCCGCGACGAGCTGGAGGCCTGGGGGGAGTCGTTCGGCCGCGCGGCGCGCCCCCCGCTCCTCGTCACGCTCTCGGGCGACCTGGGCGCGGGGAAGACCACGCTCGCCCAGGCGATCTGCCGCGGCTATGGCGTGAGGGACGCGGTCACGAGCCCTACCTACGCGCTCGTGCACGAGTACGCTTCTCCCCGGTCGCCCGTGTTCCACGTCGACCTCTACCGCCTGGCCGGCGAGGCGGACCTCACCAACCTCGCCTGGGACGACGTGGTCGGGCACCCGCACGCCCTCGTCCTCGTCGAGTGGCCCGAACGCGCCGGCCGGCGTCTGCCCGCCGAGCACGTGCCGATCGACCTCGAGCACGTGCCGGGCGACCCGGACCGCCGATTGCTCCTCGCCGGATGACGGGCGTCGCTCACGGGCCGGGGAGAGGGCGCGCGTGACCGCCCAGGCACTGGACTCGGGCCTGACGCTCGCGCTCGACGCCTCGACGTACGAGGGGAGCGTCGCCGTCGTGCGGGGCGGGGAAGTGCTCGCCGAGCGCGCCGTGGCGATGCGCGGCGAGCGGGAGGAGCGTCTCATGCCCGCGGTCGCCGCCGCGCTCGCCGAGGCGGGGGTCTCGGCGCGTGATCTCGCGCGCGTCGTCTGCGGCGCCGGCCCGGGGAGCTTCACGAGCCTTCGCATCGCCGCGTCGATCGCCAAGGGGATCGCCGAGGGGACGGGGGCGCCCCTGTACGCCGTTCCCTCGCTGCTGCTCGTGGTCGCCGGCGCCACTCCGCCGCTCGTCGCCGGCCGCTACGTCGCCGCGCTCGACGCGATGCGCGGCGAGTGGTTCGCCTCGCCCATGGAGGCCGACGGCTCGGGACGGGTCGCGCGCTGGAGCGCGGCGGCGCTCACGAGCGCCGCCGCGCTCGACGAGCTCGCGCGCCGCGAGCGGGCGCGCGTCGTCGGGCCGCGCCACGGCGGCGACCACCCGCACCCCCCTCACGCGCGCGGCGTCGCCCGGCTCCTCGACGTGGCGGGCGCGATCACGCCCGCCGACCTCACGGCCTGGGAGCCGGACTACGGGCGGCTCGCCGAGGCGCAGGTGAAGTGGGAGAGCGCGCACGGGCGGGCGCTCCCGCGGACGTGAGCGCGGCGGGGCGTCCGTGAACGCCACCGGCCGCGCCCACGACGCCCGCGGCGGCGCGCCCGGCGCGCTCATTCGCCTCGCCACCCGCGCCGACCTCGCGCGCGTCTACGAGATCGAGCGCGCGTCCTTCTCCGACCCGTGGACGCGCGACTCCTTCGCCTCGCTCCTCGCGAACCCGCGCGTCTACTTCGCGGTCGCCGAGCGCGGCGGCGCGCGCGCGGCCGGCGCCCGCGCCGCGCGCGACGCGGACGTGGTCGGTTACGTGGTCGCGTGGCTCGTCGTCGATGAGGCGGAAATCGCCAACATCGCCGTCTCCCCCGACGCGCGGGGCGACGGCATCGGCGCGCGGCTGCTCGACGCCGCGCTCGGCGTGGCCGTCGGGCGCGGCGCGGCGACGGCCTACCTCGAGGTGCGGGAGTCGAACGCGCCCGCGCGCGCCCTCTACGCGTCGCGCGGATTCTCCCCCGTCGGGCGCCGGCGCAACTACTACCGGCGGCCGGTCGAGGACGCCCTCGTGCTCCGGCTCGACCTCGACCCGTCGGCCTTCGACGACCGCGGCTAGCGACGATGCGCGGGGCAGGAGATGCGCGCTCGCGGCGCGCGCCACGCCGCGACGGGCCGCCCGTCCCTGGCCGGCCGCCCTCGCCGGCCGTCCGCCGAGGATGTGACCGCGGATGTTACCGCGGATGCGGCAGAACAGTCGTGTGTGCGGCGGTTCGTTTGCACGCTAACCCGGCCACCTCTATACTTTGCCCGGCGAGCAACTCTCTCACTCGCCAGGAGGAAATGTGAGCCGGAGCTTGAACAAGGTGACGTTGATCGGCAACCTCGGGAACGATCCCGAGGTGCGGTCGACCACAGGTGGGAACCGCGTCGCGACCTTCTCCCTCGCGACGAGCCGGTCATGGAACAACCAGTCCGGCGAGCGTCAGGAAAAGACGGAGTGGCACCGCTGCGTCGTCTGGAACACGAAGGGGTCGCAGCTCGCCGACATCGTCGAGAAGTACGTGAAGAAGGGCGACAAGCTCTACGTCGAGGGACGCATCGAGTACCGCCAGTGGCAGGACAAGGACGGTCAGACGCGCTACAGCACCGAGATCAACGTGCGCGAGCTGATCATGCTGGGCGGGAAGGGCGGCGGGTCGGGTGGTGATTACGACGCGGAAGGTGGCAGCGGCGGCCGCGGCCGCGCCGCCGCCGCCGGCGGGCGCGCGAAGAGCGCGTCCACGGGCGGCACGGGCGGCACGGGCGGCGGCGAGGACTTCGAAGATTTTCCCGGAGCGCTCGAAGATGAGGACGACGATCTCCCGTTCTAAGGCGTGGACCGCGCTCGCAGTGGGGGCCTTCGTGGCCCCCACTGTCGTAGGCGCGCAGGATTCCACGTCGCGGCAGCAGCCGGCACCCTCCTCCCAGGAGGTGCAGGCGGCGGAGCGCACGCACGCGGTGCGCACCGGCGACACCCTGTGGGACCTCTCGCGCACCTACCTCGGCGATCCCTTCCTCTGGCCGGAGATCTACAGGCTCAATACCGACGTCGTGGAAGATCCGCACTGGATCTATCCCGGCGAGCGGCTCCGCCTCCCCGCCGGCAGCGTCTCCGGCACGCTCGCCGATCGCGCCGGCGACGGGGCGGGCGATGAGGCGGGCGACGGCACGGCGCCCGCCGGAGGCGCCACCCTCTTCTCGCGCCACGGCTCCGGGCCGGGAGGGTCCAGCGGACGCCTCTCCCTCGTCGGCCGCACCCCGCGCCCGCTCGTCCGCCTGGGTGAGTACTACGCCGCCCCGTACGTGGAGCGCGTCGGCGGCCCCAGTGGCGCCGGCCGGATCGTCGCGACCGCGGACATTTCCGGCATCGTGCAGATCTCGGCCCGCGACCGCCTCCAGGTCGAGGACCGCGTCCTCGTCACCCCGCCCAGGGGTGAGAGCGCCTCGGCCGGCGCCCGCTATCTCGCCTTCGCGCTCGGGCCCGAGCTCCCCGGCCTCGGCCAGGTGGTGATCCCGACCGCCGTCGTCCGCGTCGAGCGCGACGGGGCCGCCGGGGAAGCGCTCCACGCGCGCGTCGTCTCCGTCTACGACAACGTCCGCGTCGGCCAGGGGCTCGTGAAGTTCGACAGCGTCACCTTCGGGAGCGACGTGCAGCCGGCCCCGGCCGAGCTCGACCGGATCGGCGCGAAGGTCGTCTGGATCCCCGGCGACAACGTCCTCCCCTCCGAGCACCAGTACCTGGTGCTCGACCGTGCCAGCCGCGACGGCATCAAGCCCGGCGACCAGTTCACGCTGCTGCGGCCACGGAGCCGGAACGCGGACGGCGTCGCGTTTCCCGACGAGATCATCGCGGTCGCGCAGGTCGTCCGCGTCACCCCGTACGCGACCACGGCGATCGTCATCGACCAGGCGCAGCCGGCGATCCGCGAGGGCAACTCGGCCCGGCGCGCTCCGGTTGACGCGGTACCCGGTCCCCGGTGCCCCGTCCGGTCATTAGATTGGCCGGAAGTCATGATCGCGATCGCCCACTTCATCGCCATCTCCTGCTACGTCGGCGCCGCGGCTCTGGCCGCGACGCCGTTTGTCCGTCCGGTCAGCGCCCCGGTCCGGCCGGTCGTCGGCGCGCTCACGGCCGGCGTGCTGGCGCACGTCGGCGCCCTGGTCGGGCTGGCCCGTGAGGCGGGGACGATGCCGATCACCGGGCTCGGGCCGGCGCTCTCCTTCGGCGCGCTCCTCCTCGCCGCCTCCTTGCTCGTCGTCGAAGCGGCGGCGCGCGACGTGAGCCTGACCCTGCTCGCGGCGCCGCTCGCGGCGTTCACGACGATGGCCGCGAACCTGCTCGGGCTGCACCCGATGCTCGAGCCGACCGGTGCCCGGCTCGTCTGGCTCGTGGCTCACGTCGCGCTCAGCTTCCTCGGCTTCGCCGCGTTCGCCACGGCCGCCGCCGCCGGCACCATGTATCTGGCGGAGCGCCGGGAGCTCAAGTCGCGCCGCTTCGGCGCCGTCTTCCGCTTCTTCCCCGCGCTCGAGACGCTCGATCGCGTCAACCACTTCGCCGCCGTCGTCGGGTGGCTCGGGCTCACGCTCGGCATCGCCCTCGCCGTCGCCTTCTCCGTCGCCTACGGCGGCGTCGACACGGCGAAGATCGTCTGGGGGATCGCCGCCTGGCTGGGGGTCACGGCGGTCGCCACGGGTCGCCTGGTCGGCGGCTGGCGCGCACGCCGTGCGGCGCTGGCCTCGAGCGTGACCTTCGCCCTGGTGGTGGCGCTCTACCTCGCCTTCCGCGTCGCCGGCTTCGGCGGCGGGCAGTTCCTGTGACGGGCCCGGTGCGAGCCGCCCACTCCTCCGACGCCGCCCCGACCTTCCCGGTGCTGCTGGCGGGTGGGCACGTGCGCGCGCTCGTCGTCGGCGGCGGCGCCGTGGCCACGCGGAAGGCGCTCGCGCTGCTCGACGCCGGAGCGACCGTGCGCCTCGTCGCCCCGCGCATCGCGCCGACGCTGCGCGAGGCCGCCCGGGAGCGGCCGGCGCGGCTCACCCTCGTCGAGCGGTCGTATTCCGCCGGCGACGTGGCGGAAGCGAACCTGGTGATCGCCGCGACGTCCGACCGCGAGGTGAACGCCGCCGTCGCCCGCGAGGCCGACGCGCTCGGCCGCCTCGTGGCCGTCGCCGACGCCCCGGAGCAGGGGAGCTGGACGGCGATGGCGGCCCACCGGGCCGGTGCGCTCACGATCGCCGTCTCGGCGGGCGGCGTGCCCGGCGCGGCGGCGCGCATCCGCGACGCCCTCGCCGAGCGCTTCGACGAGCGCTACGGGGACGCCGTCGGACGGCTCGCCGCGCTCCGCGCGCGGCTCCTGGCGGCGGGCGACGGCGACGAGTGGCGTCAGCTCGGGGGCGAGCTCCTCGGGCCGCGATTCTGCGCCGACGTCGAGACCGGCGAGCTCTCCCGGCGGCTCGGTCCCCGGGACGGGGAGGAATCGTGGCGCTGATCGTCGTCGGCACCAACCACCGGACTGCGCCGATCGAGGTGCGCGAGCGCTTCGCGCACGCCGCCGCCGAGGTGCTCCCCGCGCTCGCCCGCCTCCGCGAGGCGTCCGGAGCGCGCGAGGGGGTCCTCCTCTCGACCTGCAACCGGACCGAGTTCTACGTCGTCGAGGGGGAGCGCGCGGAGGACGCCGGCGCCGCCGCGGCGAGCATCGCCGACATGCTCTCGGCGCGGCTCGGCGCGGGATCGGAGCGCTACCTCTACGTGCGGCGCGACCGCGAGGCGGCGCAGCATCTCTTCCGCGTCGCCTCGGGACTCGACTCGATGATCGTCGGCGAGGCGCAGATCCAGGGGCAGGTGCGCGACGCCTGGGAGCGGAGCCGCGAGCACGCCGGCGCGATCCTGAACCGCCTCTTCCAGACGGCGCTCCTCGTCGCCTCCCGCGTCCGCACCGAGACGGCAGTCGGGCGCGGCGCGGCCTCGGTGAGCTCGGCGGCCGTGCAGCTCTCCAAGAAGATCTTCGGCTCCCTGCAGGGACGCCGCGCCATGGTGCTGGGCGCCGGCGACATGGCGGAGCTGGCGCTCGAGTGCCTGACGGGCGAAGGGGTACGCGCCGCGATCGTCGCCAACCGCACCTACGAGCGCGCCGAGGAGCTCGCCCGCCGCCACGGCGCGACCGCGCTTCACTACGACGAGTGCTGGTCGGCGCTGGCGCAAGTGGACGTCGTCATCTGTTCGACGTCGGCGCCGCACGCCATCGTCTTCCCCGAGCACGTCCGGCCGGCGCTGGCCGCCCGCGGCGACCGCCCGCTCTGCATCCTCGACATCGCGCTGCCGCGCGACGTCGACCCCGCCGTCGCGGAGCTCGACAACGTCTTCCTCTACGACCTCGACGACCTGCGCGCCGTCGTGGTGGCGAATCTCGAGCGCCGCCAGTCGGAGCTGCCCTCGGCGGAGCAGATGATCGCGGCGGAGGTCGAGCGCTACTGGCAGTGGCTCGCCGGCCTGGCCGCCGTGCCCGTGCTCACCCGTTTCCGGGCCGAGATGGAGAAGGTGCGCGAGGCGGAGCTGGCGCAGGCCATGCGAAAGCTCGGCGCGCTCACGCCCGCGCAACGCGAGGCCGTCGAATACCTCTCCCGCTCGCTGATGAACAAATTCCTCCACGAGCCGTCGGTGCGCCTGCGCGCGGCGGCCGCCAACGGACGCGGCCTCGGCATCGTCGACGCCGTCCGTTACCTGTTCGCGCTCGACGACGCGGCGCCGACCGCCGGCCGCCCGGCCGACGCTTCTCGCGCCGAGCGCACCGCCGACAACAACGCCGAGGATCTCTGAGATGGCGACCAACGCAGCACGCAGCAACAGTTCCGGCGACAGTTCCGGCGACGGCCGCGCGGGGAGCGGGAAGCGCGCCCTCGTCACCGGCGGGGCCGGCTTCATCGGCTCCCACGTCGCCGATGCCTTTCTCGGACGCGGCTACGCCGTGACCGCGCTCGACAACCTGAGCTCCGGCAACCGTGACAACGTGCCGGAGGGCGCGGAGCTCGTCGAGGGGGACATCGCCTCCGCCGACGCCGCGCGCCTCGTGCGCGAGGGGCGGTTCGACGTCGTCGCGCACCTCGCGGCGCAGATCGACGTGCGGAAGAGCGTCGCCGACCCGGCGTACGACGCCGCGGTCAACGTCGTCGGCACGCTCAACCTGCTCGAGGCCGTGCGGGCCTCCGGCACGAAGTCGCGCTTCATCTTCTCCTCCACCGGCGGCGCCCTCTACGGCGACTTCGTCACCCCGCCGAACGACGAGGAGTTCCCCAAGGACCCCGAGTCCCCGTACGGCATCGCGAAGCTCAGCGCCGAGTATTACCTGGCGTACTACGGGCGCCTGCACGGCCTGGAGACCGTCGCGCTCCGCTACTCGAACGTCTACGGCCCGCGGCAGAACCCGCACGGCGAGGCGGGCGTCGTCGCCATCTTCTGCAATCGCATCCTCGAGGGGCGTCCGATGACGGTCTTCGGCGACGGGATGCAGACGCGCGACTACGTCTTCGTCAAGGACGTGGCCCGCGCGAACCTCGCCGCCGCAACGCGCCCCATCCCGCCCGCCGGCCGCCTCGACGCACGCGGCTTCAACGTCGGCACCGGGGTCGCCACGACGGTGGTGGATCTGGCCCGCGCCCTCAACCGCGCGGCCGGAGCCGACGTCCCGGTGGAGCACGCACCGGCCCGACCCGGGGAGCAGCAGCGCTCCGTGGTCAGGATCGACAAGGCCGCCTCGCTGCTCGGCTGGCGACCGGAGGTCGCGCTCCAGCAGGGCGTGGCGGAGACCTTCAACTGGTTCGCCGAGCGCGCCGAGCGCGCCGAGCGCGCCGAGGCGGCCGCCAGCGGGTCGCGCGCCCAGCGCCGGCCCGCATGAGCGCGCCGCTCGCCGCGTCCGCGCTCCCGCTCCTCCAGGTGACGTCGGCCGTGCCGACGTCGCCCTGGGAGATGGTGGCGAGCGCCACGCCCGTCACCAAGGGGGTGCTCGTCGTGCTCCTCCTCCTCTCGCTCGTGAGCTGGGTGATCATGCTGTCGAAGTGGCTCGAGCTGCGCGCGGTGCGCGTGAAGTCGCGCCGCTTCGTGGAGGACTTCGAGCACGCGCCGCTGCTCGACCACGCCGCGGCGCTCGCCGACCGCGCGCCGCCCAATCCGTTCGCGCGGGTCTTCAAGCGCGCCACGCAGTTCCTGGCGGAGACGCGGCCGGCGCTCTCGGCGACGGCGGACCGCGCGGCGCGGCTGAGCGGGTCGCAGGTCGAGGCGCTCCGCCTCGTGCTCGACTCGGAGACGAACGCCGAGCGCGACACCCTCGGGCGCTTCATCCCGTGGCTGGCGACGATCGGCTCGGTGAGCCCGCTCATCGGCCTCCTCGGCACCGTGCTCGGCGTCATCGAGGCGTTCATCGGCATCGCCACCCGCGGCTCGGGGAACATCGGCGCCGTGGCGCCCGGAGTGGCGGAGGCGCTGATCGCGACCGCCGCCGCGCTCGCCGTCGCCATTCCGGCGGTGTTCGGCTACAACCTGTTCGCGAACCGGCTCAATCGCATCGACCGGGAGCTCGAGGGGTTCGGCTCCGAAGTGATCGCGATGATGGTGCGCGAGGGGCGGATCTAGCGTGGCGCGCCGCCGCGGCGAGCGCCTGGCGCTCAACGCCGAGATCAACGTCGTCAGCCTCATCGACGTGATGATGCTCCTGATGGTGATCTTCATGATCACCGCGCCGATCATGCAGGGCGGGGTGGACGTCGCCCTGCCGAAGGCGGAGGCGAAGCCCCTCGAGCCGAAGAGCGGGCTGGTGGTCACCGTGAACAGGGCGGGGGAGATCTTCGTCGACGAGACGCGGCTCTCGCTCGACGAGTTCCGCGCCGGCTTCAAGGCGCTCGCCGACCGCAAGCCGGGGCGCGGCGTCTACCTGCGCGCCGACCACGCCGTGCCCTACGGCGAGGTGGTGCGCGTCCTCGCGATCATGCGCGGGGCCGGCGTCGGCGACGTGGGCCTCGTCGCCGAGCCCGAGGACGCCAGGTAGTGACCGCGGCCCGGGGCGAGCCGCGGGGCGGCGCGCGGGGCGAGGCGCGTCTCGGCGTGCCGATCGGGGTCGTTCTCGCCGCGCACGCCGCGTTCATCGCGGCGCTGTTCGCGGCGCGCCCCGAGCGCCAGCCGGCGCCGCCGCCGATCTACCGCGTCGACATCGTCGCCGCGCCGCCGGGCCCGCGCGCCATCGGCGAGGTGCGCCCGCCTGAGCCGACCCCGCCACCCCCGACCCCCACGCCGGCGCCCCCCCCGACGCGCGCGCAGAACGTGCCGCCCGCGCCCGCCGCGCCCACGACGACGCCACCCCCGCCCGCGCGGCGCCCGCCGCCGACCGCGGCGACGCCCGTCCCGCCGAGCGCGAGCGCCCCGAAGGCGACCGACGCGCCACGCGCCGGGGGAGGCCCGACGGGCGGGCGGGGGAGCGACGTGGCGACCGTGCGCACGCAGGGGATCGAGTTCCCGTACCCCGGGTACCTGAGCAACATCGTCCGCCAGATCGCGCTCCGATTCTCCCCGCGCAGTCCCAATGCCCCGCTCCGCGCCGAGATGCGCTTCCTCATCCACCGCGACGGCTCCGTCAGCGACGTCGCCTTCGTGACGCGCTCCGGCAGCTACGCCTTCGACCTCGACGCGCAGGGCGCGGTCGAGGCGGCGGCGGACGCGAAGGCGTTCGGACCGCTGCCCGACGGTTTTCGCGACGACGTGCTCCCCGTCGTCTTCAGCTTCGACCCCTCACTGCTCCGCTGATGCACCGTCTCCCGCGCCGCCGCGCCGCCCTCCGTCGCCCCGACGCGACCGCCACCCTCGCCGTCGTCGCGCTCGCCGCGGCCGCGCTCGCCGCGCGCCCGCTCGCCGCGCAGGACACCACCTCGCGCCCCGGCGTGCGGATCGGGCTCACCTACGCGCCCGGCACGAAGCCGGGCGTCGCCGTGCTCCCCGTGGCCGGTCCGGCGGGCGACTCGGTGCAGGCGATCCTCGAGCGCGACCTCGACTTCAGCGACCGCGTGACGATCGTCGGGGCGCAGGCCGCGGCCGCCGCGGTCGACGGCGCGATCACGCGCGGCGGCGCGCCGAACTACGCGCTGCTCGCCAAGCTCGGCGCGGCCGCCGTCGTGCGGACGACGTCCACGCCGGCCGGCGTGAACGTCGTGCTGTACGACGTGGGCGGAAAGAAGGTCGCCCGGACGCGCGACTTCGCGCTCCCGATCCCCGCGCTCGGCGCCGACTGGCGCATGGGCCTTCACGCCGTCGCCGACGCCGTCGAGGAGTGGATCACCGGAACGCGCGGGATCGCCGCGACGCGCGTGCTGTACGTCGCCGACGGGCGGATCCACGTCGTCGACAGCGACGGCGCGAACGCGCGCGCCGTGAGCGACCGTGGGCCGGCGCTCTCTCCCGCATGGCACCCGGCCGGCCGGCTGATTGCCTACAGCACCTTCGGGCCGCGCGGCACGCAGATCGTTGTCCGCGACGTCGCCGGCGGCGCGCCGCGGCCGCTCGGCGGCGCCGGCGGTGGTCTCAACATCACCCCGGAGTTCTCCCCCGACGGGCGGTCGCTGCTCTACGCGCACGGCGAGGAGAGCGGCACCGACATCGTGTCGGCGCCGGTCGACGGCGGAAGTGCGACGCGCGTCACAATCGGGCGCGGGACGGACAACGTCTCGCCCACATTCAGCCCCGACGGGCGCAGAATCGCCTTCACTTCGGGTCGACCCGGGCATCCCGAGGTATATATTACCGACGTCGACGGGACGAACGCGGAGCTGCTGACGCCGTATTCGTTCGGCGACCAGTCGTACCGCTCGAATCCGGACTGGTCTCCCGACGGCCGAGTGATCGCCTTTCAGTCGCAGCTCGGCGGGCGCTTCCAGGTGATGAGCATCAGCCTGCGCGACCGCAGCATCAAGCAGCTGACGAACGAGGGCGCGAACGAGGACCCGTCGTGGGCGCCGGACTCGCGGCACCTGGTCTTCTCGTCGACGCGGGGCGGCGTCAGGCAGCTCTACGTGCTCGACGCCGAATCGGGACGCACGCGCCAGCTCACGCGCGGTGTGGCGGCCCGGCTCCCCGCGTGGTCTCCCGCGCTGGCGCGCGCGCAGTAGGGCGGCGCCGGCGCGTCGTTCGTCGCAGTTCCCCCACCGAAGCTCCCACCAACCGCACCCCGCTCGGAGAACCACATGAACCGCACCACGCGCGTCGCGCCGCTCGTCATCGCCGGCATGGTTGCCGCCCTCACGGCGTGCCCCCGCCGCCAGCCGCCGGTGACCCCGGCCCCGGTGAACCAGGACAGCATCGACGCCGCGAACCGCGAGCGCGCCCGGCAGGACTCGATCGCCGCGGCCGACCGCGCCCGCCAGGACTCGCTCGCCGCGCTCGAGCGCGCGCGCCAGGATTCGCTCGCGGCCGCGCAGGGCGCGCTGACGGCCACCCGCAACGCCGTCACGGCGCCGGTCTACTTCGACTTCGACCAGTCCGAGCTCACCGACGCCGCGCGCACCACGCTCGACGCGAAGGTGCCGGTCCTGAGCGCGAACGCGGGGCTCCGCATCCGCGTCGCCGGCAACACCGACAGCCGCGGCTCGGACGAGTACAACCTCGCCCTCGGCCAGCGCCGCGCCGCCGCCGCCAAGCGCTACCTCACGCAGCACGGCATCGATGGCTCGCGCATCGACGTGATCAGCTACGGCGAGGAGCGCCCGGCCGCCCAGGGCGACGACGAGAGCGCCTGGTCGCAGAACCGCCGCGCGGAGTTCGAGATCACGGCGGGCGGCGACAACATCGTCCCGGCGGCCCGCCAGTGAGCGGCGCCCCGGTGACCCTTCGGACGTCGCGCCGCCCGGGATGGGCGGCGCGCGGCTGGCGGATCACCCTCGCGCCGGCCGTGCTCCTCGCGGCCGGCGCGTGCTTCGCCACGCGCAGCGACGTCCAGATCCTCCAGAGCGACCTGGGCACGCTGCGCGCGGAGCAGTCGCGCCGCGACTCGCTGCGCGCCGCGCAGCTCGACCAGGTCGTCGCCACGCTCGGCGGCGTGACCGATTCGCTTCACGCGATCAGCGGCCGCTTCGGCAGCTTCCAGGCCGACGTGAAGGGCGACCTGTACAACATGGGGCAGCAGCTGATCACGATTCAGGAGCTCACCGGTCAGAGCCAGCGCCGGCTCCAGGAGCTCCGTGCCGGGCTCGAGGAGCGCGCGCCGGGCACCGTCGGCCCCGCGCCCCTCCCGGCGCCCGCGGCGGCCGCTGGCGCGCCGCCTGCGGCGGGAGCGACGACGCCGGCGAAGCCCGCGCCGACGGGGGCGAGTGCCGGTGCGGCCGCGAGTGCGGCCGCGGGTGCGGCCGCCGCGACTTCCGCGCCGGCCGGACCCGGACCGAACCAGCTCTACCAGCTCTCGCTCGATCAGCTCCGCCGCGGCAGCGCGGCCACGGCGCGCACGGGGTTCGAGGACCTGCTGCGCCAGTACCCGACCTCCGACCTCGCGCCCGACGCCCAGTTCTACGTCGCGGAATCGTGGGCATCGAGCGGCAACTCGGCCGCCGCGGACTCGGCGTATCAGCTCGTGACGACGCGCTACCCGACGTCGGCGCGCGCCGCGACGGCGCTCTACAAGCACGCGCTCATCCAGCTCCAGCAGGGGCGCGTGGCGCAGGGACGCGCGGCGCTCGATGAGGTCGTGCGGAAGTACCCGCGGTCCGACGAGGCCGAGCTGGCGCGCGAGCGCCTGCGCGCGCTCCGCTGAGGCCCGGGAACCGGGCACGGGGCTGAGGGTTACGAGGGACGCCGGGTGACGCGGGAGGCGCCGATGACGAAGGCGATGACGACGCGAGAGGCGGCCGAGATGCCGTTCCTCGACCACCTCGAGGAGCTGCGCTGGCGCATCCTCAAGTCGCTCGGCGCGCTCCTCGTCGGCGTCGGCGTGGCGTTCGCGATGCTCATGAAGCTCGACGTCATCGCGCGCCTCGAGGCGCCGATCCGTCCCTATCTGCCGACCGGGAAGCTCGTGTACACCCACCCCGGCGACCCCTTCCAGATCACCCTCACGGCCGCGATCGCGATCGGCGTCGTGCTCGCGCTTCCGGTGATCCTGTACCAGGTGTGGGCCTTCCTCGCCCCCGCGCTCTACCAGAGCGAGAAGCGGCTCATGGTCCCCGTGCTCTTCGGGGCGATCGCGCTCTTCCTCGGCGGCGTCAGCCTCTCGTTCTTCGTGGTGCTGCCGCTCGCGGTGCAGTGGCTGATGGGCTTCCAGACCGCGTCGCTGACGCCGATGATCACCGCGTCGGAGTACTTCGACTTCGCGGTGAGCATGTCGCTCGCCTTCGGCATCTGCTTCGAGCTGCCCATCGTCATCCTGGCGCTCGCGGCGCTCGGGCTCGTGACGCCGCAGTTCCTCAACCGCTACCGCCGGCACGCCATGGTCGCCTGCGTCGTCGTCGGCGCCTTCCTGACGCCGGGCGACCTGATCTGGACCACGATCGCGATGGCCGTCCCGCTCTACTTCCTCTACGAGCTGAGCGTCGCCTTGACGTACGTGATCTACCGACGCCGTGCCCGCCGCGATGCGGCCGCCAAGCGCCTGGAGGCCACGGCGTGACGCGCACACCCGGCTCCACGGCCGAGCGCCCTCGCGCGGCGCTCCTCCGCCCCCTCCCGCCGATCGTCTACGCGGCGACGCTCTCGCTGCTTGTCTCGCTGGCGGCGATCGCCCCGGCCGAGGCGCAGGTCACTACGCCGCGCGGCGGACGCCGGCCCACATCGCCTCTGCCCGGGCGCCCGGGCGCGGGCCAACCGGCGGGCCGCGACACCACCCGCCGCGCGCCCGGCGATACGACCGCGGCGGGACGCGACAGCACGCAGCAGCGCGAGCTCGTCAAGTGGGCGGAGCCGGATTCCGTGATGCAGGCGCTGCAGGGTCGGGACGGGTTCTCGGTCACCCGCTACCAGGGCCGGACGGTCCTCTTCGACGCGCGCAACAGGGTCCTCACTCTGTCCGGCGACTCCACGCGCGGCGCCCCGGCGGCGGTCAGCCGCGACCAGTCGCTGATCGTCGGCGACACGGTCATCTACAACGACTCGACGCAGATCGTGCGCGCGCTCGGCGACACCGTCGTCCTGCGCGACCCCGCGCAGGGCTCCGACGTCGTCGCGCGCGGCTCGGCGGAGTACGATCTCGCGACGCAGCGGGCCCGCGTCAGCAACATCGCGACCGAGGTGCAGAGCGGGGAGGAGTGGCGCGTGGGCGGGGTGCACGCCGCGTACAAGGCGACCACCGACGGCGCCGGCGCGCCGGAGCGCGCCTTCTACGTCACGAACGGCTGGGTGACGAGCTGCGACGACACCATCCCCGATTACCACTTCGAGGCACGGGAGATCAAGCTCGTCCAGAACCGGATCCTCGCCGCGCGGCCGGCCGTGCTCTACATCGCCGACATCCCGGTGATGGTCGTGCCCTTCCTCTTCCAGGACCTGCGGAGCGGACGGCGAAGCGGCCTGCTCACGCCGCGATTCGGCGTCAACGAGCTGTTCCGCAGCAGCGGGGGGTACCGCCGCCACTTCGACAACCTCGGCTACTACTTCGCGCTCAACGACTACACCGACGCCCAGGCCTGGATCGATTGGCGGAGCGGGTCCGGGACCACGAACACGCTCAGCGATCCCGGCTGGATCCGCTACAACGGGGAGTGGCGCTACCGCTGGCTCGACCGCTTCCTCCAGGGGCGGCTGGCGACGTCGTACATGCGGCAGCGGGACGGGTTCAGGAACTTCACCGCGTCGTTGGGCCACCAGCAGGACTTCTCGCAGTCGAGCCACCTGACGGCGGATCTGAACTACGCGTCGAACACGCAGCTCCAGCGGCAGAACACCTTCAACAGCTACGCGGCGCTCGCCACGATCGCGTCGCGGATCAACTTCCAGAATCAGCTCGGCCCCTTCGCGCTCAGCCTCGGCGGCGACCGCCGCCAGTACCCGGGGCGCAAGCAGATCGACCAGACGCTCCCCACCATCGGCCTCTCGAGCCAGCCGATCAGCATCGCCTCGTGGCTGGTGTGGACGCCGAGCTTGAACGCGACGAACACCGAGAACCTGAACATCGACCAGAGCGGGGCGACCACGCTGGTCATCGCGCCCGGGGCGGCCGGCGGTCTGGACACCGTGAAGCGCGTGCTCCCGAGCCGGCACAACCGCTCGCTCTCCTTCAACACACCGTTCAGGATCTTCGGCTTCCAGCTCACGAACGCGCTCAACCTCAACGACCGCGAGGACAACTCCGTCACCCCGCGCCAGGTCGAGACGGTCGTGCGCGGTCCCGACGGCCGGCCGCTCCCCTCCGGGCTCGGTGGCGATTCGGTGACCACGGCGACGCGCCTCTTCTCCGGCGTCTATCAGTCGGACGCCGACTGGAGCACGGGCTTCAGCCTGCCGGCCCTCTTCCACGGATCGTGGAATCTCACGCCGTTCGTGAACCTGGCGAACGTGGCGGGCGGCCCCTTCTGGGTGCGGAGCACCTTCTCCGGTGGGCAGTGGGTGCACCAGTCGAAGCGCCTCCAGTACGGCGTCACGACGTCGCCGACCTTCTTCGCGCTCCTCCCGGGATTCGGGCCCGTCTCGCGCTTCCGCCACGCGATCTCGCCGGTCATCAGCTACAACTACGCGCCGGCGGCGCGCGTCGGCGACGAGTACCTCGAGGCGCTCCAGATCTCCCGGCGCGGCTACCTCGGGGAGCTCCAGGCGAACGCGATCTCCCTCGGGCTGAGCACGAACGTCGAGGCCAAGCTGCGCGGCGGGGCCGACACCACGCAGCTCGGCGGGGGCACGAAGCTCAAGGTGCTCGCCATCGACTTCGACCAGATCGGCTTCGACTTCGCGCGGCGCGCGGAGCTCAAGCGCCGCGCGAACGATCCCGTCCACTTCCCGAATGCCCAGAAGCCCGGCCGGTGGGCCGGCATCACGACGGACCGGCTCGGCGCGCGGCTCCGCTCCGACCTCCTGCCCGGCTTCCAGCTCAGCACGCGCTACTCGCTCTTCAAGGGGGATCCGGCGAGCGACACGGCGGTGTTCAAGCCGTTCCGCGAGGAGGTGAGCGCGAACTTCTCGCTCAATCAGGAGTCGGGCATCTTCGCCGCGCTCTCCCGGGTGCTCGGGCGGGCGGCGCCGCCCAAGTCGCCGGGCACGCCACAGGTCGAGTCGGCGGCGCCGGACCGCAACACGGCCTTCCAGCAGCAGGTGCTCTCGCAGCCCGTCGCGGGGAGTGACGCGCGCGACGCCCAGTTCTCCGTGCCCACGGGACGAGGGTGGCAGGGCTCCTTCACCTTCTCGTCCACGCGCCAGCGCCCCGTCACGGGCTCGAACGTCATCGCGGTCGACCCTGCGCAGGCGTGCAGCGTCTTCCAGGCGGTGGACCCGACGCGCTACGCGCTCTGCCTCGTGAACCCGGCGCAGTTCGGCGTCACCGGCGGCGCGGGAACGGACCTCAATCAGGGCGCGATCGGCGCCAACGCCCCGGTCTACGTCTCGCCGCCCCTGACGACGCTCGGCTCCCAGGTCTCGTTCAACATCACCCCGCGCTGGGCCGCGTCCTGGGGCACGACGTACGACTTCCGGCGGCACGACTTCGCGAGCCAGATCGTCACCGTCCAGCGCGAGCTGCACGACTGGCGCGCGATCTTCGCCTTCTCGCAGGCGCCGAACGGCAACTTCGCGTTCAACTTCTTCATCTCGCTGAACGCCCAGCCCGAGCTGAAGCTGAACTTCGACCGCCGGAGCTATCCCGACAACGGCACCACGAGCCCCTGATCCGGCGCGGCAGGGTGCGGCGCGTCCGACCGCCCGCCCGGCCCCGTCCGCGGAAGCGTCACCGCCGCGTCCCTCACCGAGGACAGTGGCGGTGACGCGTTTTATGAAACTCATGATCTCGCAACGGCTTGGCTCCCCTAGCGGCCGGGTCCGTGGACTGCATGCTCCTCCCTCGAACCCTGACCGGAGCGATCATGCCTTCCCGCCGCAGCCGTCGCCGTCTCGCCGCCGTGCCGCTCGCGCTGCTCGCCCTCCTCGCCGCCACCGGCTGCGACGACTCGTCCACCACCGGGCCCGACACTTCGGCCTCGGGAGCGCCCGACGCACCCGCCGACCTCTCGTACCAGCTGATCCCGAGCGGCGACCCGGACGTCCCCGACGGGATCCTGCTGCGATGGACGGAGCCTAACGACGATCGCGTCGCCGACTACGTGATCTACTCGCGCGCGTCCACGAGCGCGCAGTGGAGCCGGCGCGCCGCCACCACCTCGAGCAGCTTCCACGACGCGGGCGTGCCGCACCTCCAGTACTACGTTGCCTCCGAGGACGCCTTCGGCAACGTGGGCCGCGGCTCGAGCTCGATCACGGTCGAGGAGCGAAACCGCCTCCCCGCGCCCTCGGCGATGACGTCGATCACGCTCGACGGCGCCGTGCAGCTCGCGTGGCCGAGCAACGGCCGCACGGCCGGCCCCACGCTGTTCGACTACTACCGGGTCTACTCCGCGCCCTACGACCTCGACGCCGGGCGGTGCGACGACGCGCGCTGGGTGCTGGAGGGGAGCACGGTCTCCGAGGACTTCCTCGTCACCGGACTCGCCAACGGGTCGCCCCGCTGCTTTGCCGCCAGCACCGTGAGCCGCGATGGCCACGAGAGCGCCTGGACGACGCCGCGTCACGACACGCCGCGCTACGACGCGCGCAACGTCGTGCTCGACGCCACGCAGGCCGCGCTCGCCACGAGCGGCTTCCGCTTCTACGAGCCGGGCACGCAGCGCTTCGGCATCGTCCTCCCCGGCGACCGCACCGACATCGACTTCAAGGTCGATCGCCGCGCCGACGGCTCGCTCTGGCTGACTCCCGTGCGCGCCGACGTGAGGCTCGCCCTCTACAGCACGAGCCCCGTGACCGACCTGACGTCCATCGACGTCGCCCCGGCGCGCAGCGCCTTCGCCGCGGGCGCGATCGAGGCTGTGCCCGGCTACGCATACGTCTTCGAGCTCCAGCTCGCCGACGGCCTGCACTATGGCGCGGTGCGCGTCAGCCACGTCGGCCGCGACTACCTCATCTTCGACTGGGCGTACCAGAGCGACCGCGGCAACCCGGAGCTGAACCGGGTGACGTCGAGCCGCCCCATCCCGCACTGATCGAGCGGGAGGGGGCGGCGAGGACGGGGCCATGGCGGGGAGACGCCCCTCGAAGCCGGGAGACCCACTGTCCCCTCCACGCTCCACGCTCACTCTCCGGCTCCGGTGGCCGGCGACGTGAGCGTGGAGCGTGGAGGGGGAGCGTGGAGGGAGCGCGTAGTGGGCGTGTAGGCGGACACTACTCGCCGCACACCGTGCCGGGTCGGCCGCGCGCCCTTGAAGTCGGGGGCGCGCCCGCCGACATTCCCCGGATGACGGCGACGATTGTCATCGACGGGAGCTCGCTCACCCTCGCCGACGTGCGGCGAGTGGCGGACGCGGGGGCGAAGGTTCGGCTGTCGGGGGACGCGCGCGCGCGAATGTCGCGCACCCGCGGCGTCGTGGACGACATCGTGCGGCGCAACGAGGTCGTGTATGGCGTGACTACTGGCTTCGGGAAGCTGTCCGAGGTCGCCATCCCGCCGACGCGACTCGCCGAGCTGCAGGTGAACCTCGTGCGCAGCCATGCCGCGGGCGTCGGCCCGCTGCTGCCGGAGCGCGAGGTGCGCGCGATGATGCTCCTGCGCGCGAACGTGATCGCCAAGGGCTATTCGGGGGTGCGCCCCGAGCTCGTCGATCTCCTCTGCGCCATGTTGGACGCCGGCCTCCACCCGCCGGTCCCGGAGCAGGGGAGCGTCGGCGCGAGCGGCGACCTCGCCCCGCTCGCGCACCTCGCCCTCGCCCTCATCGGCGAGGGGCCGCTCCGCCGCGACGGGCGCGAGGGGAGCGCGGCCACGATGCTGCGCGAGGCCGGGTTGGCCCCGGTGGTGCTCGGCCCGAAGGAGGGGATCACCCTCATCAACGGCACGCAGGCGCACACCGCCGTCGCCGCGCTCGCGCTCGCCGACGCCATGACGCTCTGGCGCACCGCGCACGTCGCCGGCGCGACGACGCTCGAGGCGCTCCTCGGCACCCCGGTCGCCTTCGACCCGCGCATCCAGGAGGCGCGCGGCCAGGTGGGGCAGGTGGAGAGCGCCGCGCTGCTCCGCGAGCTGCTCGAGGGGAGTGAGATCCGCGAGTCGCACCGCCACGGCGATCCGCGCGTGCAGGACGCCTACGCGCTGCGCTGCATGCCGCAGGTGCACGGGCCGGCGCTCGACGCGATCCGCTTCGCCGAGGGGCTCGTCGGGCGCGAGCTGAACGCCGCGACCGACAACCCGCTCGTCTTCGACGACGGCACGATGCTCAGCGGCGGCAACTTCCACGGCCAGGCGGTCGCGATGGCGCTCGACGTGCTCGCCATCGCGCTCACCAACCTCGCGACCATCGCCGAGCGGCGCATCGACCGCCTCGTGCACCCGGACCTCAACCAGGGGCTCCCCCCGTTCCTGTCGCCCGACGCCGGCGTTAACTCCGGCTTCATGATGGCGCAGGTCACGGCGGCCTCGCTGGCGAGCGAGTGCAAGGTCCTCGCGCACCCGGCGAGCGTCGACACCATCCCCACCGACGGCAGCAAGGAGGACGTCGTGCCGATGGCGATGGGCGCGGCGTGGAAGCTGCGCCGGATCGTGCGCAACGTGCAGCACGTGCTCGCGATCGAGCTGATGTGCGGCGCGCAGGGCGTCGAGTGCCGCGCGCCGCTGGCGCCGGGCCAGGGAGTCGCGCAGGCCGTGGCCGCCGTGCGCGAGCTCGTCCCTCCGCTCGTCGAGGACCGCGTGCTGAGCGGCGACATCGTCCTGCTCGCCGACGCGCTCGCCGCCGGGCGCTTCCTGCCGCGGCCGTCGCCCGCCCTCGCCTGATCGGCGACGGGCGGCGATCCGCGACGCACTTCGACGCACTTTCGACGCACACTCGAAGCTCCCCGAGGCACCGATGAGCGCACCGACCACCCCCGCGCAGGCCTTCGCGCCGCCACCCCCCGCGTCGCGCGCCACGCCCCGCGTCGTGCGCGCCCCACGGGGCACGACGATCTCCTGCAAGGGCTGGCAGCAGGAGGCGGCACTCCGGATGCTGATGAACAACCTCGACCCGGACGTCGCCGAGCGTCCCGAGGACCTCGTCGTCTACGGCGGCACCGGGAAGGCGGCGCGCGACTGGGCATCGTTCGACGCGATCGTCGACACGCTGCGCCGGCTCGAGAACGACGAGACGCTCCTCGTGCAGAGCGGCAAGCCGGTCGCCGTCTTCCGCACGCACGCCGGCGCTCCGCGGGTGCTCATCGCCAACAGCAACCTCGTGGGCCGCTTCGCCACCTGGGACAAGTTCCGCGAGCTGGAGCGGCTCGGCCTCACGATGTACGGGCAGATGACCGCCGGCTCCTGGATCTACATCGGGTCGCAGGGGATCCTGCAGGGGACGTACGAGACGTTCGGTGCGGTGGCGACGCGCCACTTCGGCGGCTCGCTCGCCGGCCGTCTCGTGGTCACGGCGGGGCTCGGCGGCATGGGAGGGGCCCAGCCGCTCGCGGCGACGATGAACGGCGCGGCCGTCCTCGCCGCCGAGGTGGACGAGTCGCGCGTCGACAAGCGGCTCGCCACCGGCTACTGCGATCGAAAGACGCGCAGCCTCGACGAGGCGCTCGCCTGGGTGACGCAGGCGACCGCGGCGCGGCAGCCGCTCTCGGTCGCCGTCATCGGCAACGCCGCCGAGGTGCTCCCGGAGCTCGTCCGGCGCGGCGTCACGCCCGACGTCCTCACCGACCAGACCAGCGCCCACGACATGCTGAACGGCTACGTGCCCGCCGGCCTGCCGCTCGACGAGGCGGTCGCGCTCCGCGCGTCGGACCCCGCGCGCTACGTCGCGCTCTCCACGCGCTCGGCGGCCCTCCACGTGCAGGCGATGCTCGAGCTGCAGCGGCGTGGCGCGGTGACGTTCGACTACGGGAACAACCTGCGCACCGTGGCCCACGACGCCGGTGTCGCAAACGCCTTCGATTTCCCGGGCTTCGTGCCCGCCTACGTCCGCCCGCTCTTCTGCGAGGGGAAGGGGCCCTTCCGCTGGGCCGCGCTCTCGGGCGATCCGAAGGACATCCACCGCACCGACGAGCTGGTGCTCGAGCTCTTCCCGCACGACGAGCACCTGCGCCGCTGGATCACCCTCGCCCGCGAGAAGGTGCGCTTCCAGGGGCTGCCGGCGCGGATCTGCTGGCTGGGGCAGGGAGAGCGGGCGCGCTTCGGCGTCGCGCTCAACGACCTCGTCGCCTCCGGCGAGCTCTCGGCGCCGATCGTCATCGGCCGCGACCACCTCGACACCGGCAGCGTCGCCTCCCCCTTCCGCGAGACGGAGGCGATGAAGGACGGTAGCGACGCGATCGCCGATTGGGCGGTGCTCAACGCTCTGCTCAACGTGGCGAGCGGCGCGAGCTGGGTCTCCTTCCATCACGGCGGCGGCGTCGGGATCGGCAACTCGCTGCACGCCGGCCAGGTGACCGTCGCCGACGGCACCCCCGAGATGCGCGAGCGCCTCGCCCGGGTGCTCACCAACGACCCCGGCATCGGCGTCGCGCGCCACGCCGACGCGGGCTACGAGAGCGCGGTCGCGACCGCGCGGCGCGAGGGGATCGACCTGCCGATGATCTCCGGGAGTCCGCGAGGCGGAGAGGGGGGCGGATCGCGGTAGGACGTCGGCGACCGTGAGCTCACAGGGGACCGTCGCCGCCGCGCACTGGCCGCTGAAGGCCCAGGACTGAAGCCCGTCAACCTCCCGAGTCACCCGTCTCGCCACGCCGGATTCCCGCCATGCTCTCCGCCCGCTTCAAGCCCTGGCACGTCCCGCTCTTCCTGGTCAAGTACGCGTCGCTCAAGGCGCGGCGGCGGCCCGTGCTCGTGCACTTCGAGGTCACCCTTCGCTGCAACGCGCGCTGCGGCTTCTGCGATTACTGGAAGACCCCCGCCGAGGCCAAGGCGCACGAGCTGAAGAGCTTCGCCGACGCCGCGCGCTACTTCAACCCGATGCTCGTCACCTTCACCGGCGGCGAGCCGCTCCTCAGGCGCGACCTCGAGGAGCTCGTCGCCGCCGTCGCGGGCGCCATCCGGCTCAAATACGTCACGCTGATCACGCACGGCGGCATGCTCACGCCGGAGCGGGCGACGTCGCTCTGGGACGCGGGCGTCAACCAGTTCAACATCTCGCTCGACTACCTCGACGGGCGTCACGACGTCGCGCGCGGGATCCCGGGCCTCACCGAGAAGATCTTCCGCACGGTCGCCGCGATGCGCGAGCGTGGCATCGACAACGTGCGCTTCAACACGGTCATCAAGGACGACAACTTCGACCAGTTGATGCCGATCCTCCGTCGGGCCGAGGAGCTCCGGTGCGGCGTGAACTTCAGCGTCTACACCGACTCCAAGAACGGCAACCGGGCCCACCTCGTGCGCGACGATCAGGTGGCGCAGCTCGAGGCGGTGGTCGCCGAGCTGCTCGCCTTCAAGCGACGCCGGCGCGGCGTGATCACGAACTCGGACTACTACATCGAGCAGATCCCGCGCTACGTGCGCGGCGAGATGCGCGAGCCGTGCCGCAGCGGGATCGACACCATCCACGTCGACCCGACCGGTCACGTGCGCCGCTGCCCCGACTTCAAGAGCGACTTTCACTGGACCGAGTTCCGGAAGTACGAGCCGATCGACTGCAACGCCTGCTACTATGCCTGCCGCGGCGAGGCGCAGGCGCCGCTGCGGCTCTCGCGGGTGAAGGACGTGATGGCATGAGGGAGGGCGGGGACGGGGGGCGCCGCGAGCCCGATGCCGGCCGTGCGACGCGCGACGCGGGGGGCCCCCCCCACCGGGAAGGTAGCCGCCGCCCCACGCTCGGCGTCGCCGAAATGCCGCCCCCCGAACCCGGCGAGCCCGGCCGCCCCCCGCTCCTCTTCGTCAATGCGCGCCAGGTCGTCACCTGCGCCGGCCCGGCGCGCGCCCGGCGCGGCGCGGAGATGGCCGACGCCGGGGTGCGCGAGGGGGTCGCGGTGGCGGTCGTGGGGGCCAGGATCGCCGCCGTGGGCCCGGCCGAATCGCTCGAGCGGCAGTTCCCGGAGGCCGACCGGGTGGATTGCGCCGGGGGCCTGCTGACGCCCGGCTTCGTCGATTCGCACACGCACGCCATCTTCGGCCGCGCCCGCTACGAGGAGCAGGAGCAGCGCGCGGCCGGACTCGGCTACATGGAGATCGCGCGGCGGGGCGGCGGCATCCACGCCTCGGTCCGCGACCTGCGCGGCCGGAGCGAGGACGAGCTGTTCGCGCTCGCCGAGCGGCGCCTGCGCCGGCTGGCGGCCTACGGGACCACCACCGTCGAGGTGAAGTCCGGCTACGGGCTGACCGTCGAGGACGAGCTCAAGACGCTGCGCGTGATCCGCCGCCTCTCGGCGGCCCTGCCGATGCGGCTCGTCCCCACCTGGCTCGGCGCTCACGAGGTGCCCCTCGAGCACCGCGGCTCCGCGGCGGCCCGGGACGCCTACCTCGCGCTCCTCGTCGAGGAGATGCTCCCGCGCGTCGCGGCGGAGCGTCTGGCGGTATTTGCTGACGTTTTCTGTGAGCCGGGCGTCTATACCCTGGACGAGACGCGCCGCGTGCTGGAGGCGGCGCGCTCCGCCGGCCTGGGCGTCAAGCTCCACGCCGACGAGCTCGAGGGCTCGGGCGGCGCGGAGCTCGCGGCGGCGCTCGGGGCCGCCTCGGCCGACCACCTCGCCGCGATCTCGGACGCCGGCGTCGCCGCGCTCGCCCACTCGGGCACCGTGGCCACGCTGCTGCCGGGTACCATGCTGTTTCTCGGGAAGACGCGGCAGGCTCCGGCCCGCGCGCTGATCGACGCCGGAGCCGCCGTGGCGCTGGCGAGTGACTTCAACCCCGGAACCTCGCCGACCGTCAACTTCCCGCTCATCCTCACGCTCGGCGTCAGCCAGCTCCGACTCAGCGCCGCGGAAGCGCTCGTCGCGGGAACGGTCAACGGCGCGGCCGCGCTGAATCTCGCGGACCGTGTCGGGCAGATCGCGCCCGGCTTCTCCGCCGACCTCGCGCTGTTCGACGCCGACGACGTGCGTGAGCTGCCGTACTGGTACGGCGACCGCCGCTGCCGGGCTACTTGGGCGGGCGGCAAAGCTTGTCACCAGTTTGAGTTAGGGCTAAGTTGGTAATCCCGCTCGAGCTCGCCCTCGAGCGGCCCGCCGATCTCCTCTCGGAGCATACCACGCGCTGATGTCGAACGTCGCGAAGCTCAAGAAGAAGGCCGCCGAGTTCGAGCAGAAGAAGCAGTTCGACAAAGCGCTCGCCGTCTACGTCCAGATCCTCGAAGGCCCGGGGGCCGACGATCCGGACGCGATGGACGTGGCCCTCTACAACCGCGTCGGCGACCTCCTGCTCCGCCAGGGCGACGTCGCCGACGCGCTGACGTACTACGAGCGGGCGGTGGACCTGTACGCGGAGAGCGGCTTCTTCAACAACGCCATCGCCCTCTGCAACAAGATCCTGCGCCAGAGCCCGGGGCGCGCGTCGATCTACTACAAGCTCGGGAAGATCAGCGCCCGCAAGGGGTTCAAGAGCGACGCGAAGCAGAACTTCCTCGAGTACGCCGACCGCATGCAGAAGGCGGGGCAGATCGACGAGGCGTTCCGCGCCCTCAAGGAGTTCGCCGATCTCTGCCCGGACCAGGACGACATCCGGCTGATGCTCGCCGAGCAGCTCTCGAAGCGCGAGCGCAAGGGCGAGGCGCTCGAGCAGCTCCAGACGCTGTACGAGAAGCTCTCGGCCGAGGGACGGGAGACCGAGGCGCGTGCGACGGTCGACCGCATGAAGGCGATCGACCCGAGCGTGGTCCCGCGCACCTCCGGCGGCCAGCGCGCGCAGAAGCCGGCCGACCTGGTCTTCCTGGACGTGTCCTGGGACGATGGGAAGCCGGCCCCGGCGCGGCAGCCGGCCGCGAGTCGCCCGGCTGCCGCGCCTCCCGCGCCGGCAGCGCCGACGCGGCCGGTCCGCTCGTCACCGGTCGCGGACCTCCCGCTCATCCTGCCGGACCAGACGCCGGCGCCGTCCGTGCCGGCGGCGCCGGGCGGCGCTGGGCGGGCGAGTGCCGCCGCGCCGGCGCCCGTCCCGGGACTGGAGCTCACCTCCGTGCCGGCCTCCACGCTCGCGGACGACGCGCCGATGACGGGGAGCGAGTTCGCCACGCTCTCGCTCGGCGTGTCGGCGGAGCAGCCGGTGGTCGCGCCGCAGCACGACCTGACGCTGCCGGGCGAGCTCCCCCCGCTCGATCTCATCACTGCCGACTCCCTCGGGTCTCCGCACGATCTGGGGGTCGCGGGCGCGTCGGGCTCGGACCTGGGCATCCAGCACGGCTCGGCCGTGGCGGGAGCGGCGGCGGACGTCGGTGCGGCGTCGCTCGACTTCGACGCGATGCCGGACGCCGGCGGCGAGCTCTCCTTCCTCGAGCTGGGCGGAGCGGCGGACGATCCACTCGCGGCGTCCACGCTCGGGCCGATCGACGTCGGCTCGGCCCTCGACGCGCTGGACGGGCCGCTCTCGCTCAACATGGGCGCGGCTTCGCTCGTCTCGGGGATCGACGACGACGCCGCCCCGGCCGACGCGCCGCTCGAGCTGATGGACCTGGCGCCGAGCGATCCGGCGCCCGTGAAGCCGGCGGCAAGCGCCCCCTCGCCGCCGGCGGCGCCCCGGCCGCGCGCGCCCGCGGCCGCGGACTCCGACACGGCTGCCGGCGACGCCGCGTTCCTCCGCATGATGTCGCCGCCGGCGAAGCCCGCCGCCCCGCCCCCCGCCGCACCCAGTCGGCTGCCGGGCGTCGGG
>JBJMNL010000185.1:0-2490 GCA_045804285.1 Gemmatimonadaceae bacterium
ACTCCGGCCCGCGCCGCGAGCCCGGCCAGCGTCCAGACGGCGAGCACGAACAGGAGCCCGACGGCCATGTGCACCGGCACGAGGGTGAGCGCCCGATGGGTCCAGAAGAGCAGGCCGAGCGCCACCTGGGTGACCCCGGTGAGACCTACGACCCGCCGCGCGATGGTAGCTGCGGTCTGCATGCGACTGCCTCCTTTTTGGTAGCATTACCAGTATTGTTGGTATCTATACCAATCGCACTGGCGGCACGCAAGACCGGGGCGGCTTCGGGCGGGCTTCCGGCAGGCTCGAGCGTTACCGAGGAGCGCTCGCTCGGCGATGCCCGAGCGCTCGGCGACCCATTCCACCCTCGGCATGCCCAACCGGTCCTTAGCGGAGCACCGCGATGGAGCGGTCGGCGATGGCCGCGCGTGCGACCCGGCTCGGACATGACGGCCGTGCGCGGTTCGGCCGCAAGATCCGGGAGGCGTGGGGCGACGCCAGGCGCGTTCTTGTCCACGCGGGCGCCGCACGACGGATGGCGCCCGCGCTCGCCGCCGGCGGACGGCGGCGCATCGGCTCACACACCAGGTCGGACACATGTGCCTGCTCCACTCCAGCGCGAGGGCGGCAGCCAGTCGCGGCATCGCCCCTGCACGTCGCTGCGCCGCCATCCTCGCCGGAGTCCTCGCCGGAGCCCTCGCCACGTCGTGGCCCGCGCCGCTGCGCGCCCAGGTCGCGTCCGGGGCGCGCGTGGCCGCGCCGCTGCGGTGGAGCGGACGGGTCGCGCCGGGCGACCTCCTCGTCATCGACGTCGTCCGCGGGCACGTCCGGCTCGAGGCGGCGGCCGGCACGGAGGTCGAGGTCCTCGTGACGCGGACCGCCGCGACGAGCGACCCGGCGACCGTGCGGCTTCGCGTCGACACGTCCGCCACGTCGCTGCGACTCCTCGACCAGTATCCCCCGTCGCCGGCCGGCGGGCGTTATGCCGCGCGGCGCGAGTGCCTCCCGACGGACGACGATCGGCGCGGCGACTTCTGGCACAGCGACGTGCGCCTCGACGTGGTGGCGCGCGTGCCCGCGGGCACGCGCGTCTCCGCCCGGGTGATGGCGGGGGCCGTGGAGGTCGCGCCGGGACTCGGCGCCGCCGGCCGGCGGGAGGGCTCGGCCGGGAGCGGCGAGTGGACCACGATCACCGGGAGTCAGGCGCCGACGCACGAGCGCGGTCAGTGATGGGCGGCGTACAATTCACCACTGGACCATCTGCCTCTCCTACTCCTTGCCGGCTTCGCCGCCGGTGCGATGAACTCGTTGGCGGGAGGCGGCTCCTTCGTGACGCTGCCCCGGTACTCGCCGGGCGTGGTGTGGTCGAGGCCCGCGTCCGTCAGCTCGCCGCTGGGTGGACTCACCCCGGTCTGAGTGCATCGCCATGAGTTCTGCGGGATGCACTTCGGGGTCGGTCCTGCGCCTGCTTCTGTTCCCGGTCGCCCGTCAGTTCCGCCGCAAGACGTAGCGCGCGGTCGTGCCCTCGAGCGGCAGGTCCTGCACCACCGACAGCGTCCCCTGCTCGTCCGCCGACCCGTCGAAGCTGACGTTCTGGATGAAGTTCGAGTCGAAGTGCAGCGCGGGGCCGCTGCGGGCGACGATGCCATGGTCGCGGCGGTCCGTGCGGCCGACGTAGCTCCCGTTGCTGTAGGCCAGCAGCACGGCGTGCTGCGTGTAGCGGCCGTCCGCCGTGAGGACGATGGTGTCAGCGGTGACGAAGAGCTGCGTGTGCTCGTTGTCGTCTGGCCAGATCTTGTCGTGCACGAGCGCCGGCGCGGGCTGGTCGTTCGCCGATACGAGCACGTACGTCGCGGCGGACGCCCGTGTGGGGGCGGTGCCGCCGTCGGTGCACGCCGCCAGCGCGACGGCGGCGCCGAGTGCGGCGAGCAGATAGGGGAAGGTCTTGGAAGTCATTGGGCAGGTGCGTGTTGGCGGTGTGGCGGGCGAGGCGACCCACCGGACTACGCAGGCACCACGTTCCGGTTTCAGGCGGGTGCGGCGGGGCGCATCCCGCATGACCCGTGGCGACGCACTTAGAACTACTTCGCCACATCTCGGCCGCCGCTCAGCGTGCCCGCCTCAGCCTGCGCTCGAAAACTGGGGCGCCGCGCTCCGAGGCCATGAGTTGACGGGAGGGTCCGCCGTGCGGGAGTCGGTGGTCGTGCTGCGCAGCGCGCCGTGGTACACGCGGCCCCGATCGCGGCTCGGTGGGGACTTCCTCCGCGCGCCCCCCCGGTCGAAGCCCTCCGGGTCGAACGACCCACGCGTCCTGCGCCGGGGGCGGCGAATGTAGGTGTGGGATGATCGCCGGGCCCTCGAGACCCGGGCCGTCCCGCTCCGCCGCTCCGGGCTGCGCGCCATCACGGCGCATCCCGCGCCTCGCACCTCACCGGCGCATCGTTCGCGGTGCGCCCCAGCCACGACGCGCATGCACAGCGTACCCATGCCCGACTCCTCCCTGCGCCC
>JBJMNL010000186.1:0-6671 GCA_045804285.1 Gemmatimonadaceae bacterium
GCAACGCCTCGCAGAGCGTCGCGACGTCCGCGACGAGCCCGTCGAGCGGATCGCCGCTCGATCGCGGGCCTCGACTGTGGATGCCGTCGCCATCGGCCACGCCCACCTCACATGGTTGTGTTTAGCACGCGTTCTGTTGACAATGGCAAGTATAGGCCGTAGACTTGCCCCCGTCCACCCCAGCGAGCGAGTCACACCGATGGCCGCCTACTTGATCGTCGAGATCGCCGCCGTGCACGACGAGGGCGCGTACGCGGAATACCGTGCGCGTGTCTCGCCGGGCCTCGAGCGCGCGGGCGGCCGATACCTCGTACACGGCGGCCGGACCCTCGTGCTCGAGGGCAGCTGGGCTCCGCCGCGGCTCGTCGTCGTGGAGTTCCCGTCGCGGGATGCGGCCCACGCGTGGTGGGACTCCCGTGAGTACGCCGAGCTGCGCGCACTTCGGGGACGCGCCACCGACTCGCGAATGCTCGTGGCCGATGGCGTCGCCGGCGAAGGGGCCGGAGATGCACGCCGACCGCATGCGACCGGCGCGGCGCTCACCAGCGCGTACGCGCCGCCGGGCTACCTGCTGTGCGACGTCGCCGCGGCGCGCGACCGCTCCCTCTTCGCCGACCTCACGGCGCGCCTGTCCGACAGTCTGGTGGAGGCAGGCGGCCGCTACCTGCTGCGCGGCAGCCACATCGACGTCCTCGAGGGCCCCTGGCGCCCGCACAGGCTCGTGCTGGCGCAGTTCTCGTCATTCGCCGCCGCTCCTGATGCCTGGCGCTCTCCCGCGGTCGCGCCACTCGCCGCCGTACTGCGCGACAGCACCACTACCCACGTCGTCGCCGTCGAGGGCCTCGCCGAGGTGCAGACCGACGGGACGCCCGACCGGAGGTCTCCGTGACGCCCGCGACCCGCCCTACGCCTACCGTGCCACCTGCGCCCGATGCGTTCCCCGTGCGCATCGAGCGCGTTCCCACGTCGCGTCTTCCCGGCGTCGACCTGTCGAACGTCCCGTTCGCGAGCGTGTTCAGCGACCACATGCTGTACGCGGAGTATCGCGACGGCGCGTGGCAGGCGCCCGAGCTTCGCCCGTACGGACCCCTACCGCTCGCCCCGAGCATCAGTGCCCTGCAATACGGCGTCTCGGCCTTCGAGGGGCTCAAGGCGCATCGCGCGCCCGACGGCAGGGTGACACTCTTCCGGCCGACGGAGAATGCCCGGCGCCTCGCCCGTTCCGCGCGCCGGCTGGCCATGCCCGAGGTGCCCGAGTCGCTGTTCGTCGACGGCCTGCGTGCGCTGCTGCGCCTCGACGAGGGCTGGGTGCCGCCGGGCGATGCCGGCGCCCTCTACATCCGTCCCACGCTGTTCTCGATCGACGAGAGCGTGCGCGTCAAACCGGCGGAGCGCTTTGCCTTCGTGATCTTCACCTTCCCGTTCGGCGCATACTACGCCGCCCCCGTCGACGCGCTCGTGACGGAGCGCTATGTGCGCGCCTTCCCCGGCGGCACGGGCGAGGTGAAGCCGGCGGGCAATTACGCGCCGACGCTCCTCGCGGACGCCGAGGCGCGGGACGCGGGCTTCGGCACCGTCATGTGGCTCGACGGCCTGGAGCGTCGCTACGTCGAGGAATGCGGCGTCATGAACGTCTTCTTCGTGATCGCCGACGGCGCGGACCGCGTGCGCGTCGTCACGCCGGCCCAGGGCGGCACCATCCTTCCCGGCATCACGCGCGACAGTGCGCTCACGCTCCTCCGCGCCTCCGGTCACACGGTCGAGGAGCGCCGCATCGCGATCGACGAGGTGGTGGAGCATCACCGCGCCGGAGGGCTCCTCGAGTGCTTCGGCACGGGGACGGCGGCGACGCTCTCCCACATCGCCCGGATCCGCTGGCGCGACGAGGACCTGGTCCTTCCCCCGGTGGAGGCCCGCCGCGTCGGTCCGGAGGTGCGCGAGCGGCTCGTCGCGATCGCGACCGGGCGTACCTCGGACCCGTACGGGTGGGTCGTGCCGGTCTGACCCACCGTTGCCGTTCCCGATCACCCGTCCTTCAAGGAGCTCCTTTCGCATGCACTACCTCCTCTTCTACGACGTCGTCGACGACTACGCCGACCGCCGCGCGCGCTTCCGCGACGCGCACCTCGAGAAGGCGTGGACCTCGCACGGCCGCGGCGAGCTGCTCCTCGGCGGCGCGCTGGTCGATCCCATCGACGGCGCGGTGCTGCTCTTCCGCGGAGACTCCCCACGCGTCGCCGAGGAGTTCGCGAAGGCCGATCCGTACGTCGTCAACGGGCTCGTGCGCAGCTGGCGCGTGCGGGCCTGGTCGACGGTCGCCGGAGAGTTGGCGGCGACGCCCATTCGCCCTGGCCAGCCGACCGCGGCGTCGGGCGCCACGGGCGCCGACGCCACCGGCTACGCTGAGGGCTGACGCGCCGATGCGTCGGGCAGCGGTCTGAGTGGACCTGGGGCTGGCCGATCGCGTCGCGCTCGTGTGCGGCGCGAGTCGCGGACTCGGCTATGCTGCGGCGACGGCGCTCGCGCGCGAGGGCGCGAGGGTGGTGCTCTGCGCGCGCGAGCGGTCGACGCTCGACGCGGCGGCCGCCGAGATCCGCAGGTCGACTGGCGCGCAGGTGCTCGCACTCGCCGCCGACCTGACCGCCAGCCGCGAGCGGGAGTACGTCGTTCGACTCACGACGGAGACGTTCGGCCCGGTCGACGTGCTCGTCACGAACGGCGGGGGCCCACCGGCCGGATCGTTCGAATCGCACGACATCGCGGCGTGGAACGAGGCCGCAGCGCAGGTTCTGCTCGGCGTCGTCGCCCTCACACGGCTCGTCCTCCCCGGGATGCGTGCCCGCCGGTGGGGCCGTGTCGTCGCGATCTCCTCCATCGCCGCCGAGCGGCCGGTGCGGAACCTCGTCCTGTCCAACGTGCTGCGAGCCGCCGTCGGCGGGTTCGTGCGGTCGCTCGCCGCGGAGGTCGCGGGCGACGGCGTCACCGTCAACGCCGTGCTCTCCGGTTACATGCGCACGAACCGCATCGACGCGCTGGCCCGCTCGGCCGGTGAGGCCAACGACGTCGACGAGCATGGGGTGGAGGCGACCAAGCAGCGCTGGCTGCGCGAGATCCCACTCGGCCGATTCGGCGAGCCGACCGAGCTGGCGGCGCTCGTCGCGATGCTCGCGTCGGAGCAGGCAAGCTACGTCACCGGCGCCTCCATCCCCGTCGACGGCGGATGGCTCGTCGGTGCGTATCACGAATGACACTCAACAAGGTGGGGAGACGCGTATGTCGACGGCACCCGTGAATCTCGAAGCCGCGTTCGGCCACGTGACCGAGCACTGGTCACCGAAGGTGATCGGCCGCGTGAACGACCAGTACGTGAAGGTGGCCAAGCTGCTGGGCGAGCTCGCGTGGCACCAGCACGACGGCGAGGACGAGCTGTTCCTCGTCGTGAAGGGGCGGCTCACCATCCAACTCGAGCGTGGCGACGTGGTGCTTGGCCCCGGCGAGTTCTATGTGGTGCCCCGGGCCACGCGCCACAACCCGGTCGCCGCCGAGGAGTGCTGGGTCATGCTCGTCGAAACGGTCAGCACCCAGCACACCGGCGACGTGCAGACGCCGCGCACGCGCACCATCGAGGAGCAACTCCGTTGACGCCGCCTCCCTCGGGTGATCCGCCGCGTCACAGTGGCAACTCCCAGGTCTGTCCGACGACTTCGGGACCGAAGCGCGCGTGGCGCTCCTCGCTGACGAGGTGGTACCCCTCCGCCTCGTACAGGCGCCGCGCGCCCTCGAGCACGTCGTTGGTCCAGAGGACGATCTTCGCGTAGCCCGCCTGTCGCGCGAAGCGCGTGCACTCGCTCACGAGGCGGCGCCCGATGCCCAGGCCGCGCGCGCTCGGCTCGACGAGAAGCAGCCGCAGCTGAGCGACGGTCGCCGACTTCCGCGCGAGGAGCACCGAGCCGACGTTCTCCCCGTTCCTTTCCGCGATCCAGCAGCGCTCCCGCCTCGGGTCGAAAGTCTCGAGGAAGTCGGCGATGATGCGTGCGACGAGCCGCTCGAACCGCTCGTCCCATCCGTACTCTCGAGCGTAGAGGACCGCATGCCGCTGCAGGATCCACCCCAGGTCGCCCGCCTCGTGCGTACGCAGCAGGTACGGCGCCCGGTCCGCCGGCTGTCCCCCGAGCAGAGACTCGACGGTCCGCATCGCGTCGAGCGCGCGACGCCGATCGCCTGTCGTGAGACCGCCGAGCAGCGCGCGAACCTCCTCGCGGGAGCGTCGATCGATCTCGTCGAACCGTTCCCGACCCGCGGGCGAGAGCCGCAGCAGCGTCTGGCGTGCGTCGGCCTTCGACTGCTGTCGCCTCAGCAGCCCGCGCCGCTCGAACCCCTGAACGATGCGACTCAGGTAGCCGGCGTCGAGCCCCAGCTCCCGGCCCAGCGCGCTCGCCGTCGTCTCCTCCCGCTGTGCGAGCTCGTAGAGCACGCGCGCCTCGGTCGGAGAGAAAGGGCTGTGCAGCAGCCCCTCTTGCAGCACCCCGATCTGACGCGTATAGAAGCGGTTGAAGCGCCGGACCGCGGCCACCTGTTGTTCCAGCAGTTGGGACTCGGTGTCGGGGAGGTCCGTCGCGCCGCCGGTGGCGGCGCCAGCCTTCGGCGCCGGCGCGCGCGGCGGCCGCCGCTTCGAGCTTGGCGAGGGTGGCATCGTTGACTCTCGGGTTCGCGGTTGCGCGCAATGTCAGCGAATCTCTTGCCTCTGTCAATGATTTGAGTGCGCCCCTCGCGCGACCCGCTCACCCGTCGTCCACGGAGGATCTCTCGCATGATCGTACGCCTCTGGACCGCCCGCGCCGCGCAGTCCGACGTCGCGAAATATCTTCGACACTTCCGCACGTCGGTCGAGCCGGGCCTCGTCGCTCTACCCGGCTTCCTGGGAGCCGAAGTGCTGGTGGGTGCAATGGACGCAGGTGAGGGGCACGCGTCGTCCGCGGCGAAACGGACCGAGGGCACGGAAGAGGAGGTCGTGGAGCTCGTCGTGGCCACTCGCTGGGCGTCCATGGACGCCGTGCGCGGCTTCGCAGGCCCGACGCCGTACCTGGCCGTCGTCGATCCGGCGGCCGCGGCCGTGCTCGAGTCGTACGACCGACTCGTCCGACACTTCACGCTCGCGTTGGCGACGACGACTCACGCGCCCGCGGCGACGACCGAGTCGTAGTCCCGACGGTGACCGATCGACCCGCGCTCGAGCACGCGCCGGCCCCAGCGCGATCGGGCTCACGACCGGGCGCGCGGGCCGCCTGCTCTACGTCTCGCTCGCCGCGCTCGGCGCGCCGTCGGTCACGCCCGACCGCTTTCGGTAGGCCTCCGGGACGCACGTCCACTCACGCTGTCACAAATCGATGCGCGCTCCTGTCACCCTGACGTAGATCCGGACGCGCGACCCGCACGATCGGCGGTCGCGGCCGGTCACGCCGAGCTCACGACCGGACTCTCACTCAGGCAGCATCGAAAATGATAGCAGTCACCGGAGCAACTGGAACCATAGGCCGCGAGCTGGTGCGGCGGCTGCTCGACGAGGGACAGGCCGTCGCCGCGGTCACGCGCAACCCCGAGGCGAGCGGGCTGCCCTACGGCGCGCGCGTCGTGTGGGGCGACCCGTCCCGGCCACGGACGCTCGCGTCGGCCCTGTCAGGAGTCACCGCGCTGTTCCTCCACCCACGCGCCGCGGGAGACGCCGCGAGCGAGCTCGTCGCGATCGCGCGAGCGCAAGGCGCCGCCAGGGTGGTCGCACTGTCGGCGATGAACGTCGACGAGCCGACGGAGAATCAACCCTCCCGGTACCGCGGCGACAGGAACAGGGAGGCCGAGTTGGCGGCGGTGCACAGCGGGCTGGAGTGGGTCAGCCTGCGGGCGAGCTCCTTCGCCAGCAACGCGATCGGAATGTGGGGCGCGCAGATCCGTGCCGGCGACGTCGTCCGGTACGTCTACGCGGCGTTCGAGGAGGCGCTGATCGACGAGCGCGACGTGGCCGAGGTGGCGGCCGGGGCGCTGCTCGCCGACAGCGGCTCCGGGTTGCTGCGGCGACGCCTCGAGCTGACCGGCGCCCAGTCGCTCTCCCACGAGGCGATGGTCGGCATCATCGGCACCGCCGTGGGGAGGCCGCTGCGCTACGAGGAGCTCGCCCCCGAGGTGGTCGCGCGGGGCATGGTGCAGCACGGCATGCCGGAGCCGTTCGTGACGGCGTTGATGGCCAGGTACGCGCGCGAGCTCGGCACGCCGGCGCGGGTGACCGGCGCGGTGGAAGAGGTGCTCGGGCGACCGCCGAGGACCTTCGCGCAGTGGGCGGCGGACAACGCCGCGGCCTTCCGCGCTCGATCGTCAGAGCATCCGGAGCCGCTCACCGTCGCACGGTGAGCGGTGCGCCCGCCGGGCGAGCCGGCGGTGACGACCAACACCAAACGCAAGAACCATCGCGACCTCGACCTCGACGCGAAGACCAACCTCGACGGCTACGGCGCGGTGGGCGGCGACCTCGGCTGGGGACCGGTCGGGATCCGGATCGAGGCCCGCGATTACGTCTCGCAGTTCAAGCCGCTCAGCGGCGGCGGGGACGACAAGACACGCAACGATATCGGACTGATGCTCGGCCTGTCGTATCGCCTCTGATCGACACGCACCGTACC
>JBJMNL010000187.1:0-14483 GCA_045804285.1 Gemmatimonadaceae bacterium
AGCACGGCCTCGAGCGCGCCGAGGACAAGGAGCGCTCGGCGGTGGTGAGCGTGGTGACCGGGCGGGCGCTGGCGCTGTACGATCAGCCGGAGTAGTGGCTCCCGAGCTTCCGGCTCGGGGGCAGCTCGGCGGGCCCCCCGATCGCGCGTCCTTGCTCCGGTGAGCCGAGCCCGCTAAGGTCGTGGGATGGAGGGCGCCGGGCGGCACGCCCGTCGCCCCCGGCTCCCGCCGTCATTGCCTCGCCCGCTCGCCCTCGCCCGCTCGCCCTCGCCCGCTCGCGGCGCAGCGCCGGAGCGGGCGTCGTCTTTCCAGCCTTCCTCAGCGTTGTCGTCACCCGCTCCCGAGCTGTCGCCGTCCGTCGAGCCCGCGCGGACCGCGGACGATGCGTCGCCGGTCGCCTCGCCGGCGCGAGTCGCGCCCGCGTGGGTCGCGCCCGCCGCGGTCGCGCTCCTCGCCGCCGCGCTCCGCTTCTGGAATCTCGGGCGCGTGAATCTGTGGCTCGACGAGGTGAGCTCGGTGGTGCTCGCGCGCAAGTCGGTCGCGGGTATCGTGGACGACGTCGCGCACAGCCCGCACGGCCCCGCCTACTACCTGCTGCTCAAGGGGTGGACGGCGCTCTTCGGCGGCTCCGAGGGGGCGGTGCGCGGGCTGTCGGCGGCGGCGGGGCTCGCCGTGGTGCTGATCGTCTACCGGATCGGCGCGCGGCTGGGCGGGGCGCGGCTCGCGACGCTCGCCGCGCTCCTCGTGGCGCTCTCCCCGGTGCAGATCTACTACGCCCAGGAAGCGCGCTTCCACATGGTCTCGGCGGCGCTCGCGGTGGCGTCGCTCGCCGGCTATCTGGGGTGGCGCGAGCGGGCGGTGCGCGCGTTGGACGGCGACGCCGGCGCGCTCGCGGCCGGGGAGGCGCGCGGCCGCGCCCTGCTCCGCTTCGCGCTGCCCGCCGCGCTCGCGCTCTACGCCTACCCGTTGTACGCGCTCATGCTCGCGGCGCTCTGGCTCGACGCGGGGCTCCTCGTGCTCTCGCGCGAGGGGCGCGGCGGTGCGTGGCGCGTCGTCGCGCGGGAGTGGCTGCTGCTCCAGGTCGCGCTCGCCGCCGGCTGCGTGCCGCTCGCGCTCGGTCTCGGGCTCGGCACGGCGGCGGTGTCGGCCACGCAGGTCTGGCGCCCCGCGCTCGGCGCGTGGGGCGCGGCGAGCGACTTCCTCTTCTACTTCCCGCAGCAGATCCAGAGCCGCTTCCTGTGGTGGGACGGCTTCGCCGTGGCGTGGCGCGTGTACGGCGACCCGACGCGGTGGGGGAACGCGCACCCGCTGCTGGCGCCGATTGGGCGCGCCGTCTCGCTGCCCGGTGCCTGCGCCGCCGTCGCGCTCTGCCTCGCCGTCGCGCTCCGACAGGGGCGGAGATCGCCGTGGCGGGCCGTCTGGCTCGCCCTGCTCGTGCCACTCGCCGTCGAGGCGGCGATCTCCGTCCGGCAGTCGCTCGAGCTGTCGCGCTACGCGCTGTTCGTGGCGCCGCCCCTCTTCCTGCTCGTCGCGCGCGGGCTCGTCGCGCTGCCGCGCGCCGCGGCGGGCGCGGCGCTCGCGGTGATCCTCACGACCGAGATCCTGGGGCTCCGCGCCTACTACGTGGAGCGCGAGCGCGACTCGAACTACCGGCGCGTCGCGGCGGTGCTCGCGGGCGCGGCGCGCGCCGGCGACTCGGTCGTCGTCCGTCCCGGGTACGCGGCGCCGGCCGTGGCCTACTACACGCCGCCGCTCGCCTTCGACACCCGGTCGAGGTCGGGGTACGGGTGGTCGGTGGCCGGCGTTCCCGGCGCGGCGGCGCCGACCGGGCGGTGGTGGCTGGTCGTGGACTACCGCGCCACCGACTCGTACGGCGCGCCGGCCGACTCGCTCGCCGCGGCCATCCCCCTCGCCGGGCTGGAGCTGCGCGTGCTGCGCGATACGATGCTGCGCCGGGTCCGCGTGCTCGAGCTCGCGCCTCGTTAGGCGCGTCGTGCCTCGTCAGGCGCGACGCGGCCGCGGGGGCGGCGGCCGTGCGGCCGCCGCCCCCGCGGGTCAGGGCGTCAGTCCCTGCTCGCGCGCCGCGTCCCTGGCGGTGGTCTGCGCCTGGTCCATGACGCGTCCGGCGACCTGCTGGACCTTGTCCTTGGTCACGTCCGTCTTCGCGCGCACCCGGTCCACCAGGCGGTCGCGGGCGTCCCCCATGAGGCTCACCTCCCGCTCGGACGCGGGGAGCGCGAGCCCCGCCGCGAGCCCGAGCGCGAGGGTAGCCGCGCCGATGGCGAACGGGTTCTCGTAGAACTGGTCCTCCACACGCCGGGCCTGATACCGGGTCTGATCGGCCACCGTACCGGCGACGTCCTGCGCCCGGGACGCGACCTGGCGCGCCGCCCCCTGCGCACGGTCGGCGAGCTCGCCGGCCGTGTCCCGCACCTGCTCCCCGACCTCGCCGGCGCGCTCGCGCTCCATGGTGCCCTGCTCGCCCTCCGCGCCGCCGACGTAGCCGAGCTCCCCGCCGGGGTAGCGGTCGCGCCCGTACGGGGCGCCCGGGTACGAGTCGCCGGCCTCGCCGTAGCGCGGCCTGGAGTACGAGCCCTGCCGGCGACGGTTCATGAAGAGCCACCCGAGGCCGATCCCCGCGAGGGCGGCGGGGACCGGGTTCTCGCGGATCGTGTCCATCATCGTGTACCGGGTGACGCTCACCCGGTCCGCTGCGCTTCGAGCCATGGTCTGCACCCTGCCGATGGTGGCGTCGCGGATGTTCTCCCTGGCCTGCTCTTTCACCTGCTCCTTGATGGTCCGGGGGTTGAGCCGCTCGCCGATCTCCTCGAGCGTGTCGCCGAGCCGCTCCCGCGTGTCCCGGATCTCGGCGCGGATCTCCCCCGGATCGGCGGCGCTCGCGTCCTGGTCGGCGCGATCCACGCGATCGAGTGGGCTCTCGCCGCCCGTCAGCGCGTCACTCCTCTCGCTCATACCTCCTCCTGACGAGGTCGAAGGGTCTCCCACGCGCGGCGATCAGCGGCGCTCGAGGTCGTCGCGCCCGGGGGAGGCGGTCGCGCCGCCGGGCGACGGTGGGGTGGCGCCGACGTCCGCGCGCCCGCCCATCTCTCTCGCGACGTCCTGCATGCCGGTGACGTCGCGCTCGCCGCCGTAGCCCCCGCCGTATCCGCCCCCCCCGCCGGAGGTGCCGCCGGCCGCGGTCCCGCCGTAGCTCCCCGCGGACGCGCCGCCGCGTCCGTAGCCGGCGGCGGCGTACCCCGTCGTGCCGGGATAGCCCTCGCCGGTCGTCCGCTGCATCTCGCGCCGGCGCGAGCTCTTCAGGAAGCGGGCGCCCAGCAGCCCGAGCGCCAGCGCGCCGCCGAGGAAGACCGCCGGCTGGCGGCGGGCCGCGCTCTCCGCGCGGTCCACGATCTCGTTCACGTCCGTCCGCTGCAGGTAGTCGGAGAGTCGCTGCATCTGCTGCGCGGCCCGATCCACGAACTGGCCCGCGCCCTGGTTCTGGTCGCGGAGCTGCTGACTCGACTGCCGGAGCGACTGCGCGACGCCACTCAGCGTCTCGGCCGCCCGGCTCTTTCCGCGGTGCAGCCCCGATTCGACCTTCTCGGTCGCCTGCTGCTGCGCCTGGCCGGCGAGCTGCTGGACCTTGTCGCGGGCCTGTTCCACCGCACCCGCACCCTGTCCGCCGCCGGACCGCGCGCTTCCGGCCGCGCCGCCCGCGCCGGCCCCCATGCCGCCGCCCGTCGTCGCGCCCTGCGCCCCGGTGGACCCGGTGGAGCCGGCCTCGATGTCCGGGGTCGCCCCGGAGCCACTACCGCGCCGTCTGGCCATGCGTCCTCCTCGTCGTCTCTGAATCGATGAGTGGAATCCTGGCGGCGTGCCGCGTCTCTCAGCGGCATGCCGCGGAGCAGATGGATCACCTGGTCAGCTCGCGCTTGACCTCACGCGCTTCCTCTTTCGCCCACGCCGCGTCCTCGCGGAGCGTGCCGACCGTCTGGTCCGGCGCGAGTCCGCGGCGCTTGATGTCGTTCACCGCGCTCCTCGTCAGGATGGCGCCGACCGCCAGGAACACCACGCCCACGAGGAGCGCGGCGAGCCAGTAGTTGTCGAAGAGGTCGCCGAGGGCGACGATCAGGAACGCCACGAGCGCCAGCACGCCCGCGAGCGCGAGGCCGAGCGCGATGCCGACTTTCGTTCCGTCGCGGGCGAGGGTCGCGCCCGTCTCGCGGATCTCCACCTTGGCGAGGCTCACCTCCTGGCGAACGAGCTCGCCCGTGTCGGTGGTGAGGCGCCTGAAGAGCTCGCCGAGCGACGGCTCCGCCCCTGCTGCTGCGTTGACGCGGGCACCCTCGTCGAGGCGTCCGGTCCGGGAATCGAATGGCTCACCTGTCATACGCACCACACCTCACCGTCAACGCCGTTCGACCGAGCACGCGAGCCTCCCACGTCGGGGGTTCGCCGAGTCGGTGATCGGTGAAGGGATCGCCCTGGCCCGCAGGAGGTGTGCCCACGACACAAAAGTTTGCCACACATCGGCACGACGGCCTGCACGACAGCCTGCACGACGGCGGGAACGCCGACGCGGCGTCAGCGCACGACGTTCCGGCGGGTGTGTACGCTCAGTCTGCCAGGCGGCGCAGCAGCGACGGCGTGAGCGCCCAGGCGAGCGTCGCGCCGCCGGCGCGTGGCCGCGCGTCGAGCTCGAGCAGGCAGGCGCCTCCCTTCTTGAACGGGAGGCGCGGCTCGGCGAGCCCGGCGAGGAGCCAGGTGGCGAGGCAGCCGAGGTGCGGCTCGTGGCCCACGACGGCCACGAGCTCCGGAGCGCGCCGACGGCGCAGCCAGCGGAGGAGCGCGTCCGGCTCCGCGTCCGGCGTGAGCGCTCCCACCTCGTCGACGGGCGGGTCGCCGCAGGCGCGGGCGAGGAGCTTCGCCGTCTCCGCCGCGCGCACGAAGGGGCTCGTCGCCACGAGGTCGATGGCGCCGGCGGCGCGGCGGAGCCCCTTGGCGATGCGCTCCATCTTCCACTTTCCCTCCTTCGTCAGCGGGCGAAGGGAGTCGTCCTGGCCGGTGCGCGCGAACGCCTCGCGCTCCTCGGCGATGGCGTGGCGAACGAGGAGGAGCTGCACGGGTCGGTCCTCGTGTGGGTACGGGATGCGGCGGTGGCGCCGCCGCTCGCTCGGTGCCGTTGCGTCCCCGGCGCGCGCTCAGTGCGCGCCGCCCGGTGCGCCGCCCGACGGGCGCCGCAGCAGGAGGACGAGCGGAATGCTGGCCAGCATGATGACGCCGACCATGCGGAAGATGTCCTCGAACGAGAGCATCAGCGCCTGCCCCTGCACCTGGCGGTCGAGGGCGGCGACGGCGCGGTGGGCGGCGGTGAGCGAGTCGGCGCCGCGCGCCATGAAGCCGCGCGTCATCATGAAGAGCCGCTCGCGCGTCTCCGGGTCGTAGGCGCCGATGTGCTCCACGAGCGCGGCGCGGTTGGCGGCGGTGGTGGTGGTGAGGCGCGTGGCGAGCACGGCGATGCCGATGCTCCCGCCGAGCTGGCGCGTGAGGTTGAAGATCGCCGTCCCCTGCGCGAGGTCGCGGCCGGCGAGGCCGGCCAGCGCCGATGTCGCCAGCGGCACGAACATCAGCCCCGTCGCCACGCCGCGCAGCGCGACGGGCCAGAGGAAGTCGTGCTGCCCGGACTGCGTGGTGAAGTGCGAGTGCATCCACATCGACGCCACCATCAGCACGGCGCCGATCGCGACCAGCCAGCGCAGGTCGAGCTTGCCGCCGAAGCGCGCGATGCCGAACATCGCCAGCGCGCTCCCGATGGCGCCGGGAAAGAGCACCCATCCGGTGGTCTCGGCGTCCCAGCCGAGGAGCTGCTGGAGGAAGATCGGGAGGGCGAAGATCGAGCCGTAGAGCCCCATGCCGAGCGCGGCGGCGAAGAGCGAGCCGGCGGCGAGCGAGCGGTTCCTGAGGACCCGCAGGTCGAGCACCGGCTCGTCGGTGGTGAGCTCCCACCAGACCATGACGGCGAGGGCGACGACGGAGGTGGCGAGGAGGGCGGTGATGAGGCGCGACTCGAACCAGTCGTAGTGCTCGCCGCGCTCGAGCACGAACTGGAGCGAGCCGATGCCGGCCGCGAGGAGGACGAAGCCGAGGACGTCGATCTTCCCGGCGCGCTGCTGGAAGCGGGAGTCCTGCACGTACGTCAGCACCATCAGGAGCGCGAAGACGCCGAAGGGGAGGTTGACGTAGAAGATCCAGGGCCAGCTGTAGCGGTCGACGATGACGCCGCCGAGCGTCGGCCCGATCGCCGGCCCGACCATCATGCCGATGCCGAACACGGCGGCGGCGAGCGTCTTCTGGTGGGGCGGGAACGACTCGAAGAGGATCGCCTGCGAGGTGGAGATGAGCGCGCCCCCGCCGATCCCCTGCACGATGCGCCAGAAGACGAGGCTGCCGAGCGAGCCCGCGGCGCCGCAGAAGAAGCTGGCGACGGTGAAGATCACGATCGACCAGGCGAAGTAGCGCTTGCGTCCGAAGTACGAGGAGAGCCACCCCGTCATCGGGAGCACGATGACGGAGGCGAGGATGTAGCCGACGGTGACCCAGGTGACCTCGTCGAGCGTGACGCCGAGGTTCGCGCTCATCTGCGAGAGGGCGACGTTGACGATGCTCGTGTCGATGAGCTCCATGACGCTGGCCAGCGTCACGCCGATCGCGATCAGCCACTTGTGCGCGTAGGGGTCGGCCGCCGACGTGGCGCTCGGTGCGTGCCGGCCGGCGCCGGACGCCGACGTGGCGGGGAGGCTCTGCGGAGGGGCGGCGGTCGTCATCGAGGCGCGCTGGCGTGGGGTGGTCGGTGGCCCGGGCCCGGGGCAGGTCTGAGGAAGAAGCCGCCAGGTGCCGCCGCGGGTTCCGGGAGGCGGCGGGGGAGGGGACGCGGACTCGGCCGACCCGGTTGGCGCGTGCCCAACCCCGCCTCCGGGGGCCGGAAGCCGCCCTCGCGGAAGTCGTGCTTGACGACTGCTCGCGCTTCTCCTTAGCGTGGTCGATGCGCAGGCGAGTCCACCGCGTGCGCACCGCGGTCCGTGTTCGTTGCAACACGAGCGCTCACCAGGAGGTGGAGTATGGAAGCGCACGTCACGGCTCAATCACAGACCTTCCGGCTTCGGCAGCGGGCGGACGAGGCAAGTCTCCGCCACGGGCAGGAGGTGCGAGCCGACATCCCCAACGTCCGCGTCGCGCCCAGCCCCGTCGGGGCCGACACCGCCGATTCACCCTCGGCCGAGCCCGCGCTGGCGCCCAGCGGACTGTTCCGCTGGCTACGGCGCGACGCCTCGACGCCGGCCGGCCGCGCTCCTCAGGCGTCCGGCGGCGATGCCAGGGGCGACGTCTTCTTCTGCAACATCGGACCGATCCGCATCCGGGAGGTCCTGGTGGAGGGAGACGACGAAACACCGCTGCCGGCGACCGCCGTCGTCGAAGGGCTCGCGGTACCGACGCCGGGCAGCTACGACCTCGTGAATGTCGTGGTCCGCGCGAACGGCGATCTGCGGCTCATCGTGGACGAGCAGACGCGGCTCGAGCCGGCGACGCCGGCCTGGTCGTCGCCGTTCTAGCGAGCGGGCACTGAGCACGCCCGGGACGCGCAGCGGAGGCGAGTGGGCGAACCTCGGCTGCGCGTCTCCCGGCGCGCCGGCGCCATACGGCCATGATACGGCGCGAGAGCGCCTCGTCAGGCAGCGTGAGGCGGCGTCGCGGCGGGGTGGCGGTGCACGACCGAGTAGACGCCGCACCGTAGACGCCGCACCGCGCGGCGCTCAGCGTCGGCCGGCGACCGCCAGCCGGACGCCGAGCGCGATGAACAGCACGCCCGTCGCGCGTTGGAGGAGGCTCGCCGCGCGCCGGTTGCGCCGCAGCCCTTCCACCCCTCGACTCGCGCCGACCGCCACGGCGAGGTTGACGAGGGTGCCCGACGCGTCGAACAGGAGCCCGAGCGCTATCACCTGGCCCGCCGCGCTCCCCCGCGCCGGATCGACGAACTGCGGCAGGAACGCGAGAAAGAAGAGCGCGACCTTGGGGTTGAGCACGTTGGTGAGTGCCCCCTGCCGGAACGCGGCGAGCCGCGAGGCCGGCGCGAGCGTCCGCTCCGCGAGCCCGCCGGGTCGGCGCAGTGCCCTGAGGCCGAGGTAGACGAGGTAGGCGGCGCCCGTGAGGCGGAGCGCCGTGTAGGCGATCGGCACCGCGGCGAGGAGCGCGACGAGGCCGAGGGCGACGGCGGCGATGTGAAAGAGCGTGCCCGCTCCGATGCCGAGGGCTGCGGCGATGCCGGCGGTCCTGCCGTCCGCCGCGCTGCGGCCGGCGACGTAGAGCATGTCGGGGCCAGGCGTCACGTTGAGCGCGAGCGCGGCCGACATGAAGATCAGCAGGGTATGGAGATCGGGCAGCATGCGTGTCGGCGGCGGTGAGTCGGATCCATGTCCAGTGACTTCAGCTCTCCGGACGATCTCAACGGTCCATGACGGGGAGGTAGGCGCGCCACGGGCCGACCGCCTCGCGGTACTGCTTCGCCATGACGCGGGCCGTCTGCGCCACGTGCCCCAGGTCGTGCGCGACCCAGGTGGCCAGCAGTTGCCGCAGCGTGACCGGCCCGAGCTCGGGATGCTCTCCCTCCAGGGCGAGCTGGGCATCCGTCAGGCGCCATCCGGCGAGCGCGGTCAGGCTCTCCGCCCGGAGGCGCGCGAACTCGTCGAGGAGCTGGGCGAGCGACTTCCCCTGGCTCTCGCGGAGCTGCGCGAAGCGGTCGAAGGGCGTGAAGCGGCGCTGCGGGCCCTGGGCGAGGATGAGCCGCGCCCGCGGGATCCAGTCCGTGCGCTCGCCGTGGATCAGGTGGCCCACGATGACGTAGGGGCTCCACGTCTCCGGGCCTTCGGTCGCGTCGGTCCACGCGGGCGGGAGCCCGGCGAGCAGCGCGCGCAATGTGTGCGGCGTGCGTTCGAGAATCGCGATGCCAGCGGTGAGGTCGAAGTCCATGTCGCTTCCCCGATCCGGAGTCACGGCCACGCAGTTCCTCTGCGTTCCGCCTGATGTCGCACCGTAATGACCTGTAAGAGCTTACAGGGCAAGGGCAAGAGACAAGATACCCCACAATCGGACTGGCTGCGCTGAGTTCGGGCACAACCCGGGCACCAGCCACGGCGCCGTCACGCGACGAGGAGGGCGGGAAACGGGAGGCGGTGGAACGCTCCCACTCTCGGCGCTCACGCGAGCGCGGGCGCCATTGCTGTTTTCATCGCCGGGCGAATCGCGCCGGTGGCCTGTCGGCCCGGCGTCCGTGGACGCGCCGGCGCCGCGCCGCCGACCCGTCCACCGGACGGCGGCGTCACGGGCGCGCACCGCCCGCCATCTACCGCGTTCGGCCACTCATGCAGCTCGACCGTCGGGAAGGCGCGAGCAGTCCGAGCGCGGGATGTACGGCGAACTCCGCAGCATATCGCGCCCGGCGCCGGCATGCGTTTGCGACGCAGATGGCGCGGCGGTATGATCCTGACCGGCGGCCCGCCGCTCGCGCCCGCGCGCGTTATGCGTCGGGACTCGGCAGCTGACAAGCACGACCGGCATCATGGTCGGCCCCCGCCGGCGGCGTACTCTGCGCACACTTCCGGTTTGCCGGACGTGTCCGCAGCTTGCAGCTGAGCTCGGGCGTTAGGCCGCGATCCGGCCTCTCTGGAGGGAGAGCATGTGTTGACCTATGCCGCGGCGCGCGACACCCTGATCGAGGAGCTGCGCGCCGACGCGGCGGCCCACGAGGCGGCGAACTACGATGTCATCGGGCGCCGCTTCGACAGCCTCGAGCATCAGTTCCCGACGGGCACGGCCCCGGAACTCGGCCGGCTCCATATCGCGCTCGCCTTCTGGGACGGCTGGATCGATGCGCGGAACAACGGCTGGCCGCGGGGGCCGATCGCGCGCGCCGAGTGGCCGGCGCTGGCGCGGTGCGTGGCGGCCGAGTTGGCGGCCGACCAGGAGATTTCGGACCCGACGGTGTTGACGCGCTTCGACCTCGTCGCGCACCCGAAGCTCAACGAGCGGGTCCAGACGCTCGCCGCGCGGTTGCGGAAGCGGTGAGGTCGGTCCCGCGGCCTAACGAGGCGCTGCAGCTGACGAACGCGCTACTGTACGCGGCCGCTGCGCGGCCGCATTGTTGGAGCGTTCGCAGCTGAGCTCGGACGTTAGCAACTGTCTCGCGTGTCAAGCGGCGGCGGGGCGCTCCTGCCACCGCTGGCGTGTCTTCGCCCTCGCGTCGAGCATCGTGAGCAGCTTTCGCATGCACGCCACCAGCGCGAGCTTCTTGGGCTTCCCGGCGGCGAGCAGTCGGTGGTAGAACGCGCCGATCACCGCGTCGCGCTTGGTGGCGACCGGCGCCGCCATGTAGAGCGCGGCGCGGGCGGATGTGGGGCGGGGGTGGACCAAGTGGCACGGACGCCCGCGGGTGCACGGGAAGTCCGAGGGCGCGCGGACACAGGCGGACACAGACGGAATATCGCGTGCTCGTGGCGGAGTGCCTGGAGGACAGCGCGTTCCGCCGGCAGGTGGCCGCTCAGCGGTGCGGCCCGCTCGCGATCTTGCGTGAGCCATAGGCGACACTCGTGTCTGCTGCCGGTGGCGACCCGGACTGAGCGCGTGCGTTTCCGGCGGGATGGAGTCGTCGGGCCGGCGCCCCAGGCCACCCGTGACGGCGCGCGACGGGCCCCAGTCTATGGCCCGGGGGAGCGCCCGCTCCCCGTCTCCACGTCCCCGATCCCGCCATGCTCAAGAGCCTCCGCGTCCCCGGGAAGCTGTTCCAGCTCGCCACCTGGGCGGTTTCCCTCCTCTTCGCCGGCTTCCTCATCGGATTGGGCGGCAAGGTCGTCGCCGACCTGCCGGGAGTGGAGCAGCACGTCACCCTCGAGCAGTTCCTCGACTCGGCGCGCGTGGCCCGCCTCGATCGGACGCGCGACTCGCTTCAGCAGCTCCGCGGGGACCGCACCGCCGCCGCCGAGCGGGCGCGCCTGAGGCTCACGGCGGCGGCCAATGCCTACGGCGCGCGCCGGGAGAGCTTCACGAACTGGATCGCCACGCGGACCGCCACGACCGACCCGCGCCAGGACCCGGAGGTGCTGGCGCGGACGCAGGCGCTGGACGAGCTCAAGGCCGGGGAGCGGGCGGCGCAGGCCGAGGTGGAGCGGCTCGACTCGGCGCTCCTGGCGACCGCGCAGGGGCTCCAGGCGCAGGAGCGCGAGCGCATGGCGCTGGCCGACGCCGCGCGCGGGCGCTACGAGCGCGCGCGGTTCCGCCAGGAGCTCCGCGTCTTCGCCCTCCGCCTCGCCCTCACGCTACCGCTCCTCCTGCTCGCCGGCTGGCTGGTCGTCCGCAAGCGGCGGAGCCAGCATTGGCCGCTCGCGCGCGGCTTCGTGCTCTTCGCCGTCTTCGCGTTCTTCGTGGAGCTGGTGCCGTACCTCCCGAGCTACGGCGGCTACGTGCGCTACGGCGTCGGCGCGATCGCCACCGCGATCGCCGGCGTCTACGTCGTCCGCGCGATGCGGCGGTACGTCGCCCGCCGCGCGGAGGTGGAGCGGCAGACGGAGGGCGAGCGGCGCCGCAGCCTGGGCTACGAGGAGGCGCTCCGCCGCATCACCGCCGGCGTCTGCCCGGGATGCGAGCGTGCGATCGCGACGGGCCCCGGCGGCGCGCCCGCCAACTTCTGCGTCCACTGCGGGATGACGCTCTTCGACGACTGCGCCGCCTGCCAGTCCCGCAAGAACGCCTTCTTCCAGTACTGCCCCACGTGCGGCGTGTCGGCCGCCGGGGCGCCGGAGCTGACGGCGGGTGTGCCGGCGGGCGGGCCACGCCACGGGGCGTGACCGTCGCCGCGGTCGCCGGGATGGCGGTGGCCGTCGCGTTCTCAGGGGCGGCGGCGAACGCGTCAGCCCGAGCCGGGCTCGCCCGCGAGCGGCGCCGGACCGCCGCCAGCTCGCGATAGAGCCGCGCGGCGGCGACGGCGCCGCGCCGGACGTTGTCCAGGTGCAGGTGCTCGTCGGGCGCGTGCGCGTTCTCGCTCGGAAGCCCGTCGCGACCGCGACCGGCAGCCCGGCCGCGTCGTTGGGCAGCAGCGCGTGCGTCTGGCCCGGGCGCATCGCGAGCACGAGCTCCGCCTTGGCCACGTCGATCCCTACGTACGTCTCGGCCATCACGCCTCCGCCGGAGTGTGGGAGAGCAGTGAGTGCGTCGTTCGGCCCAGCCTTGTCTGATACGGGGTGGCTCCGGGCAACTGTTCGGGCTCCTTACGACGGCGGGTGCGCCGCCCCAGCTAACGCTCGGTCTCGGGACCGTAGGTGGATCGGGCTGGCGCACTCTCCCTTCTCACTGCAGAATCAGCGCGGTGGTAGATACAAGGTGGCAGCACACTACGGGATCGAGACGCGAGAGGAACCATGCTGTCCATCCGCCGACATCCGTTTCTGCTCCTAGGCCTGCTTTCGCTGGCCCTGTTCTTCATCGTCGAAGCGCTGAACCGCGCCGGTCACACGAACGCGGCCGCGGCGGCGGCCGCGCCGCTGCGTGTGCTCATCATCCCGATGTACGTGGTCTGGCTGCCGTTCACCATGCTCAACGTCGCGCTCATGGGGCCCGGCGGGTCACCCGGCACGGTCGCCCGCCTGATCCGGATCTGCGGGCTCGCTGCCGGGCTGGCGCCGTACGCGCTGGTCGACTCCCTGCTCGTCCGTTGGCGGCGGCCGCGCGACCATCGGGACCCTGCCACCTAACGTGCGTTGTACCTGCCAGAGCGGACGGCACAGGTTGATCGCCCGTCGGATGCGTACCAGATTCGAGTACGGCGCGCCGGCAAATCGGCGCTCTGCAGGTGAACTCTAGGCGTCAGGTCGACAAAAAAGGCTCCGAGCGCCACATGATTCAGCCTCCTGGACCGCCAGTCGAGTATTCACCGGAACAACACACCGATTTCATTATCTCGGTGAGTGGTGATGAGCTGCGCCTCGGCTTCCTTTTCGCCGGCTTGCTTATGGCTGTCTTGATCTGGAGTTATCGTCGCCGTCGTCGCGGACGCAGCGACGGTTCCGCGCCGCCAGCGACCTGACGAGGAGTTGTAACTGACGGCACGATGGAGCAGCTTGGTTGAGTTGATCACGGCTAAACGCCGCAGCCAAACTCCGACGCGTTAGCAACTGTCTTGATTGTCAAGCCGTGGTGAGGGCGTCTGGTGCGCGCCACGGCGTGTTGTTGCGGGCCATCGCGTTGAGGATCGTGAGCAACTTCCGCATGCACGCGGTGAGCGCGAGCTTCTTCGGCTTGCCGGCGGCGACGAGCCGCTGGTAGAAGGCGCGGATCACCGGGTTGCGGCGGCTCGCCGCGAGGGCGGCCATGTAGAGCACCGCGCGCACCGGCGCCTGCCCGCCGAAGACGGTGCGCCGGCCGCGCAGCGTGCTCGAGTCGCGCGCACGCGGCGCAACGCCGACCAGCGCCGCGATCTGCTTCCGGTTGAGCCGCCCGAGCTCGGGGAGGTCGGCGAGGGGGGTGAGCGCGGTGACGGGGCCGACGCCGACGACGCTGCGGTAGAGCGCGTCCTGCGCGCGCCAGGCGGGGCTCGCGCGCACGGCCGCGCGCAGCTCGGCGTCGGCCGCCCCGAGCTCGCGCTCGAGCCAGGCGACGTGCCGCTGGAGGCCGCGCCGCACCGCGGGCGCCGCCAGCGCGAGCCGGTTCCGCTCCGCGCCGAGCATCTCCAGGAGCTGCAGCCGCCGGGCGCGGCGCGGCGTCAGGCGGCCGGTTACGCGCCGAGCTGGCGTGCGACGCGGCGGCCGGCGTAGACGCCGGCGGCGGTGCCGACGATGCTCAGGGAGAAGGCGGTCATCGTGCCCACGGGGGCGCCGAGAGCCCAGCCGGCGTAACCGCCGATGGTCGCGCCGAGGAAGGCGAAGAGCTTGTTCATCGCGGAGCTCCGGGAAGGGACTACTCCCCAGACGATCGTCGATGCGTGTGGCCACCTGGCGCCCGAGCTCAGCTACGGACGCTCCAGCGGACGCGAGCTCCCTTCGCGCTTCTTCGATGGACGGCCCGCACTCCGCCGGCCTTCACGCCCGGGCCGCTTGCCCGCCTCGGCCCGTCTCGTCTCGCGCGGCGGCGACGTCGATTGGACCAGCTTCCAGAACTGCGCATCGCTGATCACCGTCACCCGGTGCCCCCTCGCGGCCAGGCGCCGGATCTCGATCAGCTTCGAGCCGCCGTCCGTGCCGGCGATCTGCAACGCGTTGGGCCGACCGCGCACCAGCACGTCCGTCGTCTGCCCCGGCTTCGATTGCACGATCGCCCCCGCCTTTCTCGCCGCGGCGATCGCCTCGCTCCGCGGCCGGCTCAGGAAGCCGGTGAAGGAGAGGCGCTTGCCCGCCAGGCTGCGGACCCGGCCGAGCTGCAGCTCCCGTGGTCGCCGCCGCAGC